>DATNQY010000156.1:0-3011 GCA_036703785.1 Candidatus Obscuribacterales bacterium
TTAAAAAAAACTTCGCACCCTATCCGGACTCTTATTATCGGAAGCGGCCCTCTCGCGCTGCGGCTTCATCAATCGCTGGCGGCCTCCGGACCCAACCGTTATGTTGTCCTCGGCTTCGTCGATTCGCCGTCGGTGCACGTGATTCCCGGCGTCATTGCAAAGGCTCTTCTCGGGTCGTTAACTGAGCTTGAATCCATTTTGATGTCGACTCCAGTGGACGAAGTGCTCATTGCCCTCCCGCTGCGCTCTTGTTACGACCAGATTCAGCAAGCCATCAAAACTTGCGAGCGTGCCGGAGTACCGGCCGCCTATAATTACCAACCGTTCAGCCACACGCTCGGCTGCCTGCAGGTGGAAGAGCGCGCGCTCATGCCCTACATGAGCTGGCAGCCCAGCCGCATCGTCGAAGCCAAATGGCAGAAGCGCTCTCTCGATTTGTCCATATCGATCGTCGCTTTGGCCGTCCTGTCTCCCGTATTTCTGGTGATCGCAGCCGCCATCAAGCTATCCAGCCCCGGTCCCATCGTTTTTATTCAGGAGCGGTTCGGCCTGAACAAGCGACGCTTCCGGATGTATAAATTCCGGACTATGGTCGTCGATGCCGAAGCCCGCCAATCGGCTCTAGAGCGGCTGAACGAAGCACACGGGCCGGTATTCAAAATGAAGCACGATCCACGAATCACACCTCTCGGCAGATTACTGCGTAAGACTTCGCTCGATGAATTGCCGCAGTTATTCAATGTGTTGAAAGGAGAGATGTCCCTGGTCGGGCCGCGCCCGTTGCCGAATCGCGACGTCGCCCGATTCAATGACGCGTGCCTCATGCGGCGATTCAGCGTGAAGCCCGGCCTGACTTGCCTGTGGCAAGTCAACGGGAGAAGTAATACCAGTTTTGATCAATGGATTGCACTGGATCTTCAATATATCGACCAGTGGTCAATTGCACTCGACGTCCAAATTCTTGTAAAGACCGTACCAGCCGTTATAAGAGGAATCGGGGCAGCGTGAATCAATATAAGTTAAAGCTTAAGGGTCGCATGGTGTTAGTGGGAAGTCGACGTGACTAAAGCCGAAGTCGTAATTTCGGCGTCAACGCCGGATGTGTCCATCGTACTAGTGACGTGGAACTCAGAAGGCACCATCGAGCGATGCCTCACGAGTATCGAATGTCAGACGGCTGGCATTTTGTACGAGATTGTGATCGTAGATAACGCCAGCATCGATCGGACTTGCGAGGTCCTGGAATCCGAATTCACGAACCTACGTGTCATACAAACAGGCGGAAATCTCGGATTTGCGCCTGCAATGAACATTGCTATTCAGAAAGCAAAGGGTAAGTTTGTACTGCTTCTCAATCCAGATTGCTGGCTCAAAAATGACGCAATCGGCGAGATGATAGCGTTCTATAACTCGCACCCCAATGTGGGCTGCATCGGACCAAGACTTACAGACGACGATGGTGCGACGGCTACGTTCGGCGCGCGCGACTTTCCATCTCTTGCAGCCACTTTGTACCGTCAATTCGGCTTGCAACAATTATTCGCGAAAAGCAAGCGCTTTGGGTGTGAAAGCCTTGCATCGTCGGATCTAAAAACGGCGTATCCGGTACCCTGTTTAACCGGGGCGGCGATGTTTATTCCACGGTCAGTGCTCGACGAAGTGGGTTTGCTCAATGCCGATCTACCCATGTACTTCGAAGATTTGGATTACTGCGCGCGTATCGCCTGCAGCGGACGGCTACTCTATTATCTTCCCGCTGCGCACATCGGGCATTCGGGGGGCAAGAGCTTCTCTGTATCACCAGTCAGGCGCCTCCTTCTTGGCATGGAAAACGGCGAAGCGCCGTTTTTGTATTTTCGCCGTTACCGGAGTTTAATCCAGGCTGCACTGTTTCGTCTCATCATCGCGGTGAGCGCCGTATTCCGATTGGCTGGGATTTCTCTGCTACGAGTGTTGTTGTTATTAAGGCGTGATGAACGGACGCAAGCGTTCGTTCGCCAACAACGCCTACGCTGCTTTGCCTTGCTCGCTTGGGCTTTTAGTAGCAAAGAACATTTCTATGGTCTTGTTAGAAGGCAATTCGGCAAGTCCGGACCTGATGCTTCTGCTCTTTCCGCCAAGGGAGGGTCGTGCTATTGAAGATCACCATTATTATCCATAACTTCAATCGCGCACCAGCGCTGCAGGCGTGCTTACAGTCCGTCTCCGAGCAGACATATCGACCGCTGCAGGTTGTCATCGTGGATGCGGGATCGACTGACCAATCAGTAGAAACGATTCAAAAGGCCGTCGCATCGCTGCGTAAAAAGAATATCGAAGTCCTTGCGGAAGAATGTCCTCGAATGGGAGTAGCAGCATCACGCAACTATGCGGCACGGCGCGCGACGGGTGATTACCTGTGTTTTCTCGACAACGACGCGACCTTTGCTGACGATTACGCTGTTAGCGCTGCCGCTGACGCGCTTCGGCAGGACGAAAGGCTCGCTATCGTGGCATTCCGAATTTTCCTTCGGGATACCGGCCGTCCAGATCCGTCGGCGTGGGTGTTTCGACGCCCTTTAGCAAAATGGTTCGACCGTCGGTTTTCGACGTTTATATTTGCGGGTGGTGGTTGCTGCATTCGAGCGAAGGCATTTTGGACCTGTGGCGGATTTTGGGATCACCTCAAGTACGCTCGCGAAGAGGAGGAGATGGGAATGGCTCTGATTCACTTTAATTGGAAAATTTCATATCTGCCTTGTTCAAGCATAAAGCATTATCCGGATCAACACGGCAGATCATCACTTTCCCAACGTAGGCGCATAGAACTCCGAAACGGACTGCTGGTAATGTGGCGCAGATTGCCGTTGGTTGTGGCTATACCTGCGATGACTGGTCGTGTTGTGAGCATGTGTCTACGAGCATCCCTTACTGAACAGCAAGAACTTCGAGGGCTCTTTGTTTCAATCGCAGAGGCGTTTGTTGAATGGAAACACCATCATCTGCAGCGAGTGCCGATAAGTATCGGATCT
>DATNQY010000157.1:0-12639 GCA_036703785.1 Candidatus Obscuribacterales bacterium
CAGGTGCAAAATTTGCTGAAAGCAATTCTTGATGATCATGTGCCGGCAGTGAAGGTGGCGCCGGAAAATGTTCCAAAAATTGCCGAGTCCCTGCTATCAGGCCAATGGACGCACGATCACCCGATCACGGCAGAAGATGCGCAAGCCCTCGGCATGCCAATCGAAGTCGGTTTGCCTGAGGAAATTTACGGCCTCATGGATCTATATCCGCAACAGGGGTCGACGACGCCAACGGTTGAATACATACCGCAGCCTTACCCGCCGACACCAAAATCCGTCCCCACCCGTCCTTCAGCAAATTAGTGAAGACGGGCATGAACACAGGCTTTGCGGTAGTATCGAATCATACGACCAGCGCTTGCTCTGCCAAGTAAACGTGGCAGTAGGCACAGTTTTGTGGTTTTCGCCATACGGAATACAGCGTTCTGTCGCTGACAAAAGTTGACCGAATCCATTAGGCTAACAAAGCAACCTAACGGATATAAAAAATGCCTCAACATAGCCAGCCTCCCCACGTGGCGACACTGAAAGTCCACGATCATCCGTGTTCTGTGTACGCGACGCCCGAGGAGCTCAAGGGGCAGTTTGTGCCTTTCTTTCAATCCGGGTTATTGCTTGGCGAACAATGCATTTATTTTGTTGACGAAAACAGTCCGGACTTTGTTGTTGCAGCGATGCAGGAAAACGGATTCGCTCTGAAGCATTACATCGAAACTGGTGCTTTCAAAGTGATATCAACGGCCGACGCACACCTCAGCCACGGACACTTTGCCGAAGACAAGATGATGACTTATTGGAAGTCGGCACTTGTACAGGCGCAGCAGCAAGGTTATCCGGCCGTGCGCGCCTGCGTCGAAATGACGTGGGCATTATCCGGTAAACCTGGTTGTTACATGCTGGCGCCATATGAGGCACGGCTGAATAAGTTTACCGAGGCCAACAATATATCGGTGATTTGCGCGTATCACCGCGGCAAGTTTTCCCCTGAGAAAATCAAAGCCATCATTCACGCTCACCCGCAAGTTATCACCGAACAAAAGGTTTTGAATAATCCGTCAGTCGTGCCGCCGGAGCGTTTCATTGAAGGCGACCCGAATCTAGACGTGCAAACGATGCTGGACAATCTCGAGTTAATTGCAAGACTCGACAAGGCGCAAGACAAGCTGCGAGAACAGGAGCACCGCACCCAACAACTTTACGAAGAACTCCAGCATCTGGCGCGCGCGATATTCCACGAACTGCAAGAACCGATTAGCGTGGTCATCAGCTATCTGCGGCTCTTGTCCGTGCGCTATACAGGACGGCTCGGCGAGGATGCCGATGAATTTATCGCACGCAGCGTTGGCGGCGCGCGAGCAATCTCGCGCATGATCGATGATCTCTGGGCGTTTGCTCGTGCCGATGCGAAAGAATCAGCAATCGGTGAATTGGACACCATGCAAGTTCTCGGCGACGTTCTGACGGATTTGAAAGAGCGTCTGGAAGAACGGCGAGCCTATGTCAGCCACGACAATCTGCCGAAGGTGAACATGACGCGCGAACATCTAAAATTTATTTTTCGCGAGCTGATTGACAATGCCACCAAATACGACGGTCTGACTCCGAAGGTTCACATCTCCGCGCAGCGCGTCGAGGACGGTTGGCAATTTGCAGTCAAAGATAATGGACGCGGCATAAGCCGTGTCTTCTCGCGCGACATATTTAAGGTATTCAACCGGCTGGGTAAACACCCTGACGAAAATGGCTCGGGCATGGGCTTGCCGATCGCCAAAAAGATGGTTGAGCATCATCGCGGACAAATCTGGGTGGAATCCGAAGAGGGACACGGCAGCACCTTCTACTTCACTGTGCCTGACCCACAGCCCCACACGGCCCCTTTGTCGAAGCCCGTCGCCGATATGCAGGCATTTGCCGCTCAAAAGCACGCCCTGGGCGAAGAGCTACGCGAAGCGTAGAGCCAACCGCAGCGGCGCCGGCTTGCGCAGGCGAGCCGCCTGCGCTCGTCTAATTGTACCGGGCACGCCTGCGCCCAGTTTGTTCCCTGACTAATCGCCCAAAACCCGCCCCGGCTGCCGGTTTTCACTTGACTTGGCGCCTTAACAATGACATGATGAAGATGAAAACCCGCATCACCAGCCGGCACCACGCGAATTGTTAACAAACCGAGGTCCGGCTCATCGGCTTAAAAGCCCATCAACAGCCAGACCTATATGAATTCTGCCGACAAATTGCGAATCTTTCTGTTGGGCCTAAAAAGCCTGGAGCGTCCGCTTGATCTGGCTTCCTTTGGACATTTACTCGATTCGTTCATGCAACTCCTGCAAGAGCTGGAGCAGGATTTGACCGACCCTCACCTCGGACTTGGCGTGATGGTCCGCATATTCGAAGCCGAGAAGGACCTCTTCGCTCTTTGCCCCAAGCGACACCGCCGCTCGCTGCGTCAGCTGTTGGACGAACTCATAGGTCCACTGTTTGCGCTTTACGCGACGCGCTATCCGGACAAAGCACAGCTTGGACAACTTATCTTATATTTGAACAAAACCGATCCCTACCGATTGCGCGAAACGCTATTCGACCTGGCAACGCTCTTCCTACCCAAAGCGCTCTGTTACACGATGATCGAAGAATTGTGGCATCTGGTGTCCGCCAGCACCTCCGGAAGAAATCGCCAGCGGTATTTGCGAGCAATCGTTTCGCTGGCGCGCCAACTGCGCGCGCCCGCCGTCCTGGAAAAGGCTTGTCTTGCTCTTGGGCGCAAAGCATCGAAAGCGGCTGTTCAAGATCTCGTCATCATACTTCTTGAAACCGGAGACGTGCGCGAATCCGCCCGTTGGGCAGAGCGGGTTTCATTCGGCGCTGCACATAAGAATGATTGTTGGGAAGTATTGCTTCTCGAGCTCTACGTTCATCTTGGCGAACGGCGACTGGCCGAGATGGTCGCCTGGCGAATCTTCCGGCGCAATCGCGAGTTTTGGGCATTCCAAGAACTTCTCGACTTCATCGGCACAGACCAACAGGACAAAGTAGCGCAAGCCGAGATCGTCGGCATCATGCAAAGTTCGCGCATCAGAGTAGTCGATTTGGAATTTCTGGTCGAAATGGAATATTTCAGTGAAGCCGAGGATTACTTGCTATCGCACGCATCCGAACTAAACGGCAGACCACGAAACACGCTATTGCCGTTGGCCGAACAACTGAGCGACGCCCACCGCTATTTGGCCGCGACAATAATCTATCGTGCACTTTTGCAATCTGCCGTGAAACGATCGACGTATGACGCGGACCACCCGGCCAGATACCTGAAAGAACTGGATCGCCTGTCGCGCTACATTCAGGATTGGCGGGGAATCGCTTCTCACAACGAGTTCAAGCACCGGTTCAGCGAGACGTATCGCCTCGAATCCCGCCTCTGGCAACGCTACGGCTTGCAATCAGCTTAATTGATCGCGGCAATCATTTATAATGCAGCGTCATGATAAAACCTTCGATCGTTGTTTGCTGCACGCTCGCGCTGGTCTGCGTGGCTTCGCCGGGCGAAGCGTCTGCGTGGGAACCTGCAGGACACACACAAATTCCTATTTGGCCAGGCAAGGTGCCTGACGCGGCCCCGCTTGCGGCAACCGAGTCCAGTCGGCAAGGACGGGATTTCGTCGGCGGCAAACCGATCACCATTATCGATACAGTCTCGCAGCCGACGATCACCGTTTACCCAGCCAAGGGAAAAAACACCGGGGCAGCGATCGTCGTGTTTCCCGGCGGCGGCTATCAGATTTTGGCGATCGACCTCGAGGGAACCGAGGTCGCCGATTGGCTCAACGCAAAGGGAATCACATGCGTGCTTTTAAAGTACCGGGTGCCCGGCGAAGGGCACAAACCAAAATCAGGTCCTTACCCGGAATCTCCGACGGCGCTGGAAGATGCGCAACGAGCACTCGGACTGGTGCGATTGCACGCCAAAGATTGGCATATCGATCCCCACAGAATTGGAGTGCTCGGATTCTCGGCGGGTGGCAATCTCGCCGCGGCGCTAAGTACTCACTACAAGACACGTTTATACAAGCAAGTCGATGCAGCGGACAAACTAAGCTGCCGTCCGGATTTTGCAGTCTGCGGTTATCCAGCGTATCTCAACGAACACCCGCCTAAATCATTTCAGCTAGATTCATCCGTGCCGGTGACAAAACAAACACCGCCGACGTTTTTGTTTCACGCCGAAGATGACCCGGTGATCGACGTCGATAGTTCACTGGTTTATTTCAATGCATTGAGGAAAGCCGGAGTTGCCGCAGAACTGCACGTCTACGCAGATGGGGGGCACGGATTCGGATTGCGGCGCACGAAAAATCCCATAACCAGATGGCCGGAGTTAGTCGAAACCTGGCTGCATACAATTGGCATCCTTTCGTTCTAGCATTATCTTCAAGCAATTCGTCGGGTCACGCCGGTATGCTTCTCGATCTTTTTGAGCGCATGATATTTTCTTTTGATTGCTGCGTATTCTTGATCCACCGGGTCCGAAACACGGCGCGGATGGTTGAACATCACATGCAACACAAGCTTGATGGCGCGAGCATAATCGCCGCGGAGTTCGTAGATCTGTGCCAGGGTGAGGGCGACGTCGAAAAACTCGGGGCTTGTGCCGCCATATTTGTCGTGCAGCGGGACGAGCATGGACGAAAGGATGGCTTCCGCTTTATCGTATTCCTTTAGGTGCATAAGAACACGGCAAGATAGACGTTCGGTCTCGAACATTCGCCAGTCGTTATCACCGAACGCCGCAGCCTGCTGGAGGGCGAGCTGGCACATGCGTACTGCTTGACCGATATTTTTACCGGCGAAGCAAATGCGTGCCTGACGAATATAACTCGACCACAGTTGGTCGACCGGCCGCTCCGGGTCTAAGTAGGACAGGTCGCATAAAGAAAGAGTCTCGTGGAGGTTTTTCATCGCAAATGCACTGTGAGCTTTTTTGATGTGTGTATCCCAAAGCACTGTTGATGAGATGACCGATCCACAATTTCGGATGTTTCCTTTTTTCGAACGGCCAGAAGGATATTTGTCACTCTTGATAAACGCGAGTGACTCTGAGATGGGCACTTTAGAACGGAAGTAAAGAGAGCGGGCTTGCGGCCGCCAGTACAGAAGCTGGAGAAGAGCGGGCTTGCGCCCGCCGGTACCATTGCTCGCGGCGAATGGGTGTATGATCTGGCGACGGCGCAGGTGCCGGATGGGGGAGCATATGAAAGTCGATATCAATGTGGCCGATGTAGCAAAATATGCCGAGCAGTCGCGAGCAAACTTCGAGAAAGATTTGAAGAAGCTCGTCGACCTGCCGAGCGTCAGCATGGATCCGGCCCATAAGAAGGATATTGAGAAAACGGCGGAAGAAGCCGCGAAGATGCTCACCGCATTTGGTGCGCGCGCTGAGATTGTGAAGACTAAGGGCAATCCGGTTGTGATTGGCACCTTCGAAAGCGGAGCAAACCATCCCACCGTGACCGTCTACAACCACCTGGACGTGCAGCCGGCCGATGCGTCGGAATGGAAGTCCGCGCCCTTTGATATGAAGATCGCCGATGGCACGTACTTCGGCCGCGGCAGCACCGACGATAAGGGACCAGCGTTGACGGTGCTTTATGCGGCAAAGTACGCGAAAGACCATAAAATTCCCATCAATATCAAATTCATCTGGGAGCTTGAAGAAGAAATCGGCAGTCCGAGCTTTGAAGACTTCCTCAAGCAAAACAAAGACAAACTGAAGACAGATTCCGTCGTAGTGTCGGACACAATTTGGGTATCACGCGAGCGTCCGGCCATCGGATATGGATTGCGCGGATTGCAATGCATCGAAGTGCGTTTGGAGACAGGCGTCAAGGACGTGCACTCGGGACTCGTCGGAGGACTGGCGAGAAATCCGATCGGCGAGCTTGCGCAACTCATTGGTGAGTGTTACGACGCCCGCACCGGACAAGTGAAAATTCCCGGATTCTACGATGATGTAAAACCGCTGTCTGATGCCGAGATGAAAAACTTCGTCGCATCCGGTTTTTCGCACAAGGAATTCAAACGCGCACATGAGCTGAACTCACTGCGCACGGAAGATGACGGCGATGCCGCCAAACGCATCTGGGCAATGCCAACAATGGAAGTTCATGGACTGGTCGGTGGCTACACAGGTCCCGGCGTGAAAACAATTGTGCCGCACAAAGCAGAAGCGAAGTTGAGCTTCCGCCTGGTACCGGATCAAGATCCGGACAAGGTGTACAAGACCGTAAGCGAGTTCCTGAAGTCCAAGAACCCGGACATCACGATCGAGCGCGAAGGCAGCCTCCGTCCCTACCTCGGTCAATTCACCGGCCCGTTCGCCGATGCCGCTAAGCAAGCCATGGCTGAAGCGTTCGGCAAAGAGCCGGCTTTTGTGCGCGAAGGCGGCTCTATCGGTGCCGTCGTGAGCATGCAGACAGTCCTGGATGTGCCTATCATGTTCCTCGGATTATCCCTGCCCGAGCATGGCTACCATGCGATAAACGAGAACTATGATTGGCAACAAGCCGCCGGTGGAATGAAAATGTTCGTGAAGTACTTCACCGCCCTGGCGGCAATGAAATAGGACCTGAGAGGCAAAGTAATACTGCTGATCTGCTTGGCCGCGCAACTTACCAGTTGCGCCGGACCTGAGTCGCTCGCTTACACACGCGGGCTGTATTTCGAGCAAAAGGGAAATTCGCACTACCGGACTGAAGATCCAGTAAGCGACGCCGGCATCAGAGAATATCGAAATGCCATCGAGCAGTATACGACTGCTGTTCATCTAAAGCCGCGTTACCTTGATGCCATAAGCCATCGCGCCAGTTGCTATTCGCGTGTAGGCGACCACGAACTGGCGCTCACCGACATCAGCGAAGCGCTGGCACTGGCACCTAAGAACAAACAATTTTGGCAATTGCGCGCTTGGGTTAACCGCGAGCTGGGAAATTTCGATAAATCCGTCGAGGATTGCGACACCTGCATATCGCTCGATCCTCAAGATTCTATGTCCTGGGCGGCGAGGGGATCGTCAGAGAGAAAGCTCCGTGAGTTTAAAAAAAGTCTGGATGATTTGAACGAAGCTATCAAGCTTGCGCCGGACAAATCGATGCTCTATACGGAGAGAGCCGCTGTATATCGCGATACCGGCGATTTGGTGGCGATGAATGCCGACTATGACAAAGCAGCACAATTGAGCCCACACGACCCGGACGTTTATCAAGGCCGTGGCTACACCGATTTTATACTGGGCAACTACGAAGCAGCGAATGCCGATTTTCACAAAGTGGTATCAGTTTCCCATCATCATTTCCGGACTCTTCCGTATGCTTATTTGCTCGGGGCATTGAGTTGCCGGTTTTTGCAACACGACGATGATGCCAATGATTGGCTGGACCGCGCAGCAGCCCGGCTCAGCTTGCCTGTGGCATCCAAAGCCGATGATGCGCCGCTGGCGGCCGATTGGCCCGCACCGGCAATTCAGTATTTGCATGGTGATATAACAGCTCAGCATCTGCTGGATGCTACAGCCGGCAAAAAGGATAAGTTGACCGAGGCTTATTGCTATATAGGATTGCAAAAGACGGCTAGCCATACCTCTGGAGGTGCAGATGATCTTCGCTGGGTCATCGATCATGGCAATAAAAATTTCGTGGAGTACGAAATCGCCATGGCCCGCCAAAAACAATTCGCAGCCACCAAAAGCTCAGCCGTGGGAAGGAAGGCAGACTAAGGCTTCCGGCGATTGTTGAATCTGTCATACAGGGCATGTAGACAGGAACCTGAGAACCCTTTTGTGCATCATAGTTTTCATAAAATAGCGCCGCATCCGACGATGTGGTGCCTGAGCATGGCGGACTTGGAGCAGGAATGGCCGTGGAACAAGAAATCAAAGACCTGCAAGCCATCGCCGCTGTCTATAAGAAGCGCGGCAAATTGCCTTTGGCAACACAAATTTTGCACGCTGTACTGCAGATGCAAGAAACGCTCTATGGACCAGCCAGCCCAGCGGTAGCCAAGACGCTTTCTGAGCTGGGTGACTTATATTGCGACAGGCAGATGTACGACCATGGTCGCGAATACCTGAGCCAAGCAGCGGATCTTTGGCAGAAGCAGCATCCCGAGCGCCTGGATGTGATCCTCTTTGCCGACACGCTGGCCCGCCTCGAGCAAGAACAGGGCAAAGAGCCTGTGGCCGAGGTTGAGCCTGATTCCGAAGGCGGTTCGGAGCAAGCCGCTTAAGATATTCATGTACCGGCGGGCTTGAACGCAACGGTCATGTACCGACGGGCGCAAGCCCGCTTGGATCGAAGACTACGATCCAGGCTCTGTCGGAGCTGCGACGAGCTGCTTCTCGACGTCGAGTACGTCCGACTCCGCTTCAACAGATTTGTGCGTGTTCACCATGTACTGGCGGCCCTTCCAGCTGACTTTTGTTTTGGACAACACCAAATAAGCGGAGTGCAAATACAGCAGGCTGACCGTCAGACTGCCCAATGGCAGCAGCAGGAAATGCGGCGCGCCGACGCCCGTGTAATGTTCGGCACAGCGCTTGTACCAGGGGAACAGCAATCCGAATTCGAGCAATGTTACAGCCAGTATGGTGTAAAACTGCGCAGTGATCTCGCCGTTGAAGGCCATGAATACAAGCATGGCGGCCGAAACGAACGGACCAATCACGGCGATGTTGATCAAAGTGATAACAAGAAACAGGTAAACGACCTGGCACTCGATGAGCGCGAAGAGATTTTTCGTCCATCCTTGCCAGAGTGTTTCAAGATTAGTGTACATGCGCACGCGATAGAGCAAACGCCCATCTGCGGCCATGATGTGGTAGCCGTGTTCTTTCACGACGCGTGCAAAACTGATGTCATCCAAAATTTGATCGAATACAGAATGGTGCCCACCGACTGCTTCGTAGACATCACGTCGAACCAGAATATACTGACCGTACGCGTAAGCGCGATCGTTGGTGCGATCGTTGATCGTATTCATCGGATCGCCACAAAGGAACGAGCCGAGCAGAACAGGCATCACCACTTTTTCCCAGAAGCTGCCCAGCTCTTGCACCGGCATGAACGAAATCAGCTCGGCATTGTGCTTGAGAGCGTAGGATACGGCTAATCTGAGCGAATCAGGCGTATGAACAGTATCTGCGTCAGTGAATAGCAACCATTGTCCGCCGGCATATTTCACTCCATGCACTAGCGCATTGCACTTGCCGATCCATCCAGGCGGTGCCTCTTGTCCATAAACAGAGCGGACGTTAGGATAGCGTTCGGCGATCGACTTAATAACCGCACCAGTGTCATCCACCGATCGGTCGTTAATGGCGATTATTTCGTAGTTTGGATAGTCTTGTTTAGCCAGTGATTCGAGGCAGCGTCCAACCTTGGTGCCTTCGTTGCGAGCAGGCACTACCACTGAAATAAACGGCAATTGATCGTCAGGCAGGCTGACTGGATCGACTTTCCGGAAATAACGGAAGAACAGCATGGTCAGCCCGCAAAGGAAAGCATCCAAAATTGCGTTAACCAGAAAGATGTTGTGAAAGCTCATATGTTTTCCAGGTTACCGGCACTGATCCGGTCTTTTTCTTGCTGCCACCACATACGGTGCGACGCCTCAGTGACCGAAATGTCAGTTAGGACAAGCCTCACCAGACTCTGAGATCGTACCATTGGTTCCCCGGCGACCTATAGCTTGACAATACACTTAATCGAGTAACACAACGCACTCGACGGCTATCGCTTCGCCACGTCCTATAGCGCCTAAGCGCTCCATAGTGCGAGCTTTGAGGCTTACGCGGTCTTCGGTGACTTCCAGCGCCTCCGCCAGCACCTTACGCATGGCTGGATAATGTGGCGATAAGCGTGGGCGTTCACAAATGATTACGCAGTCAACATTGCCAATTTTATATCCATGTTCTTTAGCAGATTTAACGACTTTCTTTAGCAGCTCTATGCTATTGACACCGCGATAAAATTCGTCATCACTGGGGAACCACAGACCAATGTCTCCAAGTCCAGCCGCACCTAAAATAGAATCCGCAATTGCGTGCGCAACAGCATCGCCGTCGGAATGCCCTTCTAATCCGCATTCGTACTGGATCTCGACGCCGCCCAGGACTAATGGCCGTCCGGGCACGAGCCGATGAATGTCAAAACCATTGCCGATCCGCATTTGTCACCAGCCAGGGCGGCGCAAGGCGCCCAATCTCAATCACCAATCACCATCAAGAGTTGCTTCGATTCCACTGTTTCGCCCTGCTTCACCTTTATAGATGCAACCGTGCCCGCGCGGTCGGCGACGATTTCGGACTCCATTTTCATCGCTTCGAAAATCACCAACCGCTGTCCCGCGGTTACTTTCGCGCCCTGCTCAACGAGCAGTTGTTTGACTAGACCATGCATCGAGGAGCGCACCTCGCCACTGCCTCCGGCGCCGGCGCTTTGAGAAGCAGGTCGCTGCCCGCGCGCAGCCGCTGTAGCTGACGGCGCTTTGGCTGCTGCCGTCCCGCCATTGGAGCCTCCACCGCCGACTGGAAGCAGTTCTTTCACAGAGACTTTGAAATGCTTTTGATTGACCTCGACTTCGAAGCTGCGTGGCTCGGTGCGCTCCACAAGCGGGCTGCCGCCCGCCGCTACGATGTCGCTGGAAGAAGAACCGATACCGGAGCCGTTTTTGTTTTCGGCAGGAGCCACCGGCTTCTGCAAGTTCTTGCGGAACTCGCTTTCGACGTAGCCGGTATAAACTTCCCCTTTTTGGAAGGTCGGATCGTCCATCAACATTTGATGAAAAGGAATCGTTGTGGAAACGCCCACGATGTCGAAGTTTTTCAGCGCAAGCTTCGTGCGCGCAATGGCTTCCTCACGCGTCCGTCCCCAGCAAACCAACTTCGCAAGCAGCGAATCATAAAACGGCAGAATCTGATAGCCCGGATAGCATGCGCTATCGGTGCGCACCCAAGGCAAGCGCGGCTCATTGTAAACGCTGACTGTGCCCGGTGACGGCATAAACTGCTTGAATGGATCTTCCGCGTTGATGCGACATTCGATGGCGTGTCCGCGCGCCACCACGTCTTCCTGTTTCACGGAGAGTTTTTCACCGGCAGCAATGCGAATTTGTTCTTTCACGATATCAACGCCCGTGATGAACTCGGTGACAGGATGTTCCACTTGCACGCGCGTGTTCATTTCCAGGAAATAAAAATCGTTGCCTGATACCAGACATTCGACGGTGCCCGCCGATGTATAGCCGATCGCTTTGGCGCCTTTGACGGCATTTTCCAGCAAACGCTTGCGCAAGTCAGGATTGAGTCCCGGAGCGGGGCTTTCTTCCGTCAGCTTCTGGTGGCGACGCTGCGTCGAGCAATCGCGCTCGAATAAATGAATGACATTGCCGTGCGAATCGCCGATTACCTGCACTTCGATATGTCGCGGATGGTCAAGATATTTCTCGAGATATACTTCGGCGCTGCCGAAGTAGCTGCTGCCTTCGCGCTGCGCGCCGGCGAGAGCTTGCTCAACATCTTCTTCCTTGCGCACCACGCGCAATCCGCGCCCGCCACCGCCGGCGCTGGCTTTAATCGCCACCGGATAACCGTATTTGGTGCACAGCTTTTTGACCGTTTCAACATCGGTGATCGGGTCAGTATTACCTGGCACGACGGGAACGCCGGCCGCTTCCATGATGCGGCGAGATTCGATCTTACTGCCCATCTTGCGAATCACATCGGGCGCTGGTCCGATGAAAACGATTCCGGCGGCCGCGCAAGCCGCTGCAAATTCAGCATTCTCGGCGAGAAATCCGTAGCCGGGATGAATCGCTTCAGCTTGTGCACGTTTTGCGACATCAATGATCTGCGGAATGTCGAGGTAGACTTTGCCAGGCTGTCCTTCAAGAAGCCACGCCTCATCAGCAATGCGGACGTGGGTGGCCGGTCGATCGGGTTCGGAGTAAACGGCGACCGTTTTGATCTCCATCTCCTGACAGGCACGAATCACCCTTACGGCAATTTCACCGCGATTTGCGATCAACACCTTCTTGAACATAAATCCTTCCTGTATTCCTTGTCCGCATAGAAGTTAGCAGCAAATGCGTTAGCACGCCTGATCAGCCGTTCACACAGCGGGCTTCCGCCCGCCGCTACAATGGTTCTGGTATTAAGTTCCTACACCGCAACGGCGGGCGTGAGCCCGCTGGATCAAGGATGGTACGATGATCGCCACTCAATCAAACACAGTGAAAGAAGAGAGTTTCAGCATGACGTTCTCCAGTGTTTTCATTCCGGGAGCCGGCTTCATGGGCTCGGCGATCGCGTTTCTCATAGCTTCGAAAACAGATGCGAAAGTAACTCTGTGCGATATCTATCCGGAATCGCTGAATCGCTCTAAGAGCACCGTGGAGAAATACGGTAAGTCCTCTATCGACAAAGGGTTTCTCACGCAAGAAAAATTCGACAACTTGAAAAGCCGGATTATGTGGAGTGACAATTACAAAGATGCAGTGGATGCCGACCTCGTCATTGAAGCGATCGCCGAAGATGTAAAGGCGAAGCAGGAGCTCTTCCGGCATCTGGACCACGTTTGCAACGAGAAAACGATCTTCGCT
>DATNQY010000158.1:0-3064 GCA_036703785.1 Candidatus Obscuribacterales bacterium
CTTCCTGCCCGGAACGCTTTGGATTGTAATCGGCGTCGTCCTGGCCGGTGCCGTGCAGGATTTTGTTGTTCTGTGCGCTTCCATGCGCCGGGGCGGCAAATCGCTCGGACAAATGTGCAAGGACGAGATTGGGCCTTTCACCGGCGTGGTGGCGCTGGTTGCCATATTGCTGATCATGGTCATTTTGATGGCCGTGCTGGCGCTTGTCGTGGTGAACGCTCTGAAAGCCAGTCCTTGGGGATCGTTCACTTTGCTGATGACGGTGCCTATTGCCATGTTCGTCGGATGGTACATGCGTTCGATTCGTCCAGGGCAAGTCTGCGAAGGATCGATTATCGGAGTGGCGCTGACTCTGGCGGCCGTTGTCGGCGGCAAATACGTGGCCCTCGATCCGAACCTGGCGAAAATTTTCACCTTGAACGGCACCAGCCTTTCTTTGGCTGTAATCGTGTACGGATTTGTTGCTTCCGTGCTACCGGTCTGGGTGCTTTTGGCACCACGCGATTACCTGTCCGCATTTATCAAGATTGGAACCATTAGTCTTCTGGCAACCGGCATATTCGCTGTCCGTCCCGATCTCAACATGCCGGCGACGACGGTGTTCGTCGATGGCACCGGACCGCTCTTTGCCGGCAACATCTTTCCGTTTTGCTTCATCACGATTGCTTGTGGTGCAATTTCCGGATTCCACGCTCTGGTGTCTTCGGGCACCACACCTAAGCTGATTAGCGATGAAACGCACGCGCGTGCCATCGGATATGGTGCCATGCTTTGCGAAGCGACCGTGGCTGTTCTGGCCATCATCGCGGCTTGTGTTCTTTTGCCGGGACAATTCTTTGCTATCAATAGCCCGGTGGGGGTGGTCGGTGCAGATCCGGTGCTTGCCGCGCAAAAAATCAGCTCTTGGGGCTATACAGTTTCGGCCGGACAGATGAGCGCACTGGCCAGCCAGGTCGGCGAAGTTACGTTGTGGGGACGCACCGGAGGTGGCCCGACTTTGGCTGTAGGCATGGCTCAAATCTTTGCCAAGGCAATAGGCGGTGCTGCCCAATTGAGCTTCTGGTATCACTTCGCGATCATGTTCGAGGCGTTGTTTATCCTTACTTGTCTTGATGCCGGCACTCGCGTGGCACGGTTTTTACTGCAAGACTTCCTGGGACTTGCTTGGAAACCGCTTGGTGAAATCGGCTCCTACCCCGCAATTATTTTCAGCTCTCTACTGGTCGTTCTGGGCTGGGGATATTTCTTATATCAAGGCATCATCGATCCGCTTGGCGGCATCAACAGCTTGTGGCCGTTGTTCGGAATTTCCAATCAGCTGCTGGCCGTTATCGCCCTCTCGTTGGGAACAACGGTGATTTTCAGAATCGGAAAAGCCCGTTATTCGTTTGTCACTCTTGTGCCTTTACTGTTCGTGCTGATTGTGACGTTTACGGGCGCCATCGAGAAAGTCTTTAGTCCCTCTGCCAGACTGGGCTTCCTGGCACACGCGCACTCACTGCAGGCGAAATTGGCAACAGCAACGCTAGGGGCGGCAGAAGTCGCTAAAACCAGAACTCTAATTTTCAACGATTATCTAGATGCCGGGTTGGCGATCATTTTCATGCTGCTTGTTTTGATGGTCGTGATATCAGCTGCGGTGTCATGGTTCCGCAGCGGCCCGACTAACTCCCTGGGGTCAGGACGCGCTCCCAAGCGCGATCTGGTCGAAGTTGCCGCCGGCAACGATGCGCGCTGCTGCTGATACCACTCCGGTAGTCTGCGGTGGTACCGGCTTGATACCTTAATTCTGCGCTTGACGACAGCGAATGCGGTTATAAATACTTGGCCGCAGGTGGTTGTCTACATATCATGATCGGCCAGGTATCTGGAGGCAAGGATCATGGGTATTGCGTACTTCGTCTGTAAGCCCATCGCGAAGTTTCTGTTGAAGAATCCGCTGGTCGGCTTCGCTGCGCTCGCCTTGATCTATTTATTTATCGCGTACCGCGTGCTCGCTTCGGGCTGGGCGTATCAGTACGGGAAAACGGCAACCAAAGAAGAAATTGCCGCTCGCTGGCAGCAACACATGGCGTATACGCGAAAAGAATAAGTTAGCTCGTGACGAGGGCGTCGCCCTGCCTACAGAGAATCGTCGGCGATGTAATCCGCCTTCGAAACATTGTCGTTGTACCAGGTAGCAATAAATGTAGCTGCAGCGACGATCGACAGCATTGCTAGGAAACTCATATATTCTCCGTGTAGCTGTAAAAGCTCACCCCTATATTACAGTCCAGCTTGCTCCGGAGACGAATTGATTTCGTTTCATTTTAGAGTTGCCGAGTGCATTATAGGGTTCTAATCTGGACGTGAGTATATGCTTCCGGTTCCTCAAAATGTGCGCAAAGCCGCAACAGATGCGCTCGAAATTGCTTTCAATCGAGTAAAATTCGTAGGTTCTATTCGTCGGCAGAGACTAATGCAGCAACATCTCTCATATTCTGTAGAACCTGAAGTACTACAACCGGAGCCGGAGACGGCGTTGTTCCCCATTGCACCGGTACACGGCGCCCTCGCGCCTTATACACCGGCGCAGGCGACTGCCGGTCATTCCGCTCAGCTGCAACACATGCCGCCGCTGGATTCATACTCGTCCGTTTGTGTGCGAGTGAGAGAAGCAAGCATCATTGCCAGCAACGATCCGATTGCTTGCAACCACGGTGGCAATGTGCCACCACCGCCGCCTGTGCAACCAGGCGTGACACCGCTCAGACGTGTATCGCCGGCATTGGTGGCCGCATGGCTATGCGTGTTGCAACTGGGAATCATCATCACGCTTTTAGCTGGACAATCCTGGCACATCGACCAGGCGGTCGGCTCCATCAAGCAATCACTCGGTTCACTGGCGATGCCGAAGCTGCAAGCTTTCCTGCATGCCGGGGATGTCGCTTTCGGCGACGAGCAAGAAGCACCAGGACCCAAGTCAGCCGGCGCAAACAAAAAGAAAACGCACGGGCATTCGACGAAGAGTAAAAAGGCACCATCGGGTATTCAGTTTGCATGGCCGAGCGCCAAAGACTTCGTG
>DATNQY010000159.1:0-36248 GCA_036703785.1 Candidatus Obscuribacterales bacterium
CACCGTTTCCACCGTTTCCTTTGTCAGAACGGGCTTATGGCACTGGTTGCAATAGAACACCGGGATCGGTACACCCCAGGCGCGCTGCCGGCTGATGCACCAATCGGCACGATTCTCGACCATGGCGTAGATGCGATTGCGACCCGAGGCGGGCAACCACTGCACGCTGTCTATCGCTTTCAGTGCCTGCTTTCGGAAGCCGTCCACCGACGCAAACCATTGCTCGGTTGCACGGTAGATGAGCGGCTTCTTGCACCGCCAGCAGTGCGGATAGCTGTGGCTAAAAGTGGAGTGATGCACAAGCTTTCCGACTTCGCGCAAATGCTCGACAATCACCGGATTGGCTTTCTCAAACCGCTGACCGGCAAACTTACCGGCTTCCTCGGTGAAAATGCCGCGCCCATCAACAGGCGACAGCACGCCAAGCTTGTACTGCTTGCCTATTTCAAAGTCCTCAGGACCGTGTCCCGGGGCGGTATGTACGGCTCCCGTTCCCGCTTCGGCGGTAACGTGTTCACCCAAGATCACCAAACTGTCGCGCTCGACAAACGGGTGACGCGCTTTAACATACTCGAGCGACTTGCCCTTGGCTCGCGCAAGTTCTTTGTACTTCGACGTTTCCCAACCGACAGCAGCGAACATTTTCTCGCGCAACTCTTCGGCGATAATGATGACATCACCTTCTGGAGTTTGCAGAAACACATAGTCGAAATCCGGATGCAACGCGATTCCGAGGTTGCCGGGCAATGTCCAGGGAGTCGTCGTCCAGATTACAAACGAAACGTCTTTTTGTTTTTGCACCGCATCAGGTAATTTCGAACGCGATTCTTCTGAGACGGCAAACTTCACGTAGATTGAATCGGACACGTGATCAGCGTATTCTACTTCCGCCTCGGCAAGCGCTGTTTCGCAATTCGGGCACCACTGGACGGCCTTCAGACCCTTGTACAGATAGCCTTTGTCGGCCATAGTGCCGAACACTCTGATTTGCGCCGCCTCGAATTTAGGGTCGAGCGTGATGTACGGATGAGCCCAATTGCCCCAGACGCCCAGCCTGCGGAAATTGTCTTCTTGTCCCTTTAGATTGCCGAGCGCAAATTCCTTGCAACGCTTACGCAGCTCGAGAGGCGTCAAGGCAGCACGCCCGCCTTTGACGTCTTTGAGCACCGCTGTTTCAATGGGCAATCCATGGCTGTCATAGCCCGGAACGTAAGGCGAGTAGAATCCCTGCTGCGCCTTGTACTTCGTGACTATGTCTTTGAGAATTTTGTTGAGCGCGGTGCCAATGTGTATCTTGCTGGAGCTGAGATACGGGGGCCCGTCATGCAGCACGAACTTGTGCGACTTGTTGCGCTGCGCCAAGTTTTTCTCGTAAATCTTCTTCTCATCCCAGAGCTTTTGAAAGTTGATCTCACGCACGGCGCTGTCCGCTTTCATCGGGAAATCCGTTTGCGGCAAATTGACGTCGTACTTCTTTTCCATGGTTGGACTGTCTTTCATCTTCCTATCCTGCTTTGGGCCTCATTAAACAAAAAAACCAGCGGCTGGCGCTGGCGGCAGAGCAATTGAACTGCGCCAGCAAGCCTATGGTCGAATAATGATTGAGCTTGTCATAGACTATCTAAAGTAAGGCGAAACGCTGAGTACGTCAACGAAAACAGCCGCCAGAGTAAATGATTATATATGATCGTCGGCTTGACATCCAGGTAGTCATCTGTAGCGGCGGGCGGAAGCCCGCTTCTAGTAAACTAACGACCCCAGGGAGGCGATCGATCCGTGCAAGACATCAAGGAAGTCGCATTTAAGGCTGCCCGCGAGGCCGGAGCAATCCTCATGGAGCGGCTGGGCAAAATCCACATCGACTATAAGAGCGCGTTCAACCTCGTCACTGAGGCCGACAAGCAATCTGAGCAGCATGTGATTTCGATAATTCGCCAACGTTTTCCCGACGATCAGATCCTTGCGGAAGAGACAGGCGCGCATCAGACCAGCTCCACCCGCCGCTGGATTATCGATCCGCTGGACGGCACAACAAATTATGCGCATACCTACCCTTTCTTTTCCGTATCCATCGGTTTCGAGGACAAAGGCGAAGTCTTGTTCGGCGTCGTCTTCAATCCGAGCACTGATGAGCTTTTCTGGGCGGAAAAAGGAAAGGGCGCGTATCTCAACGATCGCCCAATTGCCGTCTCCGCAAATTCGACTTTGAATGTCAGTTTGCTTGCAACGGGCTTCCCACCAGACACGCGGGTGGCACCGGTTACGAACATGGACGAGTTCGTCCACATCACGGACATCAGCCACGGCGTACGGCGGGACGCGTCCGCCGCACTGGATCTCAGCTTCGTCGCCAGCGGTCGTCTAGATGGATTTTGGGAGTTGAAGCTCGCACCGTGGGACTTGGCCGCGGGCACCCTATTGGTGCGCGAAGCGGGCGGCACGATCACAAACGCGCTCGGCGGGAAGTTCGACATGGTCGAAGGATCCGTGGTTGCCACCAATAGCAAGATTCACGACGAGCTCGTGCGCGAATTGAACCTGAGCGCAAAGCTCGGCAAGGAGCACGCCGGCAGCGTGCGCTCCCAGCGTAAGGAGTAATCGAGGCGTCTCATGACGGAGAAACTTTCAGTCTGCTTCATCTGGCATATGCACCAACCGCTCTATAAGGATCGGTTGAGCGGACTATATCTCATGCCGTGGGTGCGCTTGCACACCATCAAAGATTATCTCGATATGCCGCTGTATCTCGAGGATTTTCCTAATATCCGGCAAACGTTCAACTTGGTGCCTTCGCTGCTGGAGCAGATAGAAGATTATGGGGAGCACGGCGCCGTCGATCAGCAGACGGTTTTGCTGGAGAAAAACGAACAGCAATTTACTGAGGACGACAAGTTTTACATCATCTCGGAATCATTTCATTGTAACTTGGATCGGCAGATCAAAAAGTTTTCGCCTTATTTCGAGTTGTGGCAGAAACGCGAGAAACTGCTGAAGCGCGGATTGAACTTCCAAAAAATGCTCGATCAGTTTAGTCCGCAAGAATATGCCGACATGCTGACTTGGATGAACCTCGCCTGGTTCGATCCATATTGGCAAATGAAGATCGACGAAGTCGCCACACTCATCAAGCAGGGGGGCGAGTTCTCCCTCGCGCAACGAAAACGGCTGCTGGAAATTGAACGCGACTTATGCCGGCAAACGATTCCGGTGTATAAACGTTTGCAAGACTCGGGACAAATCGAAGTCACGACGACGCCGTACTATCACCCGATTTTGCCGCTGCTCATCGACACCAATGCTGCGCGCATCCCTTCGCCATACACAGCATTGCCCGCGAAGTTATTCTTCCATCGCGAGGATGCGAAGGCACAACTGGACAAAGGGCTTTCGCTCTACAAACGCATGCTCGGGCGTGATGCAAAAGGTATGTGGCCCTCCGAGATGTCCGTTAGTCCGGCAGCGCTGGATCTAATTTCCGAGTGCGGCATCAACTGGATCGTCACCGACGAAGCCATCTTGTCCAGGACTGCCGATGTCGGAATCTACCGCGACGAGCACGGAAATTTGACGAATCCGGAGGTCGTTTGCCAACCTTATCGCGCGCGCATCGGCGATCGCGAAATCACCATGTTGTTTAGAGAAGTGGTGACCAGCAATGAGATTGGATTTTCTTTCGGCGGTCGCGATCCGGAAGAAGCGGCCACGGCGCTTTATATGCGTCTGAAACACTTGCAGCAGCGCCTGTTCCACTGGGAGCGCGAAGGCGTGGTGGCAATCGCCCTCGACGGGGAAAATTGCTGGGAGACATATCTCGACGACGGAAAACCGTTCCTCAAAGAATTGTACGAGCGTTTGTCCAGCGACAACACCCTAAACATTTGCACCGTAAGCGATTATTTGAAACGGAACCCGCCAACGGCAGAACTCAGTAATATTCACAGCGGCTCTTGGATTAGTGCCGATTTCCACATCTGGATCGGCGATCCGCACAAGAATCGCGCCTGGGATTTGCTGGGCGAGACGCGCAATTTTCTAATCGATCGTTTGAAAGCGAAAAAATATCCCGAAGAGGTGATCGCTCGCGCCTGGGAAGAAGTATATGCCGCCGAGGGCAGCGATTGGTTCTGGTGGTTCGGCGAGCCTAACAATTCGGCACACGACGCCATGTTCGACGAGCAGTTTCGTCTCCGACTGCAAAATGTATATAAGTTGCTTGGCGAATCGTATCCCAACATTCTCGATGAGTCAGTTTACGACCAGGTGGCGCACAAAAAAGAAAAACCGGCTGAAAGCGATTCGGTGCCGACTTCCGGCTAGTGCATTGTCGTCAATTGCATCCCATTACCGCGAGCCCGTGCACCAAGGATCGCCGACATATCCATCAATCCGAGTTGGTTGATGGCACGATTGCGCACCCATCTGATACCATCATCCCCAATCAGGAAATCATGCAGTCTATAATCCATTCCTGGCGTGGACAACACGGCATTATCGATTGTTCGAGTCACACGACGACTGAGGTCGGTAAAAGTAAACCGGTCGGCGCCGGACGTGAGACGAAGTCGATCGTGGCGGTTATCGAAGTCTATGCCCAGGGGCACTTGCACTTGTTCGTATGATCTTTCCGGAACCTTGTTATCGGCAATCGCGCCATCGACAATCTTGCGCGCAGCTGTGTCGATGGCATTGGTCAGCGCGGTCTCTTTCTGCGTTCTCTGAGGGTCCATTTGTTCCATTCTTCTCATTCGAGCGAAAGTCTGGGCCTTCCGGACATCGTTCTGGTAACTGGCAAATAAGTTCGCGGCGCGCGCCGCTCCATCGGCCTGCTCCGGTGTGGCTGTCTCCGCGTTCTTTCGGAGTCCGTAGATCTTCGAGCTCAAGCTCAGGTTGAAAGACTCAATCTGCTGGAGCAGGTGATCGGGGGAAGGACTTGCTTCGTGCGACGGAGCTGGAATCTCTCGTGTGTTTAGAATGCTCTGCGATTTCATCGCGGTGTTCAGGCGATTGGCAAAACCAAGGATAGAGTCATCGGTAACTGCTCTGTAATCGCCAGCTTTAAGGTTTAAGGGCACGACTCCCTGCTTTCTGAGCTGCGAAATGCCTTCTTTCGCCTGGGTATTGAGAGTCGTATCAAAGAAAAAATACCGTCCCGTCTCGGTATTGAGTAGGATATAATCCATACCAAGCTTGTCAGCGGCCGAGTTGTCCTCTGTCTCAATGAGCTTCCACTTTCCGCTCTTAAGTTGTTGCTGGACTTCGTTGATGGCTCTGCCCAGCGGGGTATCCATCAGCTCCGGCGGCACGGGTTTTTGTATAGCCTCAATCAAGTAGTGCTGCGCCGCGCGTCCGGAATGCTCACCCAAAGTCACTGCCGGTTCATAGCCTTCGATTTTGCCGTGTTCCGGTGTGAACGCAATCTTCATTTGCCCATTTTCGTCGCGGGTGTGAAGTGTGATGCGTTCATCGTAAGGCAATACATGTTTGAATCTGATTTCGGGAGACATTTTCGCGTAGCACATTGCAAGAAGCGCGTCGTCCTGCGTGTGCGCGAAATTCTCTACTGCTTGCATATCCTGCTTGGAGGTAACGTGCTGCACGAGCATCCGTTGTGGACTTGCCAGGTCATCACCCGTGAGCCTGCGAACCTCAAGCAGTGCTGACCGTGGATCGCTCTTTCCCGCGCGAAGAGCACCGATCATCTCTCTCAATTTTTCGGCGCCGCCGCTAACGAGAAATTCTTGGGTCCGCCCGTCCAGCGGCCGATTCGCCACGGTGAGCCGCGGCCGCTCCTTCTGCTCGGTGGCAATATCCGCCGGCGGCGAAACTATCGATTTTTCTGCGGCAACCATTTTTGGTTTTGGCGCGCTCTTGTCCTTGGGTACGAGCTGCGCCTTTCCTTTCGGCTGCGGCAGCGGCTGCAATAGATGAAGGCGCACGGGCTGTCCGTCGTGTTCACCCATGGTGACGGCAGGCTTAAATCCTTGAACGCGATCATTTTCGGACGTGAATGTGATCCGTGGGAACCCATACAACGTGCGGGAATGCATTGTAACTCGATCGAGGTCCGGCAAGACCGGCTTGAGAGTGGCGTTATTAGCCCGCGCCAACTCCTCCGCTTGTTGGAGATCTGCTGCTGATGCTCCGCGCTGGACAAGTAATTTCTGCGGCTCGCCGAGCTTGTTGCCATTCGCGGTCTGAACACCGATCAACAGGTGGTCCATTGTGTTTTGTCCATGAAAGGCGTCGATTACGGTCTGGAGTTGTTTTCCACCCGAAGTCACCAGAAATTCCTGCGATACTTGCCGTATAGGCGATGCAACAGCGGGCTGTCGCGCCGCCGGGTCGCCGAGTATGATCGCCGGTTCATAGCCCTCGACACGCCCTTTCTCCGGGGTAAAAGCGATCTTCAATTGATTGTTCTGCTCGCTGGTATGCAGGGTGATGCGTTCAGCGTTGGGCAAGACGTGATTAGACGTCAGTTCCCGAGCCAAATTCGGGAAGCCCGTAGCCAACAAATTCGGGAAGCACGTAGCCAGCAGACCGTTGCAGTTGGCGCCGGCGAATTGCGTTACGGACTGCATATCATCCGCCGATGCGACATGCTGCACGAGCATTCGCCGCGGATCGCCAATGTCTGCGCCTGTAAGCCTGCGAACTTCAAGAACCGCGGATCGCAGATCGGTCTTACCTTGCCGATGCGCATCGATCATTTGTTTCAAATTTTCTGCGCCGCCGGTGACAACAAATTCGGGCGCAATGGCGGTCTTCGTTTCACCCCGACCGCGATTCATGCGCGCTTCTCCGGCCAATCCGGCGACTGAGTTCAGTGATCCCTGCACGAAACCGCGACCGAGCACCTTGCCGGCATCGAACGACTCGTTGACGTTTTGCTCCCGCATTATTTCATTCGAAGTGCCCGTCGTGAATCCGAGCGTGCCGGACGAAATCATGCTGCGTGCGATCGTCGACTGTTCAAGCCGATTTCCGAACATGGCGTTTGCGCCCTTGAATAACCCGTGACCTGCACCAAATGCGATGCCGTCGATTGTCATCGCGTGCCAATCGGCCGCCTGCGTAAGAGCATTGCCGAGTCCCTGTGCAAAACCACCTTGATACATGTCGCGGTTGGTTGCGTAATCAGCGAACCGCGACGAAAATCCCGTCACTACTCCCTGGGTGACTGGGCACCAACCAGCGGCTCCGGAATATTGGAAAAGAGACCTCAAGCCAACGCCTTTGGCTGCACCTAATGCGCCATCAGTGAGTTGCTCCTTCCAGTTATCGCCCGCCTTGGCGCTATCCAGCCCGAAAAGCCCCGCCGTCCCGAGAATCCCAACTGCCTGCCCGACGATGCTGCCCTTCGCCGCCATGGTCGCCATTTGCAGCGCGCCACCGGCATAGCCGAGGTATGTTTCCCTCGTCTCGAGCCCTTTCTTGTCGGCTTTAACGGCTTCGGCGCACTCTTTCTTCAAAGCTTCGGCGACGTTGTTATCGCCCTTCGCTCTGGCATCGTTGATCTCTTGCTGAAGTTTTTCCAGGTGAGCCAGCGACTTGCTTGTTCCGCCATCCCAAACCGCCGAGAGTCCCCGGTGCAGCAGGGATTGCTGTTTGTCATTCGTCTTATGGGCCTTGATTTGTTCAGCGACTGAGAAACCGTCGTTCTGAGGCGACGCAACAGAATCAGGCCGCGATTCTTGCGGCATAAGTGTGGGTGGGATCGGGTTTACAGAATAGAGGATAGCCTTTAGTCTTCGCCTCCTCAATGGGGAAAACCGCAAGCCGCGAATTAAATACGACTACCTGCGCTACGGCTTAAAACCCACGCCCACGGGCATAAATTGGTCATGCGGTGTGAAAATGCCTGACGAACAAAGACAAGCGCCCAACCTAGCAACAACGGATGAATCTGCAACTGGCGACCATCCGAGCAGCTCGTCATTGATTGCCCTTTGCGTCCCGGACCAATACGAGGTTTTGGAACGGATCGGCAAAGGTGGAATGGGTATCGTCTTCAAAGCGAGAAACCGCTTCACCGACCGCATCGTCGCCATCAAGGTCTTGAAGCAAGACGAGTTTTCGCACGCCGATCAAGAACGATTCAAGCGCGAAGCAAAGGCTGCCAGCGCGTTTCGTCATGCCAATGCCGTGCAAGTCCTGGACTTTGGCGTCTGCAACCAATCGCCATACCTCGTCATGGAATATGTCGGGGGCGTCAATCTTGATGCGTTTCTTAAGGCGCGAGGAAAAATGACCGAGCGCGGCAGCATGCAAATTGCCAAACAGATTGGCGCAGTGTTGTCGGCTGCTCATGGGGCGGGTGTCGTCCATCGGGATCTAAAACCAAGCAACATCATGATCCAGGCTAGTGCCGAAGGACAATTGCGCGCGATTGTTCTCGATTTTGGTCTTGCGAAACTGACGAACGTCAAGACGAACGATCAGCTGACAAAAACGGGCGATACGATGGGCACGCCGCAGTACATGAGTCCTGAGCAGTTTCAGGGGACGGCCGCCGATGCGCGCTCGGACATTTATTCATTGGGCGCGGTGCTCTACCAATGTTGCACGGGCAACCCACCGCACGAGGGTGACACGCCATATTCCACGATGTATAAGGTCTTCAATAGTGAGCCAACGCCCTTCCTACGGCAGGAAGGCGAGCAGCCGTCGTCCTTCGAACATATCATTTTTAGATGTCTGGAACGCAGCCTGGATGACCGCTATCAAACTGTGGCTTCATTAATCGAGGACCTCGAACGCGTCGACCGCGGTGACTCACCTTGTTTCGAATCCACCAAAACCGAGCCGGATGGACGACTGGAGTCGAAAAAGGCACGCGCTTTCTTTCCCGTCGGGCTTCTTGTCTCATCGGTTGCCTCGGTAGCCGTTCTGACAAGCGTGGGTTCGTTCTTCATCCTGCAACACACTCATGCACCGTCCACGAAGGCTCCAGCCGTAAGCACCGCTTCTAGCGCGATAACTCCTGGGCCGCTAAGGAGCGACCAGAAGTTTATTGCGTTTGTAAAAGCGGAGCCGAACCTTACGCAGCTCACCGTACCTGATGATATTAGTGATTCTGCCCTGGCAGAAGTGGCATCATTAAAGGAGTTGGACACGCTTACAATCCATAATTCGTACGTCCATAAATTCAGCTTTTTATCCAAACTGCCGCGCATTCGATTCATCAATTTTTCCCAATCAAACATGAGAATGGATAGTTCTGCTTGGGCAACATTGGCCAGTCTACCGACATTGAAGGGGCTGGGACTGGACGGCATTATTTTCGACGAGAAAGACATTGCTGGTTTAGCTGGATCCAAAACACTGCACACTTTGGTAATTAGCCGCACCAGCATAAACCGGCCAACGATCGAACAAATTACGAGAATCAAAACTCTCGATGTGCTGGGCATTAGCCAATGCAAGTTTTCACATGATGATGATTTAGACGCGCTCATAGGTTCAAAAATTACTGCACTCGATCTCGGTTACAACGCGAAGGTCGGCGATGAAACTATCGAGAAGATTGTTCGTTCGTTGCCGAAGCTCCAAGTGCTTTTTCTTAGGCAACTACCAATAACGGACAAGGCAATGGAAGCGATTGCAACGCTCAAAGATTTGCGCGATCTGGAAATCGGCCAAACAAAGCTCACCGATGCAGGCATAAAAAAAATTACCGCTCTCAAACAGCTCAGGCAGCTTGACACATATCAATTGCCGCTTACCGACGCTGCGATCGTTTCCATTTCGCTGTTGCCCAAATTACATGATGTCTATCTCGAACATACAAGCATTACCGATGCGTCCATCCCGAAGTTTAAACACATGAAAGCGCTGTCAGTGCTGGACATAACCAATACGAACATTAGCCCAAAAGGCATAAAGGAACTCGGCGACATGAGTTCGATGAAGCTTCTATATACGTCGCTTGGAGGACAACCGGCAACACCATTAACGAACAAGCAATGTCTCGTCGTATCCGACGGGAAAGGAATTCCGTCGGTCAATGTGATGCGTGACTAAGGAGTCCGGTGCACTTGCTTGTGTGCGTGATTGCGAGTTTGCTCGAATAAATTGTCCAGCGCGAGGTTGGTTCCTTTCAAACCCTGGAACACTTCGTCGCACCACTGAACGTATTCGCGCTTGCGCTCGGTGCTCCAATCGACCGGGGGTGCTGTGACCAGATCGCTCATGTTGCTGATTTTATCGGCAATCTTAATCGTCTTCGCCTCCGGTGATTTGTGAGGAGCGTTCACGACCTGCAAGCGCTTGCGTTCGGATTTCGGAAGACTTTTGTCGTCGGTGCATTCGAGCACTAGTGAAAGGATGCGTTCACCAAATGTGGTGCGCAACTCGTCGGCAGTTGTCTCCGTATCCTCGATGGTGTCGTGCAGCAAAGCCGCCGCTAGAACGTCCGCATCCCTGACGTTGCCAACGCGGGACAGAACGTCGGCGACGGATAATGGGTGATTGATGTAGGGTGTGCAGCCGTCATGGCGACGCTGCTCGCGGTGCTTGTAGGCGGCAAAGACCGCCGCTCGCAGAACAAGAGAACTATGGGCGTCAGCAGAAGTCAAAGCCACCACCTCGATTAATGAACAGAACGCAATGATACAGGATACGGAGGCTCGCAGCTGGGATCGCTCGCAGGCAGCCGATTGCAGGTTCCAAGAGACGGATTGTTGCGACTTCGCGCAAGCGGTGCCACCAGCGTGTCTTCAAGAAGTAAATTGGCTTGTTTACCAAAATTCCTCTAACATGCGGATGGCAACACGCCGTTATAATTCCTGACATGGTCGAGCTCAGAGTGATAAACGCCACCGCGGATGATGACGAGGCCGCTGCTTGTATTGCTGCAATCCAGTATTTGCTGCAATACAAGGTTGCTGACAACGAGCGGCTACAAATTGCCGTAACACCGGCCTGGCGCGCCGCTTCGCTGCTCGAGTCGACCGGGCGTATCAAACGTATATCAGACGCAGGACAGATCAACTGCAAGTTTAAGACCTGGAAGTCTCTGGGTTTTCACCACACGGTGCCGGCGGCCCTCGTGGTGGCACTCGCGGCATTGGCGGCGATCGCGCCTGCTCGGGCGGAAGGTGGCACGGCATCACAGGCGGTGCTGAGGCCGCCAATTCCTGTTAGTGAGGACGGAATTCCCCTTCCCGGAAATTCGTCTGCACCGGCGGCCGCAAGCCCGCTTGTCTCGGCACCTGCACCGGCGGCCGCAAGCCCGCGCTCCAACGTAGCGGCGGGCGCAAGCCCGCGCTCCAACGTAGCGGCGGGCGGAAGCCCGCTGCAGCAGGCTGGTAGCCTGCGCTCCTCTCCGGACGCAAGCCCGCTTGTCTCGAAACCCGAGGAGCCACCACTTCCGGTGGCACCATCGGCAATGAGCATTCAGGACGTCACCCGACCGGGTGGTCCCAATCAAACTATCCGCGTGCTGCTGGCCGCCGGCCGTACGCTTTTGCAGTTCAACTTTCCGGACGGCGCGGTGCTTAAAGATTGCGCTACCGGTGACGTAATGGCGCAGTTGCCGCCCCAAAGCCGCTGGCAAGTAGCACTGCGTTCACGAGATACGTACCCGCAGCTAAGTTTTAGCGGCACCATAGGGAGTGCCCGCCATTCCCGCGTGCTCATTGCCAGCCGCGGTGAATACAGGAAAGTTTCCTTCACACCCAACGCGCCGGCGGTACCAAATATGGTGCCGATTCCGCCGAACATCACACCGCGTTTCTGGCTGCCCGCCAGCCGCAACTCCAGCAACAGCAGCTATCGAGGCCGCGCTTATATGCTGATGCCGGCACAAGCTGACGGGGTGATTGCAACTCAGGGCAGGCTTTATCGCGGCACACTCATGGTGCGGCCGAACGTTTCCGGCAGCTTCGACGTGATCAATTACGTTGAACTCGAAGATTACTTGCAATCGGTGGTGCCATCAGAAATGCCGTCAGGCTGGCCGCTCGAAGCTCTTAAAGCCCAGGCGATCGCCGCGCGCAGCTATGCCACCGCCAATATGGGCAAGCACGAAGCCGACGGCTACGATGTCAAAGCAAACACCGAAGATCAAGTCTATGCCGGCGTTTCACCTGAATCTCTGTCCAGCAATCTGGCAGTTGCCCAAACTCATGGGGCGGTATTGCGCTGTGCCGGCAATGTGGTGACCGCTTACTTCCACAGCTCCTCAGGCGGTTGGACAGAGGCTCCGGAAAATGTTTGGGGCAAGCCATTACCTTTCTTGAAAGCGGTGGCCGACTACGATGACGCCTCGCCACATTTTTCCTGGTCGCGCGCATGCAGCACCGGGCAAGCAGAACACATTCTTAATCGCAGCGGTCATTCCGTAGGAATGCTTTTAACCCTTCACCCAGTGTGCCGCGGCGAATCTCCGCGCGTGCGCTACCTACTTGCCAGTGGCACGCGGGGCAGTGTGATGTTGACTGGAGAAGAAGCGCGCAAACTATTCGCGTTGCCGAGCACTTGCTTTAATGTTGCGGGAAGAGGCGGGTCATACGTTTTTGCCGGACGCGGATTTGGTCATGGGCTCGGCATGTCGCAATGGGGCGCCAAGCATCTGGCTGAGTTGGGCTATTGCGCACCTGACATCCTGAACTATTACTATAAAGACGTCAGCATTGAGCGAATGTAACCTCAGGTCTGCCACAATATAGGGCAGTAAGCGTCAACTCATCAGCCACGCTTATTCATTTGAGGTCTTACATGCTGCTGCAGGCTTTTGCGATTCTGGCCATGCTCGGAATACTGAGCATCCTGATTATCGTTCATGAATTCGGACATTTTTCAGTCGCCAAATTGTTTGGCTTTCAGACTCCGGTTTTCGGATTCGGTTTGCCTTTCGGTCCGTACAAAGTTGTCGGACACAAGTGGGACACGGAGTTTCGCGTTTACGCTTGTTTGCTTGGCGGATTCGTCGCCATTCCCGAGCTGGGCGATGAATCCAACGCCCGCGAAGAAAACTACGGCGTCCCGCTGCAGCCTTACCGCAAGTTTCCGATTTGGCAACGAGCGCTCGTTGCATTTGCCGGCGTCGGTTTCAACATCTTGTTTGCATGGCTGCTTTATTTTCTCATCCTGACGACAATGGGTGTGCCGGCGCAAAGCGTAACGGTAGGCGGTCTGCCCGCTGAACCACACATCGCCACCGAGGCGGGCGTCAAAAAGTGGGACCGCATTACCGCTGTGGACAGCCAACCGGTGGAGACCACGGACGACATCATTAACTATCTCGGCAGCCGTCCCAACACACAAGTGGTGCTGCACATCGCGCGTCCTACCGATACCAAAGCGCTCGAAGATGGGAAAGAATCGCCCACCCAGCCGGTGGAACTCACGATGACCACCAACAAGAACGGCAAAGTAGGCATGGAGCTTGAGGGTGGCCCAGTTCACTACAAACCCGCTACCGGCAATCCAATCGAAATTGCCGGGCTCGCCTGGCAGAAGCTTTGGAAGTTGACTGCCAACATGGCGCAGGCTCTGGGTCTGCTTGTGCAGGGCATCTTCACGCCGGCCCCGGCAACCCATGTCCCAGGCACCCCGCCACATTTAGGGTTGAAAGATCTGCACGGACCGCTCGCAGTGATCAGCATAGGCGCCAGCATTGCGCAGCAGGATTGGAGCCAACTACTCATCTTCACCATCTACATCAGCATGGACTTGGCGCTGATTAACCTTTTCCCGTGGCCGGCTCTTGACGGATTCCACCTGGCGACGATGCTAGTCGAGGGGGTACGCGGCAAGCCGATGGAAGAGCGCGCTCATACGGAAATCGTCAAATGGGGCTTTATCAGCCTGCTCGTGCTCATGGCAGTGATCATGGTTAACGACGTCACCGCGCTTATGCATGGCGACCTCAACATCAAGCTGCGCGGGCATGGTCAGAAACAGCAAACCAGCGGCCCGGGCGACAAGACATCCACTGACGGCACCAGCGAATCGCAGCCCGCGCCGGGCACCGGAACGTCCGCTCCTGCGCCTGAGGGAGCGAAGTAACCTGTGGGTATATAGTCCATAGACTCACCCGCAGGAAACCTAGCAGATGCCCAGTTACGACTATCGCTGCCAAAAGTGCAAATCCGATTTCACAGTTGAGCGCTCGATGAAAGACGAGTCGCACCAACATTGCATCGAGTGCGGCAGCGAAGATACCGGTCGCATTTGGACGGCCGTGGCGCTCGCCACAGGCGGCAGCACAGCTGATTACGGTCAGGGAACGTCGTCGACGACCTCATCCGCGCCGCGCAAGAGCGCATGTGGATCGTGCGTAAGTCGCGCTTGCGGGACGTGCCATTGACGCGGGCTTTCGCCCGCCGCTACCAGGTACCCCAAGGGCCGACGCCTTGCGTAGCCCTCGTTATCTAATAATGGGTGACAAAGATCAAAATGTGCGCGTTCGGACTCTGGCTGCCGGAGGGAAATGGCGGCAGCGCGGCCATTCCATATAAGGCAGCCTGCAACTGCAATGCCAGGGACTCATTCGTTCCCAAATAGGGCATCGGGCGCTCGCCCTGCCGGTAATCCGTAACCGATTCCAAGCCACCACGATAGTTCACCGCTACGTGCATGGAAGCTGCGCCGACATCCGGCAAAGACTCCATGCGTTGCTGGACAAGATCGCTCACCGTTCGTTGCCACTCCGACCACGCCGGCCCTAGATTTGGGCTATGCAGTTCCTGGTTGAGCCTCGCCCAGCGGAGGTGACCGTCACCACCTGCATCCCAGGAACCACAAAGCCCCATGCGAACAAAGACGTGCAAACCGGGCGGACCAGCGACCATGCTCCCCGTCCGATTAACCACTCGATTCAGGTGCCCAAACGCGAAGAACTCGTCCATATGGCGTTGCCACAGGCGTGGGTCTTCCTCGCCGTCCTGGCGAGAGAGAGGCGATTGGATCCAGCCGTTCAACATGCCTTCGGTGATGCCCGCCGGCATGCGCCGCCGTTGCGCATCGAGGTCGAAGGCGCCGGCTTGAACGGAAGTATTGAGCGTGGACCGGGATCGACCGGCGCCCGAGTCGGCGCCCCCGTTCAACACCTCGATTTTGGGTCGCGCCACCCGCGTCGCCGCATCGTCTTTAGTGACGTTGCCCTTTAGCGTGTCGGAATCCAGCGCAGATCCAGGCAGGGCCAGCGCCAGCCAACAGCTTAGAGCAATTAATGATGCCAAAGGCGCTCGCATGCACGCAGATCCTCACGCCCACTTCCAACATAGCGCGATTAATGTGAGGATGGGGTGAGCCAGCGTATTGTGTCTTCAAAGGCGGTGCGAAATCGAGCTTTGCTCAAATCGCAAAGAAAAGTCGCCCGAAAATTGCGAATTTCGCAAAATTGCTAATATCGCAAAAAAACACTGTCGATTTTTTGCGCGAATCGCAAAGCTCAGATTGCGGCGGAAATCAGCAGGTCAACTCGCTGGGGTCGAGCTCGGGATCTTCTGCCAACAGCGCGCGCAACTTCGCGTCTTCTTCGTCTGTGAACGGGAAGCTTTCCTCGGTGCCGGGGAAATCCAGTGAGCGCACGTCAGTGGCGTAGCGGCTTACCGCATCCGTGCAAATCTGATCGAGATTTGCATATTGCCTGACGAAACGCGGTTTGAAGTCGGTGTATTTCCCGAGCAGATCATCTGTGACAAGTATCTGTCCGTCGCAACCGCTGCCGGCTCCGATGCCGATGGTAGGAACTTTCAATTTTTTGGAAATCAATGCAGCAACAGGAGCAGGCACCATCTCTAGTACCACACTGAAACAACCTGCGCGTTCAAGCGCAAGGCAATCTTGGATCAATTTGAATGCTTCTTCGCCGCTCTTTCCCTGCACCCGCGTACCGCCGATGCTGTGAATCGATTGCGGCGTAAACCCGAGATGCCCCATCACGGGAATGCCCATAGAAACAAGGCGCTCGATGACTTCAATCGTCAGTTTTGCAGCGCCTTCCAGCTTGACTGCATGCGCCTCCGCTTCTTTAATAAAACGTCCGGCGTTGGTGATTGCCTGGGTGGCATCAACCTGGTAGCTCATAAACGGCAAATCGGCGACGACAAAGGCGGTTTGCACACCGCGAGTGACAGCGCGAGTGTGATGGACCATCTCATCCATGGTCACAGCGTGCGTGGTCTGATGACCGAGCGCAACCATGGCCAGGCTGTCTCCTACCAGGATGAGGTCGACGCCGGCCCTGTCCAAAATCTTCGCGGTCGAGTAATCGTACGCCGTCAAACAGACGATTTTGCGGCCCTCACGTTTGTACTTCTGAAACGTGAGAGTTGAATTTGCTTTGCTGGCACCGACTTTGCTCATGGCAAGTGATTATAAACCAAATGCGGAAAGGATGTCGCCGTCCCGGTGGGGTTAGAAGCCGTGCCTGCGAATAGGCTGTTCCTTTTTCTGCTCGCGAATTATGTTTTGCTGAAGATCGGTGATGTGCTGGGGGTCGTAAGGATACGAATCAGCCATGCCGCGATACTTCTGATACATGCGCGCAGCCTCATCGGGCAAACCGGCTTTTTCCAGCAGGTAAGCCAGGTTGTAGACCGCCCCGTCATAAGTCGGGTTAAGCTCAAGCGCTTTCTGAGCTGTTACTAAAGCAGCCTGCAGGTCGCCTTGCGCTTCCTGGATGAAGCAAATTTGTTGCAAGCTGCGGAAGCTTTTCGGGTTCAGGTCTAGTCCACGCTGGAACGCCGCCTTGGCAGCATCGAGGTTGCCGTCCTCATATGCATCGATTCCTTTGGCGATGAAAGCGTCCACTTCCTCGGGGTCATAGCTGGCGCCGGCGTTCTTGCGCTTGTTCTCATTGCCCAGGCGTCTGATTTCGCGCTCGAGATCCTTTATACGTTTGGCATAGAGGGCATCGCTGCGTCGCATCGCCACCAGTTGCTTGAGCACGCCCAGCTCGTTTACCGGATCGCCCATGTGCTCGTAAGATTTCGCCAACAAGGTTTTCACCTTGATCAAGTCGATTTCTTTGTAGCCCTGTTTGGCTGTGTACTCCGGATTGACAGCCAGAGCCTGTTTCATTTCAGCCACAGAGCGATCGAGATCGCCGCGATAATATCGCAACTTGCCCAATTCCCAATGGGCAACCGCAAGTTGAGATTCATTCATGAGCGCCGTGCGAAACTGGTCTTCAGCCGCGTCGAGTTTGCTCTTGGTGGCATAGATCAATCCCAGGTGATAATGGATACGCGGATTCTTAGGAATCAGCCGCGCCGCGGTTTCCAGTTTTTCGGCTGCGGTCGAAAGATCGCCCTGTGAAGCGCGCTCGAAGATGCACATGCCGAGCTGCTCCTGAGCTTCGGCAAAATTGGGCTGTAGGTCGACTGCATGCTGGAAGTTATCGATGGCTCCATTTAGATCGCCTTTTTCCTTCAAAAGGCCGGCGAGATTGTAGTAAGCAGGAGCAAATTTGGGATCGAGAATAATGCAGCGCTCAAACTGCATTTTCGCCTGCTTTTCTTTTCCGGTTTGCCGCAGAAACTGCCCGAAATTGTTGCGCGCTTCGACGTAGTGTCCGTCGATGTTGATGGCAGTCATAAACTCGCCGTAAGCCTGCTCGTTTTGCCCCGACTTGGCGAGACATTTTGCCAGTTCGTGATGCACTTCTTTGACGCGCGGAGCAGAACTTATGGAACGCCGGAATGAATCGACAGCCCCCTGCAGATCGCCCTGGCTTTCCTGTTTGATTCCTTGCATGAAGTAGCCGTAGGCCATTCCCGTGTTGCCTTGCCCGGGCGGACCCTGCGCTTGCGACACGGACGGTTGCATTGCAGTGGCGGTCAGAACAATCGCCACAATGAAGCTTTTCGTCGACTGCATCGATGCCTCTACACTCTTGCTCAGCTTTTCATCATAGCCGAGATTAAACATTTTTCGCCAAATAGCGTTAAACCGGTTCTGAAGTAGTTAAAGGATGAGATATTTGAACGCCTTATAGAAAAGGACGTTTGGAGCGGCAAACTTGACTTCTAGAGAGCCTCTTGGAAAATCGGCGGGAACGCAAGATTCGAAATCGCAAATAGCCGAGCGCATTCGTGGCACCGTACTTGGGACGGCTTGCGCCAATTCGCTGGGTGGACCGGGACTCGGCATGACTCGCAAGGAAATTATGTTTTCCGGCGGCGTGCACGGCTTCCACGAGTTCATGCCGGCGCTGCCTAAAAGTCTCATGCAGGACTACAGGGCGGGCGAGCTGCTTTCCGACACGCTTGTCGGCATGCAGCTGGCGGAATCTTTGATCGCTCACAATGGTACGTTTGCACCTGCCGATTTCAAACAGCGCCTTGCCCAATTACTCTCGGACGACGAGTTCTTGCTCTCCAATCCGGGCGCGCATTGTTTGCTGCCCATTCGTCGCCTCTGCGAAGGCGAGCACTGCAATGAGACCGACTGGGACAGCTCGCACGTAGGGGCGGCAGCCAGGGTCTTTCCGGTGGGCTGCCTGCCGCCGAAAACCGATGTGATCAAGATTGCCGTCGAGCAGGCAGAACTAACGCAGATGGATAAGCGCGTTTCCGCGGCCGCAGCAGTGCTGGCTCATGCGATCAAACGTTTTGTAGAAGGAATACGCATCGACAGCGAAGATCAAGTTCGCGTGTTCGTAAAAGAGCACCTTGAAATTGCTTACAAAATTGATGAGCGTTTTGCTCAATCCTGGGATGACGTTGCGCCCGATCTCAATTATGCGCAAGCGGCCGAAGAGTTGCCTTACTCGCTCATCAATGTTGATTCACATGTAAACGAGGCCGTACCAACGGCCGTCGGCATTTTCCTTATCTTCCGCCATAATTTTGAAGAAGCTGTTGCAGCGGCAGCCTCTTGTGGTGGGGATACTGACACGGTTGCTGCTATAGTGGGAGCGCTTTCCGGAGCGTATCACGGTGCCTCCGCCATTCCGCAGCGCTGGCTTAACCAGATTTCACAACGCGAGCGTCTGGACAGCATCGCGGATCAATTAATCGGTCTCCATCAGTAGGTCGCAGGCGGCGACCAGGACAACACACAAAGGCAGAGATTGAACGAATATGACCACACAGACGAAAACTGACTTACAACCGTCAGGTCCAAGATTGAAAGATCAAGTAGCGGTAATCACCGGCTCCGCCCGCGGTATCGGACGTGCAATCGCCGAAGCGATGCTGCGCGAAGGAGCTCGCGTAGTTATTTCCGACATCAACGACGAAGCCACCAAAACGACCACGGAAGACTTGAAGTCTTCCGGCGGACAAGTTTTTGGCGTCACTTGCAATGTGACCGATAACACGAGCATCGACAAGATGGTTGAATCGGTGGTTCAACATTGGGGACGCATCGACATCCTCGTCAACAACGCCGGCATCACGCGCGACAATTTGCTGATGCGGATGAGCGATGAAGAGTGGCAAGCGGTGATCGACACCAACTTGACCTCGGCTTTCAAAGTGACGAAAGCAGTTATCAAAGTAATGTCCAAACAGCGTTCCGGCCGCATCGTCAACATCGCCAGCACATCAGGCGTTCATGGCAATGGCGGACAGGTTAACTATGCCGCGGCAAAAGCCGGTTTGATCGGATTTACAAAAACTGTGGCCATTGAATACGCCTCGCGTGGCATTACCGCCAACGCGGTGGCGCCCGGCTTTATCGATACTGCCATGACACAAAAGCTCGGTGAGGAAATTATAAAGAAGATTCTTGATAAGGTTGCGTTGGGTCGGATGGGCACGCCGGAAGACATTGCGCAAGCCGTCATCTACCTTGCCGGACCGGGATCGTATGTTACCGGACATGTTCTGGAAGTAAACGGCGGTCTTTATACTTAGTGTTCGGGATTATTGACGAAAGCACCGGCATGTTATCCTAGGTGCTCGCCAAAATATCGGTTGATTTTGTCGCGTAATTGCGATTAACCAGGGGGAAAATTGATAGCTATGGAAGAGAAGGAAGCATTCGACCGCGTAAAGAAGGTTGCCGTCGCGCAGTTGAATGTGAATGGTGAAGAAGTCACCATGGAGGCCAGCTTTACCAAGGATCTCGGAGCGGATTCGCTTGACACAGTCGAGCTGGTCATGGCGCTCGAAGAAGAATTCGGAATGGAAATTCCGGACGAAGATGCCGAAAAGATCACCACGGTAGGCGAAGCTGTCAAATATATTGCCCAGCACATCTAGGGCGCTTGCAAAGGCAGGGCGGCGCACGGCGTCGCCCCGTACTTTGTTCGACAGTCGGGCCTATGCCCGCGCTTTCATACAATGTAAGGGCGAAGGCATCACCTGTCGGTGAGTAATATGCCTCGCCCTATTTGCACGTCATCATCAGTAAGGGAACCTACTTAAGTGGCTACACGAGTTGTGGTAACAGGCATCGGCGTCCTCTCCTCAGTGGGAGTGGGCATCGATGAATTTTGGAAAGGAATCGTCGCCGGACGGTCGGGAATAAAACGAGTAACGCGCGTGCTTCCCGAGAAGCAGTGTTCTTGCAAAATTGCCGGAGAAATCACCGACTTCGCTCCCGAAACATACGGCATCGACGCCAAACAAGCCAGGCGCATGGATCGCTTCATTCAATTCGCTGTGGCCGCCAATAATATGGCCATCAAAGACGCCAAGCTCGATCTAAGCAAGGAAGAACCCACGCGCATGGGCACGGTAGTCGGATCGGCCGCCGGCGGATTCGAAACCATTGAAAAGCAGTTCAACGTACTCAATGAAAAAGGACCCGACCGCTGTTCACCATTTACGGTGCCTATGCTCATCGTCAATATGGCAGCCGGTTGGGTCTCGATGCTCAACAACGCGAAGGGTCCCAACGCCTGCACCGTCACGGCCTGCGCGACTTCCACTCACTCGATAGGCGATGCGATGCGCCTGATTCAACGCGGCGACGCCGATGTTATGTTCGCAGGCGGAACTGAAGCTCCGATTACCTCTTTGGTCATGGCTGGATTCGCTTCGGCGCGAACCCTTTCCACTCGCAACGACGAGCCGGAAAAAGCCAGCCGTCCGTGGGACCGCGACCGCGACGGCTTCGTCGTCGGTGAAGGCGGCGGCATTCTCATTCTCGAATCGCTCGAGCATGCGCAAAAGCGCGGTGCCAAAATTTACGCCGAGGTGGTCGGATACGGATTGACCGCCGACGCCAACGATATTGTCGCGCCGTGTGCCGATGGCGACGGTGCTGCTCGGGCCATGCAAATGGCTTTGAAAGACGCCGGTTTGCGTCCGGATCAAGTAGATTACGTGAATGCGCACGGCACCTCCACCACACTAGGAGATCGCGCTGAAACAGTGGCGATCAAGAAGGTGTTCGGTGAGCACGCCAAAAAAGGGCTGGCCGTCAGCTCGAGCAAATCAATGACCGGACACCTTTTAGGAGCGGCCGGCGCGGTGGAAGCTGCCGTGGCCATCATGTCGATTGTCGACGGTGTTTTACCTCCGACAATCAACCTCGATAATCCCGATCCCGAATGCGATCTCGATTATGTCCCGCACAAAGCGCGCACAGGCGTGCCTGTGAAAGTGTCTATGTCCAATAGTTTTGGATTCGGCGGACATAACGGCTGTTTGGTATTTAAGAAGTTCGAGCCGTAGAAAGCGGGCTTCCGCCCGCCGCTACGATATTCGGGGTAATGGAACCCACCAGTAATGGATCTTGTCGGCAAATCGATTTCAGAACTTCAGCATTTGCTCAGAGGCAAACAGGTGAAGGCGCACGAAATCGCCGAAGCACATCTCAAACATCTCAATGAGATCGAGCCGAAGGTGCAGGCTTTCATTACCGTGACGCCTGAGCTGGCTCTGCAGCAGGCATCGGAAGTGGACAATATGGTGGCATCCGGCAAAACATTGCCGCCGCTTGCCGGGATTCCGATTGCGCTCAAAGACAACATGTGCGTTGCTAGTAAAGACTACCCCACCACCTGCGGCAGCAAGATTCTGGAAAACTTCAAGCCGCCTTATTCTGCGACGATCACGGAAAAAATATTTGCGGCGGGCGCAATTCTCATAGGCAAATCCAACCTCGATGAATTCGCCATGGGCTCTTCCACTGAGCACTCGGCGTTCAAACAAACAAAAAACCCCTGGGACACATCGAAAGTTCCCGGCGGCAGCTCGGGCGGATCGGCAGCGTCGGTATCGTCCGGCACCACCGTGGTGGCACTGGGATCGGATACGGGCGGATCGATACGACAGCCGGCAGCCTTCTGCGGCGTTGTCGGAATGAAACCGACATATGGAGTGGTATCACGTTTCGGTTTGGTGGCATTTGCCTCAAGTCTGGATCAAATTGGTCCGTTCGGTCGTACCGTCGAGGACGTTGCCATCACGCTGAACGTGATCAGCGGCCACGATTGCAAAGACTCGACTTCGTATCACGAAAGACTGCCCGACTACACCGCGGGGCTGAACAAAGGAATCAAAGGCTTGCGCGTCGGCGTGATCAAAGAATTAGCAGGTGAAGGCATCGACTCTGATGTACGCGAAGCCGTGCAAAAGGCGATCGATGTACTCAAAGAGCAAGGCGCGATCGTAAAGGAAGTATCGATGCCCATGCTCAAGCACGCCCTGCCGGTGTATTACCTGGTGGCGACGGCCGAAGCCAGCTCCAACCTTGCTCGTTATGACGGCGTCAAATACGGGCACCGCTCAAGCGAGGCTCCAGACCTGCTCTCGATGTACTTCCAGACCCGCAAGGAAGGCTTCGGAGCCGAAGTTAAAAGAAGAATAATGCTTGGCACATACGCGCTCAGCTCGGGCTATTACGAAGCGTATTACGGCAAGGCGCAGCAGGTGCGGCGCCTGATTAAAGAGGAATTCGACAAGGAATTCAAGAACTTGGATATACTGGTGTCGCCTGTTTCGCCCTCAGTCGCTTTCGGCGTCGGCGAAAAAACAGAAGATCCGCTGGCTATGTATTTGTCCGACATCGCCACGATCCCTGCAAATCTGGCCGGGCTGCCGGGAATCTCGGTGCCATGCGGATTTGGCAAAGGCAATATGCCGATCGGACTGCAAATGGTGGCAGCACCTCTGGCAGACGCGACAATACTCACCGCCGCGCACGCTTACCAGCAAGCCACTGAGTGGCACAAGCAAAATCCACCGTTTCTCAAGCCGGCTTCATCCCGGAAATAATGGCAGAGCGCCAAGCAAGGAGATTTGTATGAAGGCTCGTTATTTCGCCGCTGCACTGACTGTCGCAATCATGACCGCAGGCGGCTTGTGCCCGCAACTCAACGCCCAGCCAGCCAACAATTTCTTCGGCTCATATCCGACCGGCGGCACCCCTGATCCCTCGGCCACCGGCGCCACGCCATCAGGGCCTACGTCTGTCACCGGCGCGTCCAGCCCGTCAGGACCCCCGGCCGGTGATTTTTCATCCGACGAAAAGCGCGTCCAGAAAAAGTACCGCTCCAACGTACATCACGCTCAAGACCTGATAAATAAAGGCAGCTCGATGATGAAGAGCCACGACAACAAAGTGGCGAAAAAAGGCAAAGTCTTGAAGGAGATTGGCGAAAAGGCTCTTGCTGATCTGAAAGCCAACAATCCATTCCCGGATCTGGCCACCAAAGATCAAAAGATCCACTAAACCGCCTGACGCCAATGAATATAGAAGAACGCATCGAGCTTTTGGAAGAGAAGATCGATGCGATTGCTGAACGTAATGCCCGCGTCGAGGGAGATAAAGCCTGGGAAGTAAGCGGCGTGCGGATTCTTAGCATCTGCATCATCACTTATCTGGTCGCCGCCGCCATCATGTACGCGATCGGCACGCGGGGCGTCCTATTTGCTGCCCTGCTGCCTGTTTGCGGCTTTTATATTTCCGCCCAATCGCTGCCCATGATCAAAAAACGCTGGCTGGAAAAGCGCGAAACGCCCCCGCATCCGTAATATTTTTCCGGGTGCCGGCATCGCTACCTGTGCGCAGCACCTTTTATCTCGCATCTCGAGATGCAGGATTGTTACGCGTATGCGACACCACAAAGGCCCACGGGTTGGCGTTTTCAGTTTTGTCTGCCCACTTCTATCCTGCGTCTCGAGATGCAGGATTGTCACGCATGTGCGGCACCCCAAAGGCTCACGGGCTGGCGTTTTCAGTTTTGTCTGCGCGCCCTTATCACGCATCTCGAGATGCGTGATAAAGAGCCGTCAACCCATACCCCCGGGCCGCCAATATTTCTTCCAACTACGTAGTTTCCCCAATTGCTTCGGACAATCGGCACCACTACACTGTGGTTATCTCTCGCAATTTCATCAGCACGGAGGAGTTCGTTGTAGGCGACTCTCATTTGGGGCGTGAATTTTATGGCACAACCTTCTGGTCAGGCAGGGCGGAAGGTTGGGTATTCGGTAAACGGTTCCGCAGAAATAAATTCGATTCCACCGGCGTTGCCTGCAAAGGCGCACAGGCGCTCGAAAGCAGGCGAGGCGATTAAGCCCACGGGGGGCAAAGATCGCTATAAAGCACCGTTGGATAATCCTAAATACGTGCGCGATTTGATCGCCATGGTCACTCATGATTTGCGCACACCGCTCACTTCCATTCACGGCATGTTGTCGCTTTTGCGCCTGGGCGCCTGCGGCGAACTGCCGGAAAAAGCGCTCGAGGCAATTCTGATCGCCGAGCGCGGTTCTCGACGCTTACTAAAGATGGTTGACGATCTTCTCGACATTGAGATGCTCGAATCGAGCAAACCATCAATTAGATATTCGCTCACAAGCTGCGCAACGATCATCCAAAAATCAGTTGATGCGTTGATCGGATTCGCGGATAAACATTCGATCAAGATTGAGGTCCCCACCCAATCCATAGAGGTCAATGCCGATGAAGACCGCCTCGTGCAAGTGCTCGTCAATTTGCTCTCCAATGCCGTTAAATTCTCACCGGATGGAAGCACAATCAGCATCGAGGTGGCAAAAGCGGATGAGTGTGTCGAGTTCCGTGTCATCGATCAAGGACCAGGCATCGACGAAGAAGACAGATACTGTCTCTTCGAAAGATTCAATCAAGTGCAAGCTGTCAATTCCACTAAATTGAGCGGCACAGGACTGGGGCTGGCGATTTGCCGCGCCATCGTGCATGCGCATCATGGCGAAATAGGCTATGAGACGCAAGTCGGCAAAGGCAGCAGTTTCTGGTTTCGAATTCCAGATCTGCGCCAATAGGCGCAAAACTAATTTTGGGGAATGTCAGCGCCCGTGAGCCGAAATGGACACGGACGCCTGACGCTTCGTATTCTCACGTATGTACTCCGCCCTCGGCGCGTCTAAAATCTCTAGAGCTCGCATATAACTACCTACGGTTCTGGGAATACAGTTTCCAGCGCGCTGGGCTTCTTCGTGAGGTGCACCACCATGGTTGAAGGAAATCAGAAACCCGCCAACAAAGGCGATGACGTCGTTTCCAAAGGCAAATCCGAGGCATCTGGAAATGCCAATCTTGACCTCGTCAGTCTGCACCGGGACAGCCTTAGCCGAGATCGCATCGACATCACCAAGAATACACAGGCAATGTCAGACGATCGCACTAGCGTGCAGGACGCCCATGCGGTAATGAACGTGAACAATCAAGTGATTCGCGAATTGCTCGATCACGGACAGGTATCGGCAAAGACTCTGGAACAGGCAGCAAGACTGCACACCAAAGCAAACGCCGATGACAAAACCGATGCGCGTGAGTCACAAGAGTATTCGGGCACTAATCCTCCCGATGCCAAAGCCGTGGAAAATGGTTTGAAGCAAGCGGCAAATATTGGCGATCTATCGAGCCGACTGTCCAAGGCAACAACGCCGGAAGAACGCCAGTCCATCATCTCGCAGATGGGGACATCCGCCCAACAAATCGCCGATCTCGGCAAAGGCGACCCGGCAGTAATCGGCAAAGACGCAAGTGATGCCGGTAAAGAAGCAGCGGTAATTCAAGGCAATCTCGCCAAGCTTGGCACCCTTGATCCTTCATCACCCTTGTACAAGCAATTGATCAAGGACATAGGCAGCAAGGCAGGCTTGATTCAGCGCGAGTTCGGAGACATCAAAGACGAGCAAGGATACATCGCTCATGACGCCGCCGACACCAGCAAGAATAATGCGGTGCTCGATGCGATTCAGAAGATGCAACAACACTCCGGGCGGATGGATTGGAACACCGCCGAATCGTTCATCAAGACCTTCCAGCAAGACAATCAAAGCAAGCGCGAGATCATAGGACTGCGCAGGGACGATCTTAAATCCGAGCCCGACTACAACACTGCCGATCGCAAAGACGCGCGGCTCAATGCGCAAATCCTCAAAGGTCTGGACGAATCGCCCTATCCCAAGAAAGGTGAGAAGTAACGGCGGGCGGCAGCCCGCTTTAGACGTTTCACGGCTTTTACACGACCGACGCCTATACTGGCCTGGCTAGTTGGCGTTTCTCATGACTATTGATCGCACTCCCCTTAAATCGGAAGAACATCCCGGCGCGCCCAAGCCGGAGCACTCCGCTGCACACGGTGATAATACCGGCGAGCAGGGCGGCACGGCGAAACCGGAGCCGCAAGGACTGACGCTGTCGGACGTTTCCTGGAAGGACCACCAGGCAGCGCTGAAGACCTTCGAAGGCGGGTCCAGCACAGTTGCGCTGGCACAACTCGATTTCCACCCGCTGCCAACGGATCACTTCGGTCTTCCGGCGAATGCGGAACAGCAGAAGCAAATAAAAGATGCTGATGCTGCCTCGCTCCATGACAGGTTCGTGATCAATGGTGCGGGAGGCTTCTCCAACGATAATCCGGAAGCACGAAAACACCTGACGGAAGCCATGCAAAATTCCGCGTCAGAATCTCTGGATCGCTACACCAGGCTCGGTGATCTCAAAAACCACCTGAGCAACAATCAGACAACCATCGATAGCATTCGGCAGCGCGATGCATTGAGCGTCGTGCGGGCAGCAGGAGTCGAATTCAACAACGGCAATGATCGTGATTCGGCTCGTGCTCTCGTGCACAAGCTGTACAAAACCATGGGGTCTGATGCCGAGAAGTTTTTCGCGACGGACGAAGCGAAAATACTCACTGACGCACTCGGCATGACGAAAGGCGCGCCGTTCAAAGAACTCGATGCTACAAAAATCGCGCAAGACATCTCAAACGCTGCATTCAAAGCGCTGGGTGGTGACTCAGCAGCGGAGAAACAGTTACAGCAGAAAGTCAAAGAGCTTGCGCCGGAAACTCTCTACAATGTCGCGGCACTGCTGCAGAAAAGCTGGGGGCATGACGCTAAGGGTACGCTCGGCGTCACCGCAAGCCTGGACAGCAAGGACGATGTTATGGATCTGACGTTCCATTCCAACTCTGGCGGCTTGCTTAGCAAATCCAGCGAGGTGAAAGTTCTCACCGGCAACGTTTATAACAAAAATGTTGACTATGGGGCCGCGGCAAAGCTTCAGGAAGAATACAACCACCTGGATCCAAAAATTCGCCAGCTATTAGAGAAAAACGGCACCCACGTTGTGGTGGCAACTAAGGCAACCGACGTAGACCCCTCCTTTACAGACTCGATTTTAGGTTTCGCCAAGCACGGTGGCGATGTAGTGGTGGGCGAAAGATCGACCGGGCCAAACTCACAGCCAAACCCGGATCCGGCAGAAACCCTTCGACATGAGGTAGGGCATAAGCTCGACGAGTTGCTCAGTGGCAACAAACACAACCTGACTGATTCAGAGGAGTTCCTGCGACTATACGCGCTGGATCAGCAGGACCTGTTCCGAAACAACGATTGGAACAATGCCACTGCAAAACAGTTTCTGAAATACGATGACCCGGAGCGAGGACAAAACGAGCTCGCTGCCGAGGCTTTCGCCAAAATTTTGGGACACCAGGGTGATAAAGAAAGATCCCGAGAAGACCAGTGGTTCGAAACGCACTTTGTGAGGAGCCAACGTTTTCTCGAGGATAAGCTGAACGCTTTTCTACACCAGAACTGAGCAGGCTGGCAGCCTGCGCTCCTCCGTCAGTGCGGCTTTCGCCCGCCGGTACCACGTCGGCGGCGACTATTCAGCGCTCCTCTACGTTGTAGCGCCTTCGGGATCTTCTTGCTGCTCTTCGAGCTCGGACAAGCAGGCGAGGAAGATGTCGACAAGGAACGGATCGAATTGCGTTCCGGCACCGTTGCGCAGCACACGTTTTGCTTTTTCCTTCGACATGGCGGCACGATAAGGGCGATCGCTGATCATCGCATGATATGAATCGACGATGGAGATAATGCGAGCCGACAATGGAATCTCTTCGCCCTTCAGTCCGCGCGGATAGCCGGTGCCATCCCAGCATTCGTGATGGTTTTCGAGAATATCGCAGATTTCTTTCAGTGCATGGATGGGGCGGAACATTTGCGCGCCCATTATCGGGTGCTGCATCAGCACGCGCAGTTCGTCAGCGTTGACTTGGCCCGGCTTATTGACGATTTCTTCCGGTACGCTGAGCAAACCAACATCATGCAATAGTCCCGCGACGCGAATCTGCTCTATTTGACGCTGGTTTAAACCGAGTACCTTTGCCACCATTTCGGCAAAGCGCGCCGTCTCGAGATGGTGCACCTTGTTGTAGTCGGACTTCGCGTAAAGCGCTCCGGCCATGGCTTTCACCATTTCTACAACTTCGGGTACGAGTCCCTCTTTGTCCTCACCGGGAATTAGTTGCGCAGGATTCACAGCCGGCGATGGTGTCGTCGCAGCAGGCGGCGTCACGTTAACGGCAAGGTTTGCAGTAATGGTTGTATCGGCCGTTCCGTCGGACGTGAGCGGGCTTGCGCCCGCCGGTACAGAGCTCGAGTTGGGTACAGAGTTAGAGTTCAGCCCAGAGTTCGAGTTGGGTACGGAGTCCGGCCCAGAGCCAGGCGCAGAGGTGCCTGCCCCCTCGGACTCCTGTTTTTGCTTTTGCCCTTCGTGAAACTCATGGAACAATAAATCGGCAGCGGTGTGCACCTGATTGCGCCCGAGCCGCTTCGACATGTACAGCGCTTTGTCAGCCAATTCCAGCAAATTATGGTGGCTTTCCGTATCCTCGGGATAGGCAGCCACACCAATCGACGCCGTCACCGATAATTGCACTTCGTCGTGCATGATTTGCTCGCGCTGCAATGACTTGCGCAGACGTTCGGCCACCACTACGGCGCCTTCTTGATTCACCTCGGGCAATACCAGCAAGAATTCCTCACCGCCGTAGCGGACTGGAATATCCACGTCCCGGCAATCGCGACGAATGGCACGAGCAACGGCTTTCAATACGCTGTCGCCGACTGGATGCCCATACGTATCGTTGATTGATTTGAAATGATCGATGTCGATCATCACCACGGCTAAGTTGCGCTGATAACGCTCTGCCAGGCGCAACTGTTCCGCCAGTTTTTCCTGTCCCGTTCGGTGATTGAAAAGACTGGTCAAACCATCGGTGGTGGCTTGACGTTCCACCCGCTTATACAATCGGGCGTTGGTAACACCGATGGCTAGCTGGTCGGCAATCTGCCCGAAGAACGTTTCATAATGCTGCGTCCATTGTGCTTGCGTTTCACATTTATGACCGCCGAGAATTCCCAGCAATTTATTTTCATAAGTGATCGGCACGTAGAACACTGAATACAAATGGTAGTGCGACAGAACGTCTTTGAACGGCTCGACACGCTTGTCGCGCTTCACATCATTCACAAGCAGCAAATCCTGCCGCGGCAGACTCTTGAAGATATCGAGCAAAGTTATGTCATAACCGTGCTCCAACAAACGATAGCCTTCATGCGCAGCATATTCGCGCCGGATGATATCTTGCTCGTCGCACTCGAGCGACAGCACCACAAAGCAGTTGTCCAGCTCCAACCAGCCGGCCAAGCTCTCCAACATTTCGCCGATGTTGTCTTCGATGTTGAACGACTTTCTGATGCAATCGCTGATCCGTCGCAAACGATTGTCCTGATCGTGGAGAATTTCCACTTCGCGTTTTTTCAAGGTAAGCTCTTGATTCAGCGAATCGAGCTGGCTCTTTTCCTTGCTGATCTTCATGCTGGCCAGGCGTTCGACTTCAGAAGCGTACTCGAGGCGTTGGGCGTAGTCCTCGAGAAGTTTCAGTTGGGTAGCAAGCTCTCTTTGCGTTTTTTTCAGGCGGAAAGAAGCACGCACTCTCGCCAGCAACTCCGCGTCAATGCAATTCTCGGAAACACAATCGTCGGCTCCTGCGTTTAAGCCCTCGACTTTGGAATTGCTGTCGGTATCCGGCGTGACAACAATCATAGGTACGTGCTTGAACTCGGAATCAGAATCTTTCAGCGAGCGGCATAACGTCTTGCCGGATTCATTGCTCAACTGCGAGTCGAGCACGAGCAGTCCAACCTCATTCTCACGCAGCGCTTGCGTGACGCGTTGAGCGTCGTCTGCCTCTACAACGTTGTATTTGTCGCCGCTCAGCGTACGCGACAAGCGTCGGCGCACGGCACGATTCGAATGTGCCACCACGATCAATTCGGTGGGCCGCACGTCCTCCGGCAGAACATCCGCCTGCGGCGCCGCTTCACTGTCGGCGATTACCGGGATGCGGGTAGCCAGATGTTGTCCGATCAGTCGAACATTGGCGATGTCACTGCTCTCGATCTTGCGCGTGTTGTCGAATGAAACAACACGAATCAAGCCCTTCACAGCGGTGCTTGCGTCTCCTTGCCCGTCGGAAATAGGCACGACTACATAAGGAAAACGCAACTCGTCTTCCGGCGGCGCTTCATCGAGCAAAAGAACCCGACCAATGTAGGGCGTATACTGCTGGCGGACGGTCTGAGCGATATCACTATTGGAATTGGACAGCGGCTGCTGGTTATCGTCTAAGAAATCATCGAGCGTGATGTCCTGAGAGCCATCTTCTGCATAGAAGGTGATCAAATTATCGATGCTCGACCCGCGCACGATGTCGATAAGCGCGATGTCAAAACCTAGTATTTGGCAAACGTGCCGCCGGAGCGCGTCAATCTCCTGACCGGCAAATTGCGTCTTGCCGGCTGCTGAAAGCGGACTGTTTATCGGAGCGTCGCTCAAGCCTGCCGCGTCCTTTCGGAGAATCCCTTATTTAACCCGTCTTTTGAGTCTAACAGAAAGATTATCAGTGTCTCAACCTGCCGACCCGCCACCACCAAAGAATTTACGCCACCACCACTGGAACATAAACAGAGTCCACAGCTCTTTTCGGCGATCGACCCGGCACGAATCATGCTGCTCTATCAGAGTATGCACATAGTTTGCGTCAAATAATCCTTGTTTCTCGATGAAATCGCGTGATAGCAATTCGTCTACCAGCGGCTTAAAGTCACTGCGTAGCCACTTAGCCACAGGAATGCCGAAGCCCTTCTTGGGGCGGCTGATAGTAGCGGGCGGCAGATAAGGAGCGATAGCCTTTTTAAGCAGGTACTTGGTTTTCAGCCCCCGCACTTTCATGGATGCCGGCATCGACAGGGCGAATTCCACAAGCGGATAAGCCAAAAACGGCAGCCTCACCTCCAGCGAAGCGGCCATGGACGCCCGGTCTGATTTGACCAGCAAATCGTCCGGCAGATAAGTATTCATATCGAGTCGCATGATGGTAGAGACAACGTCAGTGGCGCCGCGGTTTTCGCCGCCTTCAATGCCGAAATGTGCACGATAAAGTTCATCTTCACGAGTAAGAGTGGCGAGCCCCTCGCGCATCAGACGCGGATGTTCTGACAGAGGAATTGATCCCATCCATTGCAAGTGGCGCGTCACCGCCGGCTGCCCCGCCGCTGATATGAAGCGTTTCGCCTTATAGTCGAAGCTGAGATTATTATGGGAAACAGGCAAATAGCGGATCGCCGGCTCCAGCAGCCCGCGCCGCAACAACGCCGGGACAGTCGTCCACAATTTCGCCAGGCGATGCGCCTGATATGTGGGATATCCGCCAAACAGCTCGTCTCCGCCCTCTCCTGCCAGCGCCACCTTCACGTGTTGGCGCGTCATCTTCGAGAGGAAAAACGTCGGCACGATTGACGCATCAGCAAGAGGTTCATCGAGATAATCCCAAAGCTCTTCCAGAGTTTCTCGGCCGCTATCAGGAGAAAAGAAGGCGACGTGGTGCTCAGTGCCGAGATGATCTGCAACCAGCTTCGCATGCTCTGATTCGTCGAAAGACTTATCCGTGAATCCTATGGAAAACGTTTTCAGCCGCTCGCTGCGCGCCCGGCTTGCCAGCGCCGCGATTGCTGATGAGTCTATGCCGCCGGACAGAAATACACCCAGAGGAACATCCGAAATCAATCGCAAACGCACCGAGCGATCCAATCGTTCGACTAAACGCTCGATCGCCTCTTCCTCGGACAGGCTCTCAGTTTCGCTGGAGATTTGCGGCTCCCAGTAGCTGCCGGTTTTTAGCTGTCCATTCTCGACGAGCAAATAATGCGCAGGAAGCAGCTTGCTGATGCCTTTGAAAATTGAACTCGGCGCAGGCACGTATTCCATGGCGAGATATTTTTGCAACGCAACAAGATCGAGTTGTCGCGCGGCGTTTGCACGCGGATGAGCAAGGATGCCCTTCAACTCCGAGCCGAATATGAGCTGCCCGTCGAAGACTCCGTAATGAAGCGGTTTTTCGCCCATGCGATCGCGGGCAATGAACAAGCGCTTACGCTGCGTATCCCAGATGGCGAAAGCAAACATGCCTTCGAGATATTTGACGCAATCGACACCGAACTCTTCGTAGAGATGAACAATCACCTCGGTGTCGCTGCTCGTCTTGAGCGTGTGCCCTTTCTCAAGAACAAGCTTCTGCAGGTCATGAAAATTGTAGATTTCGCCGTTGAAGACGATCCAGATGGTTTTGTCTTCGTTTGGAATCGGCTGCTGACCAGTACTCAGATCGATAATCGACAGTCGCGTCATGCCGAGCGCCGCCGGACCAACGATGATTTTGCCTTCCTCGTCGGGGCCGCGATGAATGATGCTATGGCACATCGGGCTCAGCCAGTCCTCATGAGGATCGAGCGCCTGCCCGTTGAGATTGAGATAGCCGACAATGCCGCACATGAAGGGTCACCGTAGCGGCGGGCGGAAGCCCGCTTCGCGCACCTCAGCCATTTTCCCTGATTATCCGCCGTTGCGCCATGGTTCGTATCGTGCCCGTATCGTAGCGGCGGGCGTCAGCCCGGCCAAAGATGTTAAACTTAATATCGTGCGATCACTTGAAAACACCCACCCACGAGAGTTTTATGACCGCTCAACTCCCCGCGTAGCCCGCGATTTGTTGGGCTCTTTTTTGTGCCGGCGGCTGCCGAATGGCGAGATTTTGACCGGACGCATCGTCGAGACTGAGGCTTATCGCGACAACGAGCCAGCTTGCCATGCCTCCAGAGGCAAAACGCCGCGCTGCGAAGTGATGTTCGGTCCAGCCGGGATAGCGTATGTCTACTTTATATACGGAAGCTATCACTGTCTGAACGTGGTCACAGAACGAGAAGGAAAAGGGTGTGCCGTCCTGATTCGAGCAGTTGAGGGCGAAGGCACCAACGGACCAGGCAAGCTTTGCCGGGCGTGGGAAATCACCAAGACTCACAACGGCACGGATTTCACAGATCCCGAATCCGAGCTATGGATCTGCGCCGGTTCCGAAAAATTGAGACCGTCGCAGATAGGTATTTCCTCACGGATAGGCATCAGCTCTGCTCAAGAATTGCAGTGGCGATTTTTCGTAAAAGATCACCCCAGCGTCTCTGGTCCCAAGTCGTACAATCGCCCGGTGTTCGCCAAACAAACAAGATGATGCGTTTCCTCTCTCACCTCGCTGTTAGATGGCTACTTTTACTCGGCTGGATGGTGATTATCTTTGCCTTCTCCGCGCAGCCACATTCCGGCGAGATTACACAGCACTACTTAGGAGCGTTGAACGTACCGATTCGCAAATTCGGACATGTCACCGAATACGGTATCTTATTCACGCTTGCCTATAACGCGTTTCGACGAGGCGGTTTGCCGGCCTTCTTGTTCTCACTTATATACGCCTGCTCCGACGAATGGCACCAGAGCTTCATTCCCGGACGGACTGCCACCATATACGATGTCGCAGTCGACTCGGTGGGCATGCTTATCGCCTGGGGCTTGATCGTCGTGATTCGATCACGTTTGCCGCGATCATCGCCGTAAATGGGCTATGCATGGCATCGTCCTATTCGGACTCGGCTTTGCGATCGAGCTCGTCAGCCAGACTCAATTGGTATGCAGCTTCGCTGATCCGTCCGCACCGGCGTAACACAGCGGCATAATCGCGCGCCAGCACCGCGAGACGATCGGATTGCACGCCGTATTCAGACTCGGCTTTCGTCAGCTTGTTATAGAGCACTGCCGCATCTTGAAAGCGTTGACCCGACTCATAAGCGTAGACGAGACGTTCTAGCGTAATTGCCTGATTTTTGGTAGCGTGATGCGCTTCATAGAACTGCGCCAATTTTTCCAGTTCGGGCACCGCTTCCTGGTATTTGAAATTGCGCATCAATGCCGAGGTGTAGTCGTATCTAACCGTATTAATGCCGTCTTCGTCTTCAGGGCAATAATCATGATAAACGACAAGCGACTTTTTCAAATACATGCAGGCTTCGTCTTTTCTGCGTAGCCACATCGAGACAATGCCCCGATCGTGCAGCATTTCGGCCAGCCGCTTTTTGTCGGGAGCACCAAGGGCAATGTATTCCTCGTATGCTTCATTGAGCAGACTATTGGCTTCCGTGAAGTGTCGCAAAAAGGCTTTTGTTTCTCCTCTTTGAACGAGCACCTCGACGTGGTCTAGAGCGATTTCGCGCGCGGCCTTTTGGTTCTTGTTGTAAGAAATCAGAGCCAGCGCCGAGGCGACTACCAAAATACCGATAAAAACACTGAAGAGCTTGGTGCAAAACCGTTTCTTCTGCGGTGACAAGACTCGCTTCTCTTGCGCGCCTGAGCTGACAATCGATTTTCCCAAACGCAAACGTTCGAGATCCTGGAGCATCGCCTGCGCGCTCTGATAACGGCTGTTGGGATCCTTCAGCAAGGCATTATGGATGATGCGGACAAGACGTGCGGAGACTTTGAATGATGCAGTTTTTTTCAATGATGGAACTTGTTCCATCACATGCGCGCGCAGTAATCCGGCCGCTTCATCGCACTCGAACGGCGGCTTGCCGCTCACCATTTCATACATCATGCAGCCGACAGAATAAAGATCAGATCTCAAGTCGGGGTGCTTGCCCATGCACTGCTCCGGACTCATGTACATCGGGCTGCCGATAACTGCGCCCGCTCGAGTCAGTGCTTGACTCGCCGATTCGATGCTGTGAGCGATGCCAAAATCGACAATGTGCACGGAAAATTTGCCGTCGATTTTCTGAATCAATATATTACTCGGCTTCAGATCTCTATGAACGATGCCCTTCTCGTGAGCATGCTGAAGACCGGAAAGGATTTGAGCGAAGACTTCAACGACGTCATCTTCAGTTTGAAGTTCGCCGGAAGCAATCAATTCTGATAACGGGCGACCACTGATGTAATCGAGAACGAAGTACGGACGCCCATCGATACCCACGCCGAGGGTGTAAACCTTGGCGATGTTTGGGTGGTTGAGCGTGCTCATCAGCTTCGCTTCGCGGAAGAAACGCGCAACTTGCTCGCGATCCGCGAGCTTGGCGGCGCGCAATGTCTTCACGGCCACTGGGCGGTCTACACCGCGCTGGCGCCCTTCGTAAACGTCACCTGCGCCGCCTGATCCAATCAGGCGATCGATAGCGACGCGCTCGTCCAAAATATATCCTGGGCTCAGGACTGGCGAACTTGCAGCCGGACGGGCACCTAACCCCGCAAGGAGGTTTTGGGCAGTTTCCTTAGTAAGTTGCATGGCCGAATCATAGTCACCAATTCTGGCAAGAGAATGACACGCACATTAATTGTCCAAGAGCGCCGGATCATCCACTGGGATCGCAGGCTTGCAGCCTGCTCCTGTGTTACTTCGCTTGGGCGCCCGATAAGTCAGCCTGATTGGTAACCTGGATATTGCCGTCGGCGTCCACCGCCAGATTCAATTTCAGCTTCACCGGGCTGGCCAATTTCGAATCGGAATGCACCAGTTGGGCGGAAATTTCCGCCATCGCGGTATCAGGACCTGTGCGCTGCTGCTCGATGCGATCGACGTTTACCGATGTGCCCTGCGGCAATTTTTTCAGCTGCGCGGGCATCAGTGGAAAGTTCGTTTCTTGTGAATACTTGTCGACCAGCTC
>DATNQY010000160.1:0-16855 GCA_036703785.1 Candidatus Obscuribacterales bacterium
GAATATACAGGCCGTTTATCCAATCTGCAATTTTCCGGCGCTGAGTTGCGCGCCATACTCGCGTTCGTGAAGTCCACAACCATCGAGCAGGTCAATAAATTGCTGGCCCAAGATACGGAAACGGCCCAGTCCATCAAGTTCTCACTGCTGACTAGAATCAGAACCGCAATTCAGCAAATTGAAAGCACTCAGGCGCCCACCGGCGAATCGTTTGAAGACCTGGCGCTCGAGAATACTCAAATCGGCAGTCAGGATTAGTTGAGTGGTACTGAATCTGGTGCCGCTGCCGGGCTAGAGTGTTTAGCTAACCCCCAGGAGGCATCAATGGACCTAATGGAGTGATGGCAGTTTTATCATGCCTACTCGCCCATTCGGGTGCATCCATCGCTGAAACTGAAGGATTGGTTATAACCAGGCGCCCTCTTGGCAAGAACCAAATAGAGTAGTTGCAACAGGCCAGGTGCCGTTACTAAACGAGGAAAGCAAACTATGTATTTCAGGCCGTTGGGACTCGGACTCGGTTTCTTCTTGTTCTACATGGTGGCAAAGTTCATGCTCGGAGCGTGGGAGCACGCCGCCATAAAAGGAACAGTCAGCGACGCGAAAACGACCATTCGCCAGGAATCAGCATTTTTGGAAACCAATCCGAACAACTATGACGCGTACATGAAACGCGGCTATGCCTATTACACCATGTTCAATTCCGACAAAGCGCTAGCCGACTACACAAGCGCCATCGCCTTAAAACCGTATTTAGCCGAACCCTACAAGCAACGAGCAATCGTCGAATACTCGCTTGGACAAAACGATCTGGCCAAACAGGACGAAGCTACTGCCTCTCGTCTTCATTAGGCACCATATGTAGTGCTAAACCTCGGTCAATTCGCGGCTGAGGGCAAGCAAACGTTCCTTATATGGCGCCAGTTGGTAATCAGGGGCACCGGCATCGACGTATAGTTGAATAATCCGTTGGATGATTTTCTTCTCTTTGAGAAGCTCTCCTTCAGCGGAGTAATTCTGCGCCAGCTGGAACAAATAAGGCACCAGTTGAAGCGAATTGGTTCCGCACGTCTTCTCACATGAGACAATGACCTGCTGGTAGAGTTGTGCGGCTTTGTACAACTTGCCGGTGCTCGAGTAAAGCGAGGACAATTCGCACATCGAATCCCACAGGCGGCTGCTGTTTTCGCCAAAGTGACGTGCTTTTTCCATAGCCAGGCTGAACATGCGTTCTGCTTCTTTCTCATTGCCGACCTGGGCGGCTTGCCTTCCCGCGGACATCGTTTTTTCCCAGAGAAACACCGATAGTTTGTCGGTCATTTCAGGGAAAACGAGGGCAGCCTGGTCGAGTTCGCTTTGCACAAGATTGGCGAGCGATTCACGACTGGCCGCAGCCGGCGCGCGATCGGTGCTGGTTTCGATGGCGGTGGTGCTTTCCACCGGCTGCGCCGCTGCATTTCTACGCTTCTGTGCTTGCCGCTCGGCTTCTACTTTCTCGGTTAACAGTTCTACCTGAGCGCGCGCGGAAGAGATGCGCCGTGTGTTCAGCTTAGTTTGCAATTTGAACTTATATCGTTTGATCCGGTTGCGAGCAGTCACCGTTTCAGCATCATCTTTGCCCAGAGCAAGCTGCAAAAGACTGCGAGCCCGCTCGGCGCTGAACAAAGCCTGCTTGTATTCACCATTGGCGAATTGCAAATCTGCCAGTCGTCCTAAACAACGCCCGACTTCCGGATGATTGGGTCCTAACAGCTGCTCGAACTTAATAAGCGCCTTGTTCTGCACGCGCACCGCATTGGGCTTTTTACCTTGTCCGGCCAACGACAGTGCCAGCAACTGCAAAATCTGTGCCAGGTGCAAGCAATCCGGGCTGAGAGCCAAAACCACATCGCGCAGGCAGCAGAAGAGAACTTCGGCTTGCTTGTATTGTTTGTGTGCAAGCAGCTCTTTGCCCCACTCTTTATAGAAATCGACGGGAAACACTTCCAGAGCGTCGTTGACGGCGTTATAAACGGTGGCGGCCATGAAACGCTCCGCTTCTGCCGAATCCTTCTTCTCCCGCTCGAGAACGCGCTTCAGTTTGTCTAAAAGAGCGGGCACCTCGCCACCTTGGGGCCCGGCCCGGCGCACGTTGGATTCAAGGCAAAAGCGCAGAATCTGCTCTGCGTCGTTCAAGTCGGTGGAATTGCAACTGAGCTCGGCGACGGCAAACGCGGAGTGCGCCGTCGAGGCGTGGTCCTTGCCGAGATATAGTGAGCGCACGGCCAGAGCCCGGCGAAAGTAAATCTCCGCCCGCTCCCCATAGCCATTCAGCCTGCACAACTCTGCCAGCGTGCTCAAGGTGTCTGCACTGCTTGCCTCATCGGCTGCACCTGATTGCTGGAGTTGCAAGAGACGTTCTAGCTCTTCGATCATCACCAACGCTGGCGAGGGCGACGCCGCTTTCGCTTTTACCGCGCGCCGATTAATTACAGGTGAGGGTTGGTCCTTTTGGATCGGGTCGGATACTTTTCCAGCTTTCTTGCTGCTGGTCTTTTTTGCTCTGCTGGCCAATTAAAACCACTCCTTGTCCGCAACGCGGACCGGTGACTTCGACGACGCCGTGTGTACTAGATAGATACCCATTTCGCAGATTAAAAAGATTGTCCATTGTATATCCGGCAAGAATCTTTATTCTCTTAGCGGGAGGACAACATGTGGGCACGCTGGCGAGCGTGTCAGGGTCGCTTTCGTAGACGTTATGGAGGGACTGAGCATGCCTGCTTTTCAAAGTTTTTCTGGAATCCCCGACGTCAATTCTCAGTTGCGAGCAAGCGGCACTTATTTGTGTCTGCCCTGCGATGTTCAATTCGAGTTCTCTTTCGGTCACACCAGTTGCCCGTCGTGCAGCTCCGGCACGCGCGACGACATAACCGCACTCTACATCGAAGACGACGCTGAACAGGCTGAGTTCATCGCCGCGTTCGATTTCGGCGAAGGCGACTAACCTAATCCAGATTCCGTTGGGCCCAGAGGGCGGCTTGCGTGCGATCGCGCAGATTGAGCTGCGCGAGAATATTCACCATGTGATCGCGAATCGTCTTTTCGGTGATACCTAACTGCCCGGCCATTTGGGCGTTGGTCATACCTTGCTTAAGAAGCCGCAGAAGTTCGCGCTCTCGTGGTGTGAGCTTGTCCTTCTCGGGGCGACCGGCCGCACTTTCAACGGCCGCAAGCTGCGATACCAATTTCGGCGCGATCGACGCTCCCAACGCCGTATAGCCTTGGTGAACGGCGCGCACTGCGGCGGCAATTTCGTCGGCGCCGGCGTCTTTCAGCAAATAACCACCGGCGCCACTTTTCATAGCATCGGCGATAAGACGATTGTCATCGTAAGTGGTTAGAACCAAGACCTGAGTGTGGGGTCGCTGTTTCTTGATTAAAGCAGTGGCAGCCACGCCATCCATCACAGGCATCTGAATGTCCATGAGTACGACGTCGGCTGCCGAATCTACAGCCGTCTTCACCGCCTGCTCGCCGTTTGCGACCTGCCCGACGATCTGGAAATCCGCCTGCAGCGAAAGCAGCGACACCAGCGCTTGTCTGACCAGATGCTCATCGTCCGCGACTAACAGCTTGATCATGTCGCAGCCCCTTCGATTGGCACTTCCACGGTTACCTGAGTGCCGCCGTCGCTTGCACTTTCAATGGACAGCTTGCCTTTGAGATTCCCCACCCGCTCCTGCATGCCCTTCATGCCGTAGCGATCAGCGCCCGAGCTGCCGTTCAACCCTTTGCCGTCATCTTTGAACACAAGCTTCACTATGCCATCACATGCGGTGGCAGTTATTTTTACCGACTTAGCCTCGGCATGCTTGAGCGTATTGGTCATGCACTCCTGCAAGATGCGAAACAGTTGGTAGCCGACCGTCCCCGGTATGTCCGCCTGCACAAGCTCGGTCTGCACCGACAAAACTTCGCTCGACTGGGCGTCCTTGACGAGCGCATCGACTGCCTCGTTGAAGTTGAAGCTGGAGTCAGCATTTCGTATTGAACCCAAGGTAATACGCACATCGGAAAGCGACCGCGCCGCCAATTGCTCCGCCGTCTGCAGAGCCTCCCGGGCTTTGAAGGCGTCGACGCCTTCAAAGCGACGCACCACTTCCAGTTGCAGCTTGAGCGAGGTCAGCGTGTGTCCGAGAGTATCGTGCACTTCTCTGGCTATGCGCGCTCTCTCCACTTCCTTAGCCAGGCTTTCCACCTCGCGCGAGAGGCGCTCCGCCTTGTCACGCAGCCTTTGCTCCGAGACCAGCGACAGCATCCAGACTGCCACCACGCACATCAAACCAATGTTGCCGATGTTCACCAAGATGCCGCACAGAATTACCGTAATCAGCGAAGAAGGCAAGGCATGATTGCCCAGGATATAAGCGATATTGACCTTGACGCTATAGGCAACCGGTGCTGCGAAGAGACAAAATCCCAGCACTACCGAACGCGGCCGCCCTTCCAGCAAGAGGCAAATTTTGGCGATTGTGAGCAGGTAAAGGGGCATGCTGACGGTGCTGATGCCCGAGATAAGAACGGCGGTGACTAAAATGAAATGGGCAGCAATGAAGCAGACGCGCTTGAGCAAGCGGTCGGTCGGACGGTCAGGGAATTGCAGGCTAAGCAGCGCCAACATAGTGAGCATGACTAAGCTGACGATCATGCTTTGCACAGCCAGCCCGTGACGAAAGGGCAGCGCCAGCGAGTTCATGATCATCGCCAGAATCAACAAAAACCACTCGGCAAGAAAGATGTGCCGAAAGAGAGGCTGGTGTTGGTCGAATAGACGATTCATTCCATTGGCGTAACTAGGCGACTGCTTTATTCTTGTCATCAAGATATATGCCCGGAATCGTGCACAATCGGCAATCCGCGCCGCTATCACTCTTGGGCGGCGTTGCGACGCGCCGTGGTTCCCGATAAAATGCCCAGGTCGACAAAAGGAATCACTGGTTATGACTGAATCGGTTCTTCGCGGCCCGACAGCCGGCATCACATCTTCGGCAACTGTGATGATGATACTGCTCTTGGTGGCAGCCGTTCTGCCTGTCACCGGCTGGCAACCGGCATCGCTTCCGGCTCAGGCCGCCACATCGGATCAGGGCAAACAACCGATCAAGATCGGATACATCGTGCCCCTATCGGGCCAATCGGCCGAGGCAGGGCACCGGATCGTAGACGGTATGAACCTTTATCTAGACGAGATTCACCATCAAATGGGCGGACGACCGGTTCAACTAATCGTCGAAAGCGATGAGAGCAGCCCGCCGACAGCCAAAGCCAAAGTGAAAAAATTGGTCGAACAAGACAAGGTCAACTTGCTGAGCGGCATGTATCTTTCCAGCTGTCTATATGCAATCGCACCCTCTGTCGAGCAGTACCAAATTCCTTTTGTGGTAGTGTCGGCCGGAGCCAACGATGTGACTCAACGAAAGCGCAATCGCTGGATAATTCGTACATGTTACACGTCGACGATTTGCGCCCATCCGATGGCGGAATACGCCTACAAAAAATTGGGCTACAAGCGAGTTGTCGTTATCGCTTCTGATTATGCTTACGGTTACGAAGCGGCAGGCGGCTTTCAACAGACCTTTGAAGAGCTGGGCGGGCAAGTAGTACAAAAGTTATGGGCACCATTGGGCTTCACTGATTTCACGCCGCTGTTGAAGCAAATACGCAAGGATGCTGATGCCGTCTATCTAGCCAACGCCGGACAGTCCTGTGAGATCATTCCCAAGCAATTCAAGCAGCTGGGAATCAGATTGCCCCTCGTAGGCGTACTGGCGAATTTTGATGAGTCTTTCTATCCGCGAATGGGCGACGAGCTGGTCGGAGGGGTGAGCACCAGCCTGTACAGCACCGCGCTCAACACACCGGCCAACAAGCGTTTCGTCAAAGCATTCGAGGACAAATACAATTCCGATGCCAGCTATTATTCGGAGCACGGCTACACGGCAATGATGTTTATCCACAAAGCAATCGACTCGCTTAAAGGACAAGTGGACGACAAAGAAAAATTGCTCGCCGCACTCAAAGCAACCGAACTCAAACAGACACCCCGCGGGCCATTGAAAATTGACGATTACGGCTCAGCCACCGTTAACATTTACGTTCGCAAAACCGAGCGCCAACACGGCAAATTGCAGAACACGGTAATTTTTACGTATCCCAACGTCTCGCAGTTTTGGAAATATCCGCCGGAAGAATATCTCAAGCAGCCGTCATATTCGAAAGAATATCCGCCTTGCACTCACTGCGCGTCGTCAGGACCCACCTAGATTAATTCTGCACTCAGGTCTTCTGCTTGGCCATTAGCTTGCCACGGATCGTCTGCACGTGCGCCTTCACCTCTTCAAGCGTCATCGCCAGGTCGCCGGCAATCTGATCTTCAGCCACCCGTTTAATCAAAAGCCGCAACACGGTTATCTCGAGGGCAGTCAGTCCCAGTTTGGTGAACACGGTAGCTCTCAGGGCCGATGTGGAGCCCTCCCCGGAAAGGATCTTCTCGCCGATAACGGGGTCCAGCCACGTCTGACCGGTAGCTACTGTCCGAATTGCCCGCTCCAACTGCTCCAACACCGTAGATTTTGTGCAAAAGCCATCTGCCCCGGCGGCAAAGGCAGCAACGATGGAGTCATCACCCTCGTCGCCGCTGACCATGAGAATACGCACGTCGGACAGCTCATGTTTGATTTTACGGGACGCCTCAATACCGTCCATTTTGGGCAAAACGATATCCATCAAAATAACGTCCGGCTTCGTGGCGAGCGCTTCCTTGACCGCAGCCACTCCGTCGGCTGCCAACCCGACGACTTCAACACCTTCCATGTCAATAACCATGCGCTCGATCGTCGATTGCATGAACGAGTTGTCTTCGACGACCAGCACTTTAATCGGGGAATCGCTCATAACAAGGCCAAAATAAACTCTTTGGGGCAAATTGGCAACACGCCGTGCCGTTGCAGCAAGGTATATTCGGGCAATATCAGGTGCAGGCGGTTATTGGCTAAATCGTGAGGCATACGGCCGCAACTGCTCCTTAATCTGCTCGTGCTCAGCCCAAGACTCCTCGGTGAACGCCTTTCGATCCATGGCATCCAGTTCGTGCAAATCGTCCCAGGCATTTTTCCACTGTCGGCGCCGAATGTCGAACTTCGCCTGCATTTGGCGAGCCACGACGATCTGGCTGTCCAACTTGCACTGCTGGGCGAACTTTAACGCAACCCAAAAGGCATCAAGGAACCCTTGGGGATCGCGATCATATTCGTGCGCCCGCGCTTCGCTCATCAAGCGTTCGCACTGCCTCTCGGCGCGCTCGGCTAACTGCCCGCGGTACTGCCCCTCATGCTCGCTGGCATCCGCGTACAGCCTGGACACACGTTCCGCGTTTATAGAGCGATGCCACACATGTTGCATGTTGGCGACCGAGTGGTAATTCGCATCCAACAGTCGAGTCAGAGCAAGCCACTGATTCTCTGTAAGTTGCGTATAGCGCAAAAACTGCAGGGCATCACCAACGGTAGCATCGTCTTGCGCACTGGCAGGCGGAAGGCCCATGCGCACACACTCCAAACTGTCCTGGAGAATCTCAGTGAGAAACGGCCATAAACTGGCGGCATTGCGATCGCTTTGAAATTGCCGGCCGTATGAACAAGCCAAAGTCAGCCTATCTTGCGGCGACCACGAACGAATAACAGGAGCGCGTAATGTGTGCGCGGCAAAAGCCTCGGCGCTGGACAGTCCAGCCACTTGCTGAATCAGCCAAGAAGCATGCGGCAGCAAACGCACCATTGCCCCAGGCGGTAGCAGGCTGCCTGCAATGCTAGTAAATTGCTGAGGATTGACGAAAGCAAACCAGACCGCAGCAAGCACCGAAACAGCCACAGCGATCAATATGCAAACCACGGCGTGGCTGAATGGCCGAATCCGATTTCCGGCGGACACGGCACTGTTACCCGGCATCTGGCGAAATTTGCTGGGATTGAATTTCGCTTCACTGTTTATTTGTAAAAGCGACCGCAGCTCGTCGATCACTTCCTGCATGTTGGCGTATCTTGATTCTCGCTCTTTGGCGGTGGCTTTGTTGAGAAAAAGCTGCAATGCAGACGGCAGTTTTGCCTCTTGATCAAGTTGCTTTAGATCCGGTAGCTGTTGGTTGAGGTGGTGCATCATGGCCTCGGCAATGTCATCCGACTGAAACGGCGGGTGTCCGGCGATCATCTCAAAAATCACACAGCCCAGCGAATAAATATCAGACCGGGCATCGGCGGCGTGTCCTCGGAACACCTCAGGGCTGACATACATCGGCGTGCCGATGATCGAACCGGTGCGCGTCAATTGTGACGGCCCCTGATCGCTTTGTTGAACCAACGCGCTTAAGCCGAAGTCCAAAAGGCGGATCGAATCTTGTCCGCCGCTTTCCACCACCAGTACGTTATCCGGCTTCACGTCCCGGTGAATGATTCCCTCACTGTGCGCATGATGAAGGGCCTCGGCAATTTGCAGTGCGCGTCGCATTGCTTCGTTGAAAGCAAGCGATCCCTTCGCGGCGACTTCTTGGGTAAGAGACTTGCCGGACACGTATTCCATCACCAGGAATGCCTGTCCGCTATCCAGGACGCCGATTCGATGCACGTTAACGATGTACTTGTGCTTGAGTTGGCTGAGCGCCCTGGCTTCGCGAAAAAACCGCTGGCGAGTTTCATCTCCAACCGCGAGCAGCGACAGTTTGTGCAACACCTTCACTGCCACTGCGCGCCCCAATTCCATATCATCGCAAAGATAGACGGTGCCGAACGAACCAGTGCCTAATATCTTCTCGATGGTGTAGCGCGCATCGATGTGATAGCCGGTGTCGAATTGCACGGTGGCAGTCATCGCGCCGGAGCTGGATCAGGCGTTGTACCGGCCAGCGTTTTCGACGAGTCGACGCCGGACTTATCAGGAATGCTAAACCAGAACGTGCTTCCCTTGCCGATCTCGGACTCGACTCCAATCTCGCCGCCGTGCTGCGAAATGATCGCCTTGCAAATGGCCAGTCCAAGTCCGGTGCCTTGTTTTTCGCGTGCGTCGGCAGAGGATACCTGCTCGAATTTGTCGAATATCTTTTCGATCTTCTCGCGCGGAATACCGCGCCCATAATCCCGAACCGCGATGTAAGCCGAGCCCGGTCTTTTCTCTACAATTACGCAGACGACGGATTGTTCGGGCGTATATTTAATAGCGTTGCTAAGCAGATTCAACAATACTTGCGAAATGCGGATCTCATCGCCCCAGCAGGCTGCCGAAGCGCAAGACAACTCGAGTTTGACTCCCCGCCCTTCGGCGAAGGAACCGGCGCTTTCGATCGCATCAGCGGCGACGGTTGCCAGATCAATTTGACTGCACTCGAGGTCGAAAGAGCCGGCTTCAATTTTTTCCAGTTGCAACATATCATTGAGCAGGCGCAGCAGCCGTCCGCACTCTTTGCGGGTTCCCTGGGCAATCTTTTTGCCTTTATCAGACATTTCACCAAGTACGCCCTGCTCCATCAGCGAAAGCACGCCTTCCACCGTCGCCAGCGGCGCCCGGATATCATGCGTCACCATGGCAATAAACTCGGCTTTCATGCGCTCAAGCTGCTTTTGCTGAGAGACATCGTGCACGATGCAGAAAAATCCGCGCTCACGGGCCGACCAGTGCCCTGTCCAGATTACGTCAACCAGCTCGCCGTCTTTGCGCCGCAAACGCGATTCAAAAACGATTTTGTCGATGCTTCGCGATGCACCCAGCACCGAGCTCATAATTCGGTTCGCTTCATCGGTCTCGAACAGCTTGGTGAGAGGCTGTCCTTCGAGCTCGTCCTGCGTATAACCCCAGGCACTCTTGCAAGCCGGGTTTACCGTGGCTATCTGTCCGGAGAAATCAATTACGCAGATTACATCTACTGCCCGATCTATGAGCTCGCGCGCCGTGCGGCGGTATTCGGATAGTTGTAGCCCCAGCTCGTTAAGAAGTTGCGCGAGCCCGCAATCAACGTGGATGCGCGAATCAGAAGCCTTGTGCTTGCGGTCATCTTTCATATAAGAGCCTACGGTCTCAAGCGCTTTGCGCACTTCAGAGGCACTCGCTTTCGCCGCCTGTCCTGCTTTCCAGGCAAAGACGATAAGCACGACCACGACAAGGAACTCTATGAACAATAAAATCAGCGGCAACGGCGACGGGGGCAAAGAGCTGTCCTGTCCGCTGGCGAGCACCAACAAGTGCGCAGGCAAAACCAGGCACAGAATGACTGCGCAGATGATAATGCCTAAATTCGAGTGTTTGTGCGTGTTCACGACATCGGGGCCCTGAAATTCATATACCACGGCAAAAACCCAAGCCGGCGCCCACAGGCAGCCAAGAGCCACTTCCAGAAGCGGCTTACACAAAGGCACAGGAAGAGGTCACTTGCGGGCCGCGAAGCACTCCAGGCACCATATGCGATGCGAACTTTTGCACCAGACAGCCGCAGTGCCGGCAAGCTGGTGCTCCGAGCAGCCATGGCACCGGTCGCCGTAGCGCATGGCTATACATGCAGTCTCGCCTTTCAGTTGTAGACCAAGCATCTCAGCCAGCAAGCGCCGGGCCGAATAGTCAGATGAGAACTCGGTGCGCAACCGCAAGAGCAGTTGCTCCATCTCGGTTTCCACCTCCGCGCTCAACGGCTTGGGCATCACATAAATCTGTTTCAGGCGGTCCATCACCTGCTGTGCGGCCGACGCGGGCACGTTTGCAGCCACGCCGGCGGCGGCAAGCTTAGTGCACGACTTGCACACCAGCTTGCGCGTCAGCTTATCAAAATTGCAGTTGGTGCCCTGGCGGATACGTTTGCCGCAATGGCAAATGCCGCTATAACGTGCAACCCAGGGAATAATGCCTTCCGGCAAGGCGTTTGACGCCTGTGGTCTAAACTTCATCGCTACCCCTCCGACAACGCAGGCAGAGGATACGAATACCGTTTGGCAATCAACCGGCAAAACCTATGTGGTAATTACGGCAAAGCGATTTTATTTTTTGGTCAATGCGGATTTATATAGATTCCGCTCGTAGTCGGTAGCAGCCTGCGCGCAGCCCTGGTTTGCCAAAAGTTGAGCTTTATCCATATGTCCGGCATTAACGTGCGCCTTGATAAGCTCCAGTCGGACTTCCATCCAGCTTTGTCGCTGCGCCAAGCAACGATTGAGAATGCTGATGCCGTCATCGGTCATGCCGGCAGAAAGCGCGCAGCGCCCCGAGTTAAACAAATCTTGTGGAGGAAGAGCGCCGTTGTGCTCGATGGACAAGAAATGTTGATAGGCCTTTTTATAATCACCGGCATTCATTAATGCGCGAGCCAGATTCAAGCGTGTATTCGTATCGCTGGCGCCCCTGTTGATGGCGGCTTCCAAATATTCAGCCGCGCGTTCGGGTTTGTTGCGTACGTCGGCGGTTCCTTCCTTCACCAGCGCTTGCACACTCATGTTGCTGAGGTCGGACGGATTGGTGGATGACTCCGGTGCGGAAGGCGTTATCGGCGAGTAAGTATGAGTAGTCGTTTTCGAAAGTGACGCCAACTTCTCGGATAGCTTCTGAATGTCCTCATCCTCAGGCCTGAGCGCAGCGGCTCGATCGCAATTGACCTTCGCCTCGTCGTAAGCCTTGAGTTTCATCTGGCAACGGGCAATGCCAAAATACATTTTGCCCGGCAAGTATTCGAGGGCGACGGCGCTCTTGTAGGACTTAAGTGCCTGATCGAAATCACCGGCCTGTTCGTAAACATCGGCAAGCATTGCAAAATTTTCCGCATCGCGTGGATCAAGATCGGTGGCTGCTTTTAAGTCGTTGATCGCATCGCGCGTCTTATCCATCTTCAGCTCAACCATCGCGCGCTCGCGACGCACCGGCAACGATTGCGGCAAATCGGCAACCGCATGCGTATAAAAATCAAGCGCCTTTTCGTATTGCTTCTGATTGAAGTATGAATATGCTTGATCGATTTTGGCGGCCACGGCCATGTCGCTTGGCGCCTTGGTCAAATACGCAAGCGCATCTTCATACTTGCCGCTGCGCGCCAGTGCCATACCCTTAATAGTCAAGGCGCGCTTGTCGTCCGGTGTCTTGGACAGCAGCTCGTCGCAGGCAGTCAGCGCATCGGGATAACGTTTTATTCTATACAACAACAATGCCCGCGTCACGGCAACAGAAGGGGTAATGGCAGATGGATTGACGCTGGCCAATTTGTCATAATCATTGATTGCGCTATGCCAATCCCCGATCTGTTCAAAAGCAGCCGCCCGCAGCGCCAGCGCTTTGGCGTCGGAAGCCTGCTGATTGAGCACAACGTTGAGTTCTTTTATGGCCAGCTCGGGTTCATGCTTGGCCATGTATTGCTCGCCTTTGTGCATGGCCTGACCAGGCCCGGTGGCATCACCGAGAACTTTGCATAGAATGAAGCCGCCGACAAAGACCACCGTTATCAAAATTCCCATCAGGGTTGCTTTATCCGATCGCCAGTCAAACTTCGCCGATTGCTCAGTCTCATCGACGACTTCCAGTTCGATTGTGCGCAACCGCTGGCTTTCCTGAAGACGCTCCTGCGAGACGGCGGCCCTTTCCTGAGCCAGTCTCTCCTTCTCGCGCTCTTTCGCCTTCTGCTCTTCCTCCTCCTTCGCCATTTTCAATCGTGAGACGATCTTTTGAGCGGTTCGGCGGAATATGTTCTCGTCTTGAGCGGATCGAGGTGGCACCGCATTTGGTGGCATGCCGGGGACAGCGGATGGAGCCTGCCCAAACTGTTGCTGCTGCCATTGTTGCGGCTGCGGCGGCATTGGCTGCGGCGGCGGGGGCGCCCACTGCTGCGCTTGCGGAGGCATCTGCTGCTGCGATTGCAATGCCTGGATTTGTTGTGAGCGTGGCTGCTGGGACGATGGCGGCTGCGGCTGCACTGCTTGCATTTGCTGCGACGCCTGTTGCTGCCCCATTTGCACGGCTTGCATTTGCTGGCTGATTGCCTGCGATTGCTGGGACAGCATGACGAAATTTTGCGAAGCCGGCACCGGTGGCTTAGCCTCAGGCAACGGCTGTCCAGGTTGGGTCGGCAAGCTGTAGTCGGTTTGTCCCGGAATCGGCGGAACTGAGCGTTGCTGGCCGGCAATCGGTGACAGCGTTTGCCCATCGCCTGCCGGATTCAGTCGCTCGCTTTCCGGCAGCGCATCAAATGAGGTGGGGGCAGTGATCGCACTCCATTCCGGCTGACCTTGCGTTTGTGATTGCCGGTCTTGCGGCGGTTGCCCGGGCCCGGCGGCCGTGGGGGCAGGCTGCTGGGGAGGAGCGGCAAACTGCTGGGGCGCGACATAACTTTGCGCCGGTGCGAACATCTGGTTCGGCTGATAAGTCATTTGCTGTTCGGCGACGCTCTGCGCCGGTGGTCCCGGAGGAGGCGCCGAAGGAGCAGGCGAACCGACGACGAATTCGCCGGAGCTGAAAGCGGCCTGGCTTTTGGCCAGTGACTGCTCGAGATCTTTAAAGACGCGTGCCGCCGCATCGGTAGGCGGCGTAGGCTCCGGTGGTCTGGATGACAGCTTTTGCAAGCCCTGTAGTGTGCGTCTGGCAACGCCGGTAAGTGTCGTGCGCGCCGAACTCACCAGTCTATCGAGAACTGATTCAGGTGTAGGTCCGGCGTCGCCGGCGGCTGCCTGATAGGCCGCTCCAATACGGGACACAAATGTATCCAGCGCTTGAACCGGCTCGCCATCAAGTAACTCAATTACCGGAATCTCCAGACCTTCGTTCAATTCATTGAATTCCTGAATGTTGTCCGGCTCGTAATAGGCAAACATGCCCCGGTTTACAGTCAGCAGGGCGCGAACCGCGGCTAGTCCCGTGGATCCATCAGTTGAAACGTGAGCGCCGGTGATTGTCTGTCCATGGACTATAGCCAACCTGCCCGAAATATCTTTAGACAAAATGCGCAGGATACCGTTTTTCAGCTGCGCGCCGAAAACGATTTCGAGGGGTTGGCGCATGCCGTCCCCTTCTTTGAGTTTCCCTGTGTTTACGAAGCCCATCCAGCCCGTGTTATGCGCAACCGATCGTTCCCACAGAATCTTATATACCCCGTCTTAACGGCTATACCTGTGGAAAGGGTTGTGATATTTCGTGGACGGTAGTCAATAGCAAGTGACTTATAACGTTAACAATGGACCAGGAAAGACGACGACGGTATGATGCAGGCTGAACCCAACAACACAACGTTTGTCCGGGTGACGAAACGGCACCATACATGGTGGCACCGTTTAATAACAAGCCAGGCGGTCCAACTCGGCAATAGCCTGGGGCGGATTCAGCCGCGACAGCAAGCAAATCTTTGCCGCATCGGCTTCTAATGCGTTGCTGGTATTGAGGGCACCGATATTGCGATAGGTTTGGCTGAGATCGAGAATGGTCGTCTCCAGCTCCGCAGGCGGATGTCCGTTGCTGCAGCGAATATACATCTCGGCGGCGCTGCGCAAAAACACTTTCGCTTCCTGTCCGCGTCCGGCAGCGCTGTAGCATATCCCCTCGCCGCGCACGGCGTTGGCGACGTCATTGGTCTGCCGTCCCCATGCCTTCAGCATGTTGTCCCCGGCTTTGCGATAGGCATCGGCAGCTTCCAGATAGCGCTTTTCCTGAAAAAGTCGAAGCCCGGCATGGCAAAGGCAATCTTTATCGCCCCAACGCGGAAGCTTGGCGGCGGGCTTTTGAGCGGCTTTCGGCGCCTGGTTGTTTACCCTTGCTGCTGCCTGCAGGCGAATCGGCAAGGACGGGGCAGCGGCAGCCGGTAAAATCGGCGGAGCCAGCGATAACATGTGCGGTGGATGATATCCGGCATCGCCTGCATGCTGGTATTTCTGGAGCATTGCGGTCATTTGCTTGATCTGTTCGGCACGCTGCAACTGGTCGCTTTGAGCAGAGCCGGCAGACTTGAGCTGCGGCGCGGTAGCCAGGTGCGGCATCAGCGGACGCCGATGACCCGCTTGGCCGGCATTTTGATATTTCTGCAGAAGGCTGTTCATTTCTTTGATCTGCGCTGCCCGCTGCGTATCGGATGGAGCGGATCCAGAACCGGCAGATTTGAATTGGGCAGCGGCAGGATGCGGTCGCTGGCTGCTTTTCGACCGCGAGGGCAAGCTAAATTGCGGCAGCTTTATCTGCTGTGTGGCAGCACCAGGTTGTTTCGGCTTTGCCTGCCAGGCGTCCTGCTGTTCGACGATGACCGCTTTCAATAGCGGCACTTTTGCGGTGGCGTGTGTTTCCAAACTGGGCGGCAGGCATTGTTGATCGGCGCCATCTTCGGCAAAAACCGGCGCCTGTGCGGCCAATAGCCAAGCCATCCCTAACAAAGCAGGTTTTAGTCTCATAATCCATATTGTTTATAAACCAGGCGAAATTGTCGCTGGGGAGACTACGTATCGCACCGGGCCGCCCCTAAAGGGTTAACCCTATCACCCACGAAGTTCCATCGTCTGAGGGATAGTCCAAATCAAACGGGCCAATGATGATGGATAGGTAAGCGGGGATGGTGGCGCCATGGTTCGAGTTTTCATTGCCGAGGATCAGGAGATTGTGCGTCTGGGTCTGAAAATGGCTCTGCCCCGCACCGGACAGGTGGAAGTCGTGGGTGAGGCTGATAACGGCACGTCAGCCATGGAGAAGATTGCCGCATGCCGTCCATCGGTAGTTTTGCTCGACCTCGATTTGCCGGGGCAGGATGGCATCGAGACAACACGAGCTATAAAACAACAGTTACCGGAAACGCGCGTCGTGATTTTTACCGGTCACACAGACGACCGCCGCCTTTTCGACGCGCTGGAAGCCGGTGCCGATGCCTACGTAGTGAAAACCAGCGATATCGACAAACTTCTAACTGCGATTCAAACAGTCATGCAGGGCGCTATCTGGCTCGATCCGGCGGTGGGGACGAAGGTGGTGCGCGCCTCTACCAACCGCCATGCGGCGCCGCAACAGCCGAAATCCCAGCCAAAAGAACAGCTCGACTTTCTGTCGGAGCGCGAGAAAGAAATTGTCAAAATGATTGCCAACGGCCTGGGCAATCAAGCAATCGCCCACCAGCTCTACCTAAGCATTGATACGGTCAAAACACACATCCGCAACATCATGGAAAAGATGGAAGCCAACAACCGCACAGAAGCGGCAGTCAAAGCCATCAAACTGGGAATGGTTGTTTAACTCAGTAGCGGCGCGACAATCCGCTTACCAGTTGTAACCGTTGCCGTACCAATTGTCCAGATTGCCAGGCCGCGAATTGGCGCCGCTGTAATAGTTGTCCATCGGCGTTGGAAAAGGCGTGCCGAGCTCTCGCCCGGGAGGGCCATAGAGCGCCAGTTGATCGGGTACGGGATAGCAGGTCTCTGCTGCCTGCTCCAGCCTTTTATCACGGGCTAGGCCTGCAATAACCGCAGGCGACGTTGCCGCTGTCCCGAGAGAACTTTGCGCATTGGCGGCAGCGCACGACATCAGCAATGCCACCATCAGCGGTGCAACTTTCAAAGCAGGCTTGTTCAATCTCATGGCAGACCCCTCTTCACTGCTTTATTCGACGTCCCACTGATGAGCATGTTCCAGTGTGGGCGGCGTGGTTAAGACACGTGCTGGGGATGTGTTACGCAATGTGTGATATGATGTGTAGAAACATGTGTAAATCGTTCCACGGTGGCAATAATCATGGCTACAAACCTGAACATCAATGAGAAATTGCTTGAGGAAGCACAACGCCTCGGCGGCAAGAAGACCAAGCGAGAAACCGTGAACGAGGTACTCGAGGAATACG
>DATNQY010000161.1:0-5585 GCA_036703785.1 Candidatus Obscuribacterales bacterium
ATCACCTGAACAACGAGGTGGTCGAATTTGAAACTGAAAGTCCAGCCAAAACGGACGACGGTGAACTCGATCAGCACCAGCCAGCAGCCGCGCGTGAGCAGGTAGCGGCTAATTTCACGAGTATCACGATGAACGCCGTACAAAAATGCGGAGATGCCGGCGAGAAAGATGAAGACTGGTGCGCAGAAATGAGTGATCCAGCGTGTCAGGAAGAGCGCCGAGTCGGTCACGTCGCGCGGATTGAATCCGCCGGCGGCGAAAAAGTCCCGTGTGTGGTCGAGCGCCATCACGATCATGACCAAGCCGCGTAAAAGGTCGATGGAATTGAGACGGGGTTGGCCTCCGGCCTTCGCGAATACTTCCGGGACTCTTTTAACAGCCGTTGCTCTGTGCGGCGAAGTGACTCGCAATAACGTTTCGGATCCGAAATTCTCGTGAGATTGTCTTTCGCGGCTTTTTGCATGTGCCACGCCGGATGAATTTACATTCCGCTGTTCGATAACCTTCATCATTCATTCTTTCTCGATCACGCCGGGCCGAACGTCATGTGCATGACGGCAAGACCTCGCGCAACGAATCTGGGCACTGCGAAGGCCGCTAGACGGTCTTCAATAGCGTGCCAGTTGCCGATGAGGTCATGGTAATAATGAAATGCAGCAATGATGACAGCGCATGCGCCAGTCAGCGGAAAGAGATATTTTCCGTGCTTCTCAATAAAAATTCGAACTGCGAGACAACAATTATTTTCATCCATTGATTGTTTTGATGCTCTTGAACATGGCAACGAATGTTGCGGTCCTTCACGAAGTGATGGCAAGGAGGACTGCGCAACAAGCGGTTTGAAAAGCGCACTTAAATCTGGCGCATTGATGTCCGCTTCTGTCCGCTGTCGGAGCAAGGCGGATATCACAAAGTCAGGCCATATATCAGCTAATGCCACTTCTGAGCCCGCCTGTCCTGCGTTTGCTCTCTGGTATAGAGTTATATGTCTGACGAATGGATATCCCGAGGGCTTGGGAGTCATCCGTGCTCAAGCGCGTTACATTGATCCTCGCGCTGCTAACGACTTCGGCTGCGGCTGATGACTATCGCAGCTATCGCGAGGCCTACGCCGGTATCGATTGGCCAAACTCAATCACATCCACCGAACAGTGTCAGAGGCGCGTCGTGGATATCGTTGCGCGCTTCGGGTTCGCTGACCCCGAGGTCAATACGAGCAAATGGACGGGAAATCCTGATTTCCGGGTGAAAGACCAGACCCGCCACTTCCGCATCACCTTCGATTGCGATCCGAGCAAACGAATAGTCACCATAAATATTGTCGGCGGGGAGAACCAAGTTGGATCGGCGGCGAATCTTCTCGACAGACTGATAAATTCTTTCACTGGCCTGTAGCTCCCCCAGACGGATTGGCGAAGCCGCCGCGCAGATACGATCCCTCAATCATTACTCGAGGATGCGCACGGGAGCTCTCAACACAAAAAGCGTATTGTTGGCTTGAGGGCGAGGCGCCAACAAGTTGCCGGTGGCATCAAAATACCACGCTGCTCTTTCCTTGGCGCCGATTGAGCTGCTTGTTATTTTTGCGACGTAATCTGCGCAACCACCGTGCGCACCGCTGGCTCGACCAGCAAAACCTTTCCTTGCGCCTTCACATAGTAAAGCCTTGTAACACCATCGATGCCACGCACACTTGCAGGCAGCGGATGCATACCGTTGAGTGCCTGATCTGGTGACAATTCACTCGTGGGCTTGAGTGCCTCGGCGCCGGCCGAGGGCGGCGAGTTTTCTGCCATCACCGCATCGTAGATCTGTTTGAGTTGTTCGTCGGTGAGTGGCAACGGGAGTGCCATGATCGGGACGCGATCAAGGATATCGTTGCGCTTGGAAAATTTTGCAGGAATTGTTTGGCCGAAAGATCCAATCGGTCCTGAGGGCGGTAGCTCATTGAGTTTTCCGGTGGCGCCTGTGTTTGTCGCCTCCCGGTTTTCCTGCGTTCCGGTGCCTGTTGTTGTAGTAGGCAAGGCATCGCCAGTCGAAGGCTGCTTTGACACCGGAGTCATCAGCGCCGCGCGCGCCTCTTCCGGTGTCGGCATATTGGAGACGTCGTTTGGTTGCGGCGAAAGCTGTTGCGAAATGCCCCGGTTGATCTGGCCGGTATCCGGAGCGAAGCTTGGATTGGTCGGAGTCGCAACGCCATCTTCAGCGGAGACCAATGCGGTCATCGCCGACAAAGTGAGAGTTGCTGTAAGGGCTGCTCCGGCCACCAGTAAACACCTGTTTTTCATGGAAAGCCTCCATCAGCTATGCACGAACAACTGTCGGAAGGTGATTTAGGTTGCATTGTCGCAGGAGCGGTTCCGGCATTTGGGGCGCTTCCGGCGCTCGATCAGACGGCATTCAGGTGATTTTCTGACTCGTCGGCAAATTCCGTTGATGGATTTCGCCGGACGGTCGAATCAAATTGACGCGTATTCGGCCATTGTTTGCGTCTGGTCCGTCCGACCGGAACTTAAAGTTAGCCAAGTCCCGTAAATCCAGCCTTCTTAGCGCTTTAGCCCAACTCATTTGCGTTCTTGTCCAAGAATACGTCGTCCTCTTGGCGTATTACCGTGTGCGATTTGGGTATTGCCGGACGAGAGATGGAAGAAGATCAGGGCCTCACTCAGCTTATTGGTGAAATCTACGATGCGGCGCTTGATGCATCGCGTTGGACGCATGTCCTTGCGAAGATCGCCCGCTATGTCGATGGACAGGCCGCTGGCCTTCTAACGAAGGACGGTGTCAGCAAATCCGGCAGCGTCTACTATCAGGCCGGGGTCGATCCCCATTTCGTGCGGACTTACACGGAAACCTACTGGAAGTTCGATCCGGTGGCGGGCTTGCCGGACTACGAACTCGAACAAATTGTCAGCGTTCCGGATCTCATGTCATACGAAGAATTTCTTGCGGGCCGCTTTTACCGCGAGTGGGCTCAGCCACAAGGCTGGATCGATGCCGCGAATGCGGTGCTTGAAAAATCAACGAGCAGCTGTGCGTATCTGACCATCCTCCGCAACCAAGCGAGCGGCATGGTAGATGACGAAATGCGCCGGCGCATGGGACTCCTCGTGCCGCATGTGCGCCGGGCCGTACGCACAGGGAAGGTCATTGATCTCAGACAGGCCGAAGCCGCCACCTTTGCCGACATCCTCGATGGTCTCAACCCCGCGATCTTTCTTGTCGATGCCGAGGGACAAATAGTCCACGGCAACTCCGCAAGCCGTTCTTTGATGGACACGGGAGATCTGCTGCGCGTCGTGCATGGTCGTCTCACGGCGAGTGACGCGCAGGTCGATCAGACTCTGCATAACGCCATCATCGCCGCGGCCACGGTCGATGAGGAAACCGGCGGTAAGGGCAGTGCTGTGTCGCTCAGAGGTCATGGCGGAGAACGATATGTTGCACACGTCCTGCCGTTGAGCGCGAGCGCGCGGCACAATCCTGGTGTGGGTTCACGCGCTGTTGCGGCGCTGTTTGTGCGCAAGGCCGAATTGGAAACTGCGCCGCCGTCCGAAGTCATTGGGAAAACCTACAAGCTCACACCAACTGAGTTGCGTGTCCTGCTTGCCATCGTCAATGTCGGCGGCGTTCGTCAGGTTGCAGGAAATCTCGGCGTTGCTGATACGACAGTGAAGACTCATCTCGGTCGACTCTTTGAAAAGACTGGGGTCAGCCGGCAGGCCGATCTTGTCAAACTGGTCGCCGGATATTCAAGCATGCTGGTCGGCTGACGCTCGACCTGCCTCTTCATCATCAATATGTAAAATGAATTGCGATCCGCGTCCGCGACGCAGGCGCAATTCTGAATGCTTCGCCACACGCAAACGTGAGTGTGAAGGCGACAAGATCATCCGTTTGAATGATGCTTAAAACGCCATCAATTTAGGCTTTTTGCGAAGGATGAATTATCGACGCAAGTTCTCCTCTTATCGGAGGGGGACTCATCATGCAAATCCTGTCAATTGAATCGCGCCGGCATTCAGTGTGAGTTCAGTTCAAAAACCCCAAACACATCGACGATACAGCAAGGCGTAATGCTTCCTGAAAATGTATCGCCGACGTGGCGGTCGATGTGACGAACGACATTTCGGCAACGCTCGAAGAGACAAAGCAAACGGAGACCCGGAATGCGCATTATCAAGACAATACCTGCACTCGCACTTGCTACATCGTTGGCATCGGTGGCGTTGCTGCTTGCGGCGACGGAGGGCGCCGTCGCCAAGAAAAGCAACAATCACAAGGGCGCCTTGGAGCTGCGCGAGGTGCATCACGATCATGACCATGATGGCAAGCATGATCACGACCACAATCACAAATACAATCACAAACACAAAGATCACGACGGCAAAGGCAAAGGAAAAGCCGACAACAAATGTGGTGGGAAGAAAAAGTGTCCCACTCCTATCGTCAAGCCCATCCACCATCCTGGTGGTGGTCCCGGTCCTCTTCCAGGCACCGGTCCAACCATCGGCAAGGGCCTCGGTGATATCGGCAAGCTCCCAGGCGGTCCGGCCCTGGGCGATCCTGGCTACAGCGCTCCACCGGCTGCCGGCTTACCGGGCGGCGCGGGCCCAAGCCGGGATCCGGTCGAGAACGGTTCCGGCACAACACTCAAGCCGAACTGAAGATACGCCGGGTTGGCGTCGCCTTCCCCCGCCAACCCGGTCAATCACGCTAGCTGCGGTGGCGGAACGAACGCACAGGCGAAATTCACGCTGAGCGGGCACGGCGTCCGGCAAGCTGACGTCAACCAAGCCCGCATCAAGCGGCCTTCGTGACCACGGACCGGTATTGCCGTTGTTCGACAACAAACGCGAGGAGTGTGTGATGCGGCATCCGTTCTACATGGACCATCTGGGTCGCCAGGAACGAAGAAAAGTCAGACATCTGTTGCTGCGGATCTTCGCCGTTTATCTTTCACTGACTGTGATTCTTGCCGGAGCCACAATGGTCAGGGTCAAATTCGATCCGCCAGCCGGCTCGACAGGCCAGAACGCAGATGTCCGCTAATCGATTTGATTGCACTCGGACACGCCACACGGCTCGTTTTGACGACAATCTAAAGCTTATTTTTCACACATTCATGGCGCCATTGGCTCGGTGGCATGCCGAAGCGAGCGCGGAATGTCTTATTGAAATGCGATAGATCGTTGAAACCGCTGCTGTAGGCAATCTCGGATATGCTGCGAGTCTGCTGAAGAGGATCTCTCAACGCCTTGCTGCACGCATCCAACCGGGTTTCAAGCAGCCAACGACCGAATGTTTGACCAATTTTTTCGAACCGCAGATGCAGTGTGCGCACCGAGAGGCCAAAGCGCTCGGCGACAAATTGCGGCGACAGGCCCGGAAAATGTAGATTTTGCTGGCAGAAGGCGAGCAGAGCCCCGAGCTGAAGTTCTGTTCGCAGACGATCTAATGGAACGTCGGCCGCGCTGGAGAGCGCCAGCAAGTTACAGAGGTTCTCGGTCAACAGGTACGACTCGGTCTCGTTCAAGTCGTCGGAAACCAATCGGATCATGTGGCGCCGCGCAAGATCGAGAAAG
>DATNQY010000162.1:0-12639 GCA_036703785.1 Candidatus Obscuribacterales bacterium
GGACTTGGCGTCTTTCGTCGCCGTCATAGATGCTGCCACCGATTTAGCGGGGGCAGTCTTGGCCTTGCTTTGACTACCTGTAGCCTTGGCTTTATCGGCAGCCTGCGCGGTCAGCCCGAGATTCGTGGCACCGGCGACCAGCGCCAGGCAGCCACACAGCCCAACTGCAAAAGCAAGCAAACCAGGACGGTTGGTCATTATTCTTTCCCCAAAGAGTAGCCAGCTTTAATCGATTGTAGCGCCTGAGCACTGCTCTCGCCCAGCTAGATCGTATAAGAACTTTGCGAGTCCGGGACGGCCCATCGGTGCCCGATTGCCCGGGTTGTCACTATTTGGTATTATCACCTTTCTGTCGTCGAGCAAGCGGGCCGTCGCCCGCCGCTACCATTCACGGGAAAGCGGGCTTTCGCCCGACGGCACCTCCAAAGGAGCGCGGGCAACCCGCCCGCACGTATGAAATCTGACTTCGACGTAATCGTAATCGGCGGCGGACACGCCGGCATCGAAGCCGCTCATGCAGCGGCGCGATTGGGCTGCCGCACGATTATGCTTGCCGTCAATATCGACAGCATTGGCGCTATGCCTTGCAATCCTGCAGTCGGGGGCCCCGGCAAGTCGCAGCTTACCAGAGAGGTGGATGCTCTCGGCGGCGTGATGGGTATTGCTGCCGACGCTACTTACATTCAGATGCGAATGCTGAATTCCAGCCGCGGTCCGGCTGTGCAGTCGCTGCGCGCGCAATCGGACAAGCGCGAATACAGCATCTGGATGAAACAATTCATGGAGTCGCAGCCGAATATCACGCTCAAGCAGGGCATGGTCACCGGCTTTTTGACCGAAGGCAATCGCGTCACAGGTGTTGAGCTTTCTTTTGGAGAAACAATCACCGCACGCGCAGTGGTTTTGACGGCCGGAACCTTCCTGGAAGGCACCATCTGGATCGGCCGCCAAACGCAGCCCGCCGGCCGCGCAGGTGAGTTTCCGGCGATTGGACTTTCCGCGTATTTGAAAGCGCTCGGCTTCACGATGGGCCGTTTGAAAACCGGCACGCCTCCTCGCATCGACGGACGCACCATCGATTATTCCAACCTGCCGCAAGTCCCAGGCGACGAGCCGCACGAATTTTTCTCTTTCCTCGACGAGCGTCCGCACAGACAGCAATTGCCGTGCCACCAGACCCGCACCAGCGACAAGACGCATGAAGTCATTCGCGCGAATCTCCACGAATCACCGATGTATTCCGGACTTATTCACGGCGTGGGCCCTCGCTATTGTCCATCTATCGAAGACAAAGTGGTGCGCTTCGCCGATAAGGATAGCCACTCGCTATTCCTCGAGCCGGAAGGACGCTCAACATACGAAGTGTATTTGCAGGGCTGCTCTACGAGTTTGCCGGTGCACGTGCAACATGAAATCGTTCATTCGCTGCCCGGTTTGGAAAACGCGTCTATCGTGCGTCCGGCTTACGCAGTCGAGTACGACTATCTGCCCGGCACGCAGTTCACTCACGCGCTTATGGCGAAAGAGCTGGAAGGATTCTTCGCTGCCGGACAAATGCTCGGCACCAGCGGCTACGAAGAAGCGGCCGCCCAGGGCATCGTCGCTGGAATCAACGCTGCTCTCTACGTGCATGGCCGCGAGCCCGTGATGTTCAGCCGTTCTTCGAGCTACACGGGCACGCTGATCGACGATCTCGTCAGCAAAGAGCTTGGCGAGCCATATCGGATGATGACTTCGCGTTCGGAGTACCGCCTCTTGCTGCGCCAGGATAATGCCGATCAACGGCTCACACCGATGGGACGTGAGATTGGTCTGGTTTGCGATAAGCGCTGGCAGTTGTTCGAGAAGAAGCAAGCAGCGATCAAGCGCGAGCACGAGCGATTGAAAACTATTCGAATACAGCCGTCTGCCGAGTGGGACGCAGCACTTGCCGAGTATGATGAACAAATTCGGCAGTCAATCAACGCCGAAGAACTTTTGCGCCGGCCCAAAGTTCCATATGCCGTGATCGAACGCATGTGTGGTGCCGATGCAGCCGGTAGGGGCGATGCATGCATCGCCCCTTTCCCTCACGCGCTCGAATTGGAAACCGAAATCAAATATGAAGGCTATATCGCGCGGCAGAAGGCGCAAGTTGCCCAGTCGGAAAAATTCGACGGCATCAAGTTGCCTGCCGGGCTCGATTATATGAAACTGGATAACCTGGCAAAGGAAGCGCGCGAAAAACTGAATCGGATTAAGCCTGAGACTCTCGGACAAGCCGCTCGCATCGGCGGTGTGACACCGGCTGATGTTTCGGTATTGCTTGTGCACGTCGAGTCACAACGACGCAATGCTCAACGTGTGCCCGTTTCTTCTTGAAAATAATATGACCGACCAGCCACAACAAGATGCCGAATATCACTACCAACGCTTGCGCTCGTGGTATCTGGCGAGCCTGCGGGCTAATGCCATCAATGATCTTCTCGGTCTTGAGAATAAGTCCATGACGCCGGCGACTCTCATTACTGCCGACAGTCAGTTGATTCGCAAGCTCGTCGAGGAGGAGTCATCGGGGCGAGCCGAGGCTAAAGTTGCTGCTAAAGCGAACGTGGACCTGCTGCTTGTCGCCGCAGTTAGTGTAGTGCTCGTGATTTTGATAGTTGCGCTGCCTTTCATTCTGTAAAGGCTAGTCGATCTGCTCCAGAATATATCCTTTGCCATAGACTGATTTGATGGCGAGCGGGCGCTGGCAGGTTTCAAACTTCGCTCGCAATTTGTTGATGTAAGATTTCACTAAATTCGGTGACGCCTCGCAGTCTCCGGGCCAGATATGTTCAATGATGAAGTTGGTTGCAAGCAGTTCGTTCGGATGGTGCATGAACAGCTCGAGCAGGCGCAGCTCTTTCGGTTGCAGGCTAATCTCCATTCCCGACTTACGCACGCTCAGCTTGGTTGGATCTATATAGAGATCGCCAAGCTCGAGCGCCGCGCTCTCGGTGGGGGCGGCTCGGCGCAGAAGCGCTCTGATCCTGGCGCTCAGCTCGGCCGGTACGACTGGTTTCGTCATGTAGTCGTCAGCACCGCCATCCAATCCCGCAGTGGTATCGGTGAGCGCCGATCTGCCCGTGAGCATGAGCACCGGAATCTTGAAGCCGCGTTCGCGCAGCCGCCGGCACACTTCAATGCCTTCCATTCCTGGCAACATCCAGTCAAGGATAATCAAGTCGTAGTGGTAGTGGCGCAGCCTATCCAGCGCGTCGTCGCCCTCGGTGGCTACCTCTACAATATGCTCCTCATATTGCAGCCAGGCTTTCACTTGTTCGGCAAGTTGCGCGTTGTCTTCGACCAGCAGGATCTTAGCCATCGGAAGGTGTCCAACCAACACTCAGTGATGATCACTGTATACTAACATGGTCGATTAGTCCCTATATGATTGTCCATCACATTGAACATTCGTCCGAGCAAGCTTAGCCAGATTGCCGTCACGCTTCCCTCGGTTATCGTTGCTGCGGTGCTGATTGTTTCCGCGCTCGCCGTCTATTTACGCGCTGATTTGGATGTAGCTCGCCTGCGAACCTTCCTGCTTGCAGCATTGGGACTCTGTTTTCTGGCGACACTCGGCGGCGTCTTTCTGGTGCGCCGATTGATGCTGTCGCAAATTAATTCGCTGGCACTTACTATCGCCGAGCAGCGTGAGCGCGCGCTTGTAGATTATGCTCTCGATGTTGTCTGCTCGCTTTCTCCAGACGGTATATTCGTTGCCGTCAGTCCGGCGGCGCTGCGATGCTGGGGCTATTTGCCGGAGAATTTGCTCGGCAAAAGCATCACTCAATTTGTGCACCCTGACGACAAACAATCAACTCTCGATCATATAAAACAGACGGCGGATAAGAGTTTGGTCGAGACGCGAATCGTCAGACCTGACGGCAGGATGGTCGATACGCAATGGAATATAACGAGATCGAAATCGGACGCCGTCCTCTTTTGCATAACTTCGGATGTTACCGAGAGAAAGCAACTCGAGGCCGCCAAGCGCCAATTTATCGCTTTGATCACGCACGAACTTCGTACTCCGCTCAGCTCGTTTTTGTTCACACTGCAACTTCTCTTGAAAGGGCACTACGGGAAGTTAACGGATGATGGGCACAAGCACATCGAGGCAACTGAGTCCGATGTCGATCGGCTGATCGGACTGATAAACGAGCTGCTGGATCTGGAGAAAATGGATGTTCGGGAATTTGCGGTAAAACTCGAGCCGGTGGTATTGTCGGCGGTGTTAGCTAAATCTGTAAACTCAGTGATCGGCTTGGCTCAGAAGTCCGGCGTCAAGATCGAAGTGCAGCAGGCAGAAACTAGAGTACTCGGCGACGAGGACAGACTGGTGCAAGTTGTTTCCAACCTTTTAGGCAATGCCATCAAATTCTCTCCCCCTGGAGGCGAGATCAAGGTAGAGGTACATGCCGCCGGTAGCCGGGTGGAAGTGCGTGTCTGTGATCAGGGTCCAGGCATTAGCAGGGACGAGCAATCGCTCGTGTTCGAAAGATTCAAAAGCTTCGGCAAAACAAACGGTGCCAGTACCGGACTGGGGCTGGCAATCTGCAAGGGACTCATTGAGGCGCATGGCGGCGACATCGGCGTGGAAAGCGAGCCCGGGCAAGGTTCGGTTTTCTGGTTTTCAGTCAAGCAAATTTAGCCGGCTTTTCTAACCTTGCTCTTTCAGGGAATATCCGGCACCGCGCGCGGTGCTCAGCTCGACGGACGCACGTAGATCGGCCAGCCGATTTCTCAGCTTATTAACATAGACTTTTACGATGGAAGGAGAAACATCGGATTCGGCCGACCACAGTTGGTCCACGAGCTCTTCAGCGGTGAAAACATATCCGGGGTGTTCCATAAATAATTCGAGCAGGGAAAACTCGCGCTGTGGCATGCTCAGCTCTTCGCCATTGCTATATATCTTACGCAGCTTCGTATTGAGCTCGAGACAGCCACAGCGAATAACCTCCGGCTTGAGAGCGAATGGACGGCGCAGCAGCGCGCTCAATCGCGCGGAAAGCTCTTTTGGGTGAAACGGTTTGGCCAGGTAGTCGTCGGCTCCCGCATCTAAAGCGCAGACTTTCTCGCCTGTCGATTGCTTGCCGCTGAGCATGAGAATGGGGGTGTGTCCGCCATGCTTGCGGAATTCCTGACAGAGATCGACGCCCGACGCGTCGGGCAACACCCAATCCAGGACAATCACATCAAAGTTGCCGCTAGTCAGAGCTTGCCGAGCGGATCTGCCGTTGGTCGCGGTTTGTACCTCGTGCGATTCGTAGGTCAGCCACAACTCGATCTGTTTGATCAGCCCGTCATCGTCTTCAACTAATAAAATGTTTGCCACGAACAGCGGACTCCTCCGTAAGATCGTTAGGGTACTGCCAATAGTCCCAGCAAGTTTTGAAAACCGGATGATGGCGTCCAGTGCGCCTTGAAACCGGTGCCTGGATATTGCTCCAATAGGCCGTCAGGGATGACGCCATAATATCGGTTGATCTGACCCTTCGGAAACGTTGGTGGTGGCACGATGCTTCCGAAGAGCTGGTTCGGCGTGCCGTCCGGCACAGCGGTTGCCAGCAATTGTTGATGCCATGCCGAATACAGCGGGCTATTCAGCTCAGGATAGCGGTAGATGTATGTCGGCGCATTTTTGTCGTGGCTTATCACCTGGGTATTGATGAAATTTACGACCTGCGTATCCGTGTATTCAGGCATGATCTGGTGCAGGCGCTGCTTTAATACAGTCATGATTCTTGCCTGGTCTGCTGCAGCAAGTGATGTGATCATTTGCGGTACAGTGCCGGTGACGGAGCCGATGATATTGTGCACGACAACATAGCCCTCGGGTATCCCGCCCGCGTACGATTGTCCAAGCAAGCCTACCGTCGCTGCAGAGCTGTTCTTTAATGCCGTCGGAGTGACGCTATTAGGGGCGCCGCAACTCGCTGAGAATGAATTTGGTGCCACATAACCGCTGGCGACGGGCGATGTGAGGTCTGTCTGAAAGTCACGCTCGGAAATCAGGTGAGGCTGCTGCCCCGGAAACACAGGTGTGCCCTGGATGGCAAATGGTCCGGCTTCAATGTCGACGTACCCGGTCATGTAAGGTATGTTAGTGGGTCCGACCTCAGTACTCAATGAACCGGATGGCATTGTCATGCCGACTGGGATTGTCTTCGAATCGATATAAACATTGGTGCAGGCACCGCGGCTGTAGTACGACACTTGGTATGAGTCCGATTGAAATTGGGGAGTCGATCCGATGCCGAGCATGCGAAGGCTGTTGGCCGCGGCGGTGTTCATGAAAATCGATGATGAGGACGATGGGTCGCTGAGTTTGGAAAGCAGTCGCTCGCTGATTGATGTATGCAGCCGCTGCACGGCATCGTACAGCGTTTGTGCGTTGGCGGCGGCCGGCATGGTGCCTTCGGCTTGAGCGTTCATACCGACCAGCAATGTCTGTGCGATGATTCGGTTGTAATTTTGCAGATTGATGTTGCCGTTGTTATCAACGAGATAAGCAAAGGAGGAGCCTTCCATTCCATTCGGTAGATCCATTGGAATGACTGCCGGTGTTTCCCATGTTCCAGGCCATCGATTAGATACGTCCCAGTATGGATACCACATGCAGTTAAACTGGATTTGCTGATCCGTTTGATTCAGCGGTATCCCGTTGGTAACTTGCTGCTTGCCGAGGTTAAGCACTCCTGAGTCCGTCAGGTGCTGCAATTCGCGAGACCCGCCGAAGAGATTGACGAAGCAAAGTATGCCAAGGCCGATAATGACGAGGATAAATACCCCTGCCACCACCAGCACTAATGTCGCACCTTTATTTCGCATTTGTTAGCTGTCCTTTGATCATGTTAACGGATTCCTGATAGAGCAAGTAGAACCGTTGCTTCTCCTCAGGCGTTGCGTACGGGCTGCGAAAGCCGGCCCCGGCAAGGTCGCGCGCGTGCTTGTAGTTTTTTTTCAACATGTAACTGCGCACTAGCTGGTCCAATTGAAACAAGGTCGAACGATCGTTGGCCAGCGCGAACTCTTTTGCGTCCAGCGGTTCAGGTATTCGTGGTGCCTTTGTGCCGGATTTTTCGGTGCTGGCCGTGCCGGCGGCCGCTGATCCTTTGACGCCCGCCGCAGTCATGGGTGTGGTTACAGACGGTGGCGTGCTCGATGTTTCACCAGCGGGCAATTTGAACGGTGCCTGTCCATTATTCGTCGGCGTTTCGACCGGCGCAGTGTCAGGTGCGATTAGCGTTCCATCCATCGCGCATTTTAAGCCGCCGAGAAGCAATCCGAAAATCAACGCCAAAGGCGCGATCAACTTTAGTTGCGAAAGGCGCCTTTTTTTAGACTCGGTTTTCTCCTCGGGCAAAGCCCCAGCTGCACCAAACCCGGAGGCGCGACGGTTGTTAACGGCAGTGGGATCGCGGAAATCAATGGCATAGCCTGCTTTCGCGAACAAACTAAATTCCTGTTCTAGCGGTATAGAGGCAGCTAGCTCTTCCTGTCGGTGCTGGACGAAGTCCTTGAGTGGCGGCTCCGGTGCGGAGAGCCAACTATCCTTTTTCATGAATTCGTCGTTGGGATCTACGTTTTCGCCGAGTACACCTTTGCGGAATTCGGCGTCTGTCATCGTACGGTGCAGGTGTTCCTGGAGACCGTCGTTTGTAACTCCTTGTACGGGATTGCGGAATACGACCACCTGTTCGCCGAAGAACATTGTCGTCTGGTCGTGGGCCACCGCGAACTTGCTATCGTCGACCTCGTCGGCGACGTACGCCGGTTCTGCCTCGGGAGCCTTGTAGCTGTATGTCGCATTGGGAATTGCCGATAATGCGCGCAAAGCCCCCCGGCCGATCTGTGCTGTCTCCACTACTACAGCTTTGACTATGTGCTTGCCTTCGAATGCAACCCAACCGTGCAAATTCTGCGAGCTGATGCTGATCAGCCCAGAGCGTAGTCCGAGTGAGCTGACGGTTAGTAGCGCGTCGAGAAGCGTTCTGCAACGCGCGAAGGCATGGTCGACATTCACGCCAGTGCTCATTGGGATTCCATTGTCCGTACGGTTGCTGCTAAGTCTATTCCACGGGTCAGCCATAAGATAATCACGTCAGGTAGAAATCGGACTGCCGACCCGCAGAGATGTGCGATTTTCTGCAGGTCGGCATCCATGCGCCCAAAATTTATGATCTGAGAGTCGGGTTATTGCTTAGGTGGCACCTTGTTTAATCAACCCAGCAATTTCTTCCCCGTAGCCGGACAGGCTGCCGTCGGGATTTGTCATCATGTCGGCGCCGTTGCCGCTGCCGAAGCCGGTGGCGACTCCGTCATAGAGCCAGGCTACACCGCCGCTTCCATCCGACCATACGGCATTAAGAAGCTGGGCTTCTGCCGGGTCTATATTTGATCCATCGATCGCGTTGCCTGTTTCGCCGATGTATACAGGAACCTTTCCGCCGTTAGCTTCCGTAAGTCCGGAAGTTTGGGCGATTTCACTCTGCAGGGCGGATACGGGATCCGGATTATTCGAGGCATAGGCGTGCGCATCGATGACGTAGTTGGTATCGCCATTATAGGCGGCCGGGTCCGATTGCATGGGCGAAGCGCTGCCGCCGCCGACGAGATCGAATGCGACTACCGCGTTAGAGCCCGTTGCTCGAATGGCTTGGTACGCTGCTTGCTGCTCTTGAACTACCGCCTGATCGCTGCCCATCGGTTCGTTCTCCGTCTGGAACATCACCATATTGTTGCCGATATTGTCCTGCGCGAGCTGGCCGAACCATGCGGCTTCACTTCCATCCATGGCGACGTTGTTTGGCGTGTTGGCGTCAGAGGCGTGGTTGTCGACGATGGTGCCGATGCCTTTCTGCGACAGAGCCTGGATGAATTGGTTGATGCTGTCGACGCTTTGATTCATTTCGCTGGGCGCCGCCGTGCCATTGGTGAACGCGCCGCCGTCTGGGCTGGTTGCCAGTCTTACGGCGTCAACGCCCGGAAACTGCGCCGCTATGTTATCGGCAGCCTGCTGCGCTCCGACCTCTGCGACATATTCGCCGGTGACGGCAATGCCGTTAACCAGTTTGCCGTTTATCTGCAACTGCCCATTGTTGATGGCAAAACCGCTACCGTCGCCGCCTGCAGTTGTAGTGCCGGTTGTGTCAGTTCCGGTGCTACCGGGCGTGGTGGTGCCGGGAACGTCGCTGCCGGCGCCGCTGCCGGTAGTTGTCGTCGTGCCCGGAACGTCGCCGCCACCGCCGGTAGTGCCATAGCCCCCCGCCTGTCCATCCGATGTCCCTGATGCTGCGGAGCCACCGGTATTTTGGAATTGATTGAGCAGACTGGTCACGTCAGACTGTAGAGAAGAAAAGTCGTTTCCGATGGCCGTCAGATCTTTGCCCACCGCGGTAAATTCGCTGCCCAACGTGGAAAACTCGTTTGCCACAGAATTCCCGGCTGTTCCGTTATAGCCTGCTGCCAGGTCTGATAATGGACCTTGGGCAAACATCGACTGCAGATTGAGGCTGCTCGTCTGCTGCTCGTTTATCTGCCCTTTGTTCGAAGAAAAACCAGCTGACGGCATATCGGCGAGCTGAGCCAGGGTAGAAATCTGCGAATCTTGCGCTGTTTTCTGTTGCGGAGCGTCATTATTGTTATTTACCTGGTCGGAAGGCGTGGATTGACTCATGGGACCTCCAAGAAAGCCTGCGCGGCTTTGCAAAGCCGCACTGGCGGATGATTACGGGGGCTAGTAAGGAATTGGCCACGTATGTGGCGGGAGCTGATTAGCCACACTTTACGGGTAGAAAGTCAATTCACGGTAAATGACTTGGCTTTCGGCGGTTCGGGCGGGGTTAAACGCGCCAACATATCGCTGAACGAAACGACGCCGCTTGCGCGACGCCGTTTTGTTCTCCGGGGAGAGTGCACCGACAAACTTGTGAGCTGGTTGCGGGCTTGAATGCAACATTAGCCGATAAAAGTCAACGAGAGGTAAATTCCCCAAAGCCTCCGCTGGGTATAAAACAATCGCCGGTAATGCGAATCAATGAATAGCGGAATACAAACGAGGTTTGACGGTGGCAAATTCTGCGCAGCGTGCAGAAAGGTCTTCGACGTTCGCGATCAGGCGGAGCGGTGCCCGTCAGACGGCTCGCAGTTAACCATCATTCGCAAGGACCCATTCAGAGATTCGACTCTGCATAGCCGCTTTCAAATACTCGAGCTGCTCGGATGCGGCGGCTGGGCGGTTGTTTTCAAAGCGAAGCAAGTTTCCTTAAACCGGCCGGTTGCAGTCAAAATGCTGCACAGCCATCTGCTTGTCCGGCCGGATACCGGCGAACGTTTCAACAGAGAAGCCGCACTGGCAGGCAGGCTCACCCACCCAAATATTGTCGGCACCATTGACTATGGGACATTGCCGTCCGGAATCCCATATCTGATTATGGAGTATCTGTCAGGGTGCAACTTGGATGAATTGCTCGAAAAGAAAGGACGCTTCTCGATAGACGAGGCGTATCCGATACTTCGCCAAATCTGTGACGGACTAAGCGCCGCCCATGCACAAAAGATTATTCATCGAGACATCAAGCCATCCAACATTCACATTGCAAATTTCGATACCGGCGCGCCAATCGTAAAAGTAATGGACTTTGGGTTGGCGAAAATCACAGAGGAGTCCGGACTCACAAGCAGCAAACTGACGATGACTGGCTCGACATTTGGCACCCCTGCTTACATGAGTCCTGAGCTGTGCAAAGGCGACCCGGTCGATGAGCGATCGGACATCTACTCGCTTGGCTGCGTCATGTATGAGTTGCTCACCGGACACATGCCGATTGACGGTTGCAACGCCTTTGAAGTCATGCACAGGCACCTCACGGTGACGCCGGCAAGCTTCGAAAGTCATGGCGTGAATGTTTCACCGGTGGTGCAAGCGATCGCGATGAAGGCTTTGGCAAAGAAGCCGAGCGAACGATTTCAGTCGGTGTCCGAATTCAAAGACGCGCTCGATGGCTGCATGGCTGTGGAGTCCAGTCCCGTCAGCCAATCTCGATCGAAGTTGGTAGAACGGTGGCCGCAATTGGCTCTTTGGATTTTTATTTTTGAGTTTTTAGCGGCGGTGCTTCGTCATCGGGGTCGTTTTCCTCTTGAGTACAAAACCGTGAGGGGTTGCTGCATTTTCGCGACCGAGGGAGTGGGACAGCTTATCGAGCTTTTCGCTCGACGTGCCGGCATGGATGCCTGGTCCAAGGATGAGTTCGCCGGCCGGATTGACGAAGTGCTTTCTGGTCCCACCACAATGGCCGGCGACGTGCCGATGAGCCTGGTGGATTTCCATCCTGATGCGCTCATCGAAAGCACGGCAGAACTTTTCGCCGACGGGGCGGCGGCCAATGGCATCGGCGTATCGACGCGGATCAATCAACCGGCACCGTGCGCGGTGCGCGGTCCTGCGGCGATTATTCGCACGATAATGCTGGATCTCGCGTCTGCTGTTTTCAGCTTGTATACCGTCGACGAGATGGTTGTGAGCGTCTCATCCTCGCATCCGGAAAACGCGCGGGTATTAGTCGAGTTTTCTTTGCTCTTCACTAATTGCACCCCGCTGCGGGCGCAGGCGGAGTCAGTCTTAAGCCGATTCAGCAGTGACCCTCATCCCAGCTTAGGGTCTTCGCTGGACGGGGCTGCCGCAGTGATTATGAGCAGGCGGCTGGTGGAAGTTATTGATGGCGCCTCGCGGGTAGACTGTGGGACTGATGATTCAGTAAAACTTTCATTCCAGTTGGCGCTGGTGTGCAGAACGGATGCACGGCCTTCGGGCGAAGATCCGGCGATATTGAAGGGTCGCCGGCTGTTGCTGGTGGACTCCTGGACGGAAGCTGGGCGCACAATCAAGCAGTATGCAGAATCTTGGGGCATGACTTGTGATCTAACGAATTCCGTCGACAAAGCGCGCGCCACCATGCAGTCTTCGACGCCGGCATATGACGTCTTAGTCGTTGATCTCCCTGCTGGACGACCGTTGTCCGAATTCAATGCAAAAATCGCTGAGAATCCCGCTTTCGCCACCACGCCGGTGGTGCTCGTCAATGCAAACCGAAGAGATCACCCGCAGCTGTCGGCGATCAACTTAAGCGCCCAACTTCGGAAGCCATTCAAGCGATCCGACTTGTTTAATGCTTTGTGCAGCACATCACTATCGGCGAGTTCGGCCGTTAATGCGGACAACCTGACAGCTCAAGATACACTGGTGCCTCCGGACAGCAAGAAAGTCGGTGCGCAAGTCCTTGTCGTGATGGATAAGGAATCCGAGCGAAAGTTGACATTGCTGCGACTGCGCATTTTGGGACTGGACGTACACGCTGTTGCCGGCATTCGCGAGGCGATGGACGCTCTGGCGGTGGCATTTTATCCGGTGCTTGTGGTGGCCGGCACCGCATGCGGTGCTGATCCGCAGGACTCTTTGGCGAGAATTCGCTCTTTGTCGTCGACGGGTTCGCCGGTTGTAATTCTCGGAATGACGGACGATCACACAGCCGCCAAGTCCGACGCACGTTCGTCCGGGTACGACGAGTGGCTTTCAATGTCGCAATCGATAGATGAAATGCGAAAAATTCT
>DATNQY010000163.1:0-13405 GCA_036703785.1 Candidatus Obscuribacterales bacterium
GCGGCAAATCCTTGTAAAGGATTTCGACGTCTTCCAGGCTATCGATGGCGACGCCACAGACGCCCACTTCGCCGTGCGATTTGGGATCGTCCGAGTCGTAGCCCATCAGCGTCGGCAAATCGAAAGCGGTGGAAAGTCCGGTTTGTCCCTGTGACAGCAGATACTTGAAGCGCGCGTTAGTCTCCTCCGGACCGCCGAATCCGGCGAATTGTCTCATCGTCCAGAGTTTGCCCAGATACATGTTTTTATGGATACCGCGAGTGTACGGGTACTCGCCCGGTGCACCGAGGTCGCGCTTGTAATCCCAGTCCTTAAGATCCTCGGCCGTATAAAACGTTTTCAACGGAATGTCCGAAAGGCTGTACCTGACGTCCTCTTCGGTTTTCGGCCTGACTACTTCTTGGACCATGCGTCCTTTCCTCTTCTCGATTTCTTGCGGCTCTTTAGCTATGATCTACTGCTGCAAGTCTACAACACACTATGTAGACTGTGATCCCGTCTAATGTTTTCCTAATTGCCAGGGCAAAAGTATGACAACAGCAACGCCGTCTGCAACCCAAACACAGCTGATTCAGTCCATCCTCAGCAGTAAGCAGCCAATCGAAGTAAAAGCGCCCCACGGGTCGCAATTGCACACGAAAGGCTGGATTCAAGAGGCGGCGTTACGCATGCTGCTCAACAATTTGGATCCGGACGTCGCGGAGAATCCGCGCGAATTAGTGGTCTACGGCGGCTCCGGCAAAGCGGCCCGCAATTGGGATTGCTTCCGGGCAATCGTAAAGGCGCTGGTCAACCTCGAATCGGACGAGACCTTACTGGTTGCCTCAGGCAAGCCGGTGGGAATTTTCAAATCCCACAAAGATGCGCCCCGCGTTCTCATCGCCAATTCCAACCTCGTAGGCGCCTGGTCGAATTGGGATCACTTCCGTGAGCTCGAGCGGAAGGGGTTGATCATGTTCGGGCAGATGACTGCCGGTTCGTGGATCTACATCGGCACGCAGGGCATTTTGCAAGGCACGTACGAAACGTTCGCATCACTTGCTCGCAAGCACTTCGGCGGCACCTTGAACAACCGCATCGTTATCACAAGCGGTCTCGGTGGCATGGGCGGCGCTCAGCCATTGGCTATCACCATGAATGGTGGCGTCGCTATCTGTATAGAAGTTGATCAAACAAGAATTGATCGCCGACTGGAAACAAAATACTGCGACAAGCAAGCCGCCAATCTGGAAGAGGCAGTAAAAATGGCCAACGCGGCGAAACAGAGCGGCGAAGCCGTTTCCATCGCTGTGCTCGGCAATGCGGCAGAGCTTTTACCCAAACTTATCCAAATGGGAGTGCAACCGGATGCGGTGACAGATCAAACGTCCGCACACGATCCGCTGAACGGTTACATTCCGGAAGGATATTCACTTGAAGACGCCGCCAAATTGCGCAATAGCGATGCGAAGAAATATCTAGAACTGTCCACCGCCTCGATCGCCAAGCATGTAAGAGCGATGCTTGAATTGCAAAAGCGCGGGGCGATCACTTTCGACTACGGCAATAACATTCGTCAGGTAGCCAAAGATCACGGCGTGGCTAATGCCTTCGACTTTCCTGGCTTCGTTCCGGCGTTTATTCGCCCCCTCTTTTGTGAAGGAAAAGGACCATTTCGTTGGGCGGCTCTCTCGGGCGATCCGGCAGACATCGCCACCATCGACCAGGCGATTCTCGAGACTTTTCCTGACGACGAAGCACTCAAGCGCTGGATCGAGCTTGCGTCCAAGCGCGTTAAGTTCCAGGGACTGCCGGCTCGCATTTGCTGGCTCGGGTATGGCGACCGCGCCAAGCTCGGCTTGATCATCAACAAGCTCGTCGCCGACAAGAAATTGAAGGCCCCCATCGTTATCGGCCGCGACCACCTGGACGCCGGCTCCGTCGCCTCGCCCAACCGCGAGACGGAATCTATGAAGGACGGCACTGACGCCGTCGCCGATTGGGTTTTCCTGAACGCCATGATCAACGCCGTGGGCGGCGCCAGTTGGGTGTCGGTGCACCACGGCGGCGGCGTCGGCATCGGCTACTCCCAGCACGCTGGTCAGGTCATTGTCGCCGATGGCACGCCGGAAGCGGCTGCCCGCCTCGAGCGCGTGCTCACCACGGACCCCGGCATGGGCGTCATTCGCCACGCCGACGCCGGCTACGACGAAGCGCTCAAGTTCGCCAAAGACCACGGCGTGCGCCTGCCTATGCAGGAACTCGAGTAAAAGCTGGTACCGGCGCGGGCTTGGCCGCAGTGCGTGCGCGGGCTTGGCAGCAGTGCGTGCTCGCGCAGCGAGCGACAATGCGCCCCTCGGGTAGCCCGCTCTGCTGTGGTGTCTCTGGCTTTGCCTGGGTGGGTGCGAGACACTATAAAAACTTGCATTAGATGCAAATTTTCCAGTGACATCCTGGACGGAGATGTTCGCTCGAAATCGAGAGTTGCTGAGGGAAAATTTGCATTTGATGCAATTTTTTCTAGCGGGCGCCAGGGCTCCTTCCGCCCCCGTGATAGCGTGTACCGCTCGCGGCAGCTGATTCCCGTCCTAACACGAAGGGGTGGCACGTCTGCCACCCCTTCCTTGACTGTACGGAGAGAGAAACTCGTTAGCGTTATGCAGCGTTGACCAGCTCAGGTTCAGCTTCAACCTTGGTCACGATTTCAGCTTCAACCTTGGTCACGACGATAGTTTCGGCAGCCACCGGCTCGGCAGCTGAAGCGACGGCCGGCACCGGTTTGGCCGGGCGGCTCTTCGCTTGTTCAATAGCATGATTGATAGCGGCGCCGACTGGTTTGGATACCACGTAGGCAACTATGGCGACAAGAGCGATACAGCGCAGGAGATACATGTTGATATGGCTGGTGCAGAACATCAACGCGACTAGAGCAATGATTGGGCTGAGCATCAAAAGCGCATAAGCCAGCTCACTGGTTGCTTTGCGGATAACCAATTTAGCGTGTGTAGCAGAAACCGATGGCTGCTGATTCAATTTCAACGTAGCACTCGTCATAAGAGGCGTTCCCCCAGTAGTTGCGTTGCGCGGATGTGAACAGATTAGTCAGGATTTGGGGAAAACTGGTGGCAAGCTCGTGGAATTTTTGTGAAATTGGCTTGCGGCTATTCCCAGGTCAACCGTGGGTCTACATCCCAGGTATCCTCACGGGTATAAGTTAAAAGACGCCATAAGGTGATTGCTGCTTGTCCAACGTCGATGAACAACAGCCGGTTATCGCCGAAGATCGGCGAGCCGTATTTGTGGGCCCCGGAGCCGTGGTCGATGAGCGGTTGCGGATCGACGCCTATCTGGGCTCCGGCGGCATGTGCGACGTGTACAGCGCCACCCATTTGGTCCTGCAGAAGCAGGTTGCGGTTAAATTCCTAAAACGCCGACTAGCCGGCGATCTACAGCACATTAAACGCTTCGAGCGCGAAGCTGTGATCATAAGTAAGCTAAAACACCCCAATTTAATAGAAGTCTTCGCTTTTGGTGTTTTCGACGGCCGTCCGTACATAGCGATGGAGCTTTTGGCGGGGCGCAGTTTGGCGCAGCTTCTGGAGTCCATTCCCAGCAGCAAACTGGCTGCGGAACAAGCATTGCCGCTGTTCGGGCAAATTTGCGATGCGCTTGCCGCCGCCCATGCCGACGGCGTTATTCATCGCGACCTTAAACCGAGCAACATTATGCTGGTTGATAATGACACGACCGTGAAACTGATGGATTTCGGCATCGCAAAAGTTGTTCCTGAATCCGGGCACGACCTGCAAAAGCTGACACAAACCGGCGACTTGATCGGGTCTATTCCGTACATGAGCCCGGAGCAGTGTCAGGGACAGCAACTCGACGCCCGCTCGGACATTTATTCGCTGGGCTGCCTGATGTACGAAACTCTCACCGGCAAATGCGCGTTCACAGGGCACGCACCACTGGCGGTGCTGGTCAAACACGTGGAAGGCAAGATTGAGGACTCGCCGGAATTAAGCACGCCGATTGGTCGCGTTGTACTGCAAGCCATGTCGAAGAATCCGACCTGCAGACCGTCCTCCGCTCAAGCACTAAAGCACTTGCTACTCAATCCGCCTCGAAGCTTGCGGCTTTTTTCGGCGCGTCGAATCAAAATCGGCGCCGTAATGGCATCGGTATTGTCTATCGCAGCGTTGGTCGTTCTCCTCGTCATACCGCACGCGGTTGAGCCTGGAAAACAACGATCAATCAAACGGAGCAAAGAAACTTCGCAAAGCACGAGTCGCGCAGTCGGCAAGCATGCCCCCGATGCCCTCGCCGCCGCCCGCTACTTCACGCGCGATCCTAAGGATGCCGACGCTGCTGTTGCTCAGGCAGAGTCACTGGAAGAAACATATAAGCAAGTGTTTGCAACTGCCCATTCAGCAAGCCCAGGGGAGCGCAAACTAAAGCAGCTGATCTTCCAAAAGACATTTGATGCCGAGCGGCGCGCACAGAATTTGTTGTACGAGAAGTCCCGGGAAAGTGGCGTCAGTCCAAGCGTTCGGATGGCGATGTCGACGCGCGCTATCCATTTTTTAGAATCGGCAGCGGAACACGCACAACAAAACGGGTTTGAAAATAAATACGAGTGGTTAAAGGGCCGGCAAGCAGTAATTCTATCGGAAACGGGTAGAGGCTCGGAAGCACTATCCATCGCCGAAGATATCTTGACAAAGCCGGAGCCGCCCGCAGACGACCTGTTGGCGAGAGAGGCTCGGCATTTTGCATACATGGCATCGTGCCCCGGACTTGAAAGTAGAGGCGATGACAAAGGAGTATATCGGCTTTGCCTGCGCTGGCACGATTATGCTCAGCGCTTTCCTTCCTCAGGCAGCAGTTTGAATTATGCCACCAACAATTTGGGCGATTTTGCCTCGCGATTAGGTAACTTCAAGCTTTCGATAAAGTGGTACCAGGAATTGGCCCAACTAGCTGACGACAGCGATAATTGGTCTGATCTAGCCAATTGGGGAATGGGCAAGGCGTATTACGAGCTGTCCAAGCAGGCTGAAGGTAAACAGAAATCCGAACAATTGAAACAGGCACGAGAACATCTCAAGCTGGTAAACCTTGACGGCACAAGCTCTGCTTGCGTGCACACGAAGCAACTGCTTCATACGATTGATGGTATGAACTAACGCACGCGCTTGATGGCAAAGGGATCGTAGTGGGGGATCGGCTTGTTGATCACCATCGCCAATTGGAGCAGTTTGCGATTTTGCTCTTTATCGTGCCAGCGCTTCAAGAACTCTTCAGTGGGAATGAACGTGTAATTGCCCAGGGTCCAGGGATCCATGAAATAGACGTTCTGCTCGTCGTAGCCAATCGCCACCACGTAATGTCCATCCTTCCAATCGGCAGATACGTCCACCGGTTTTTCCGGCCAGGCTTGAATCAAACAAATCACTGGCAGCCCCGCGTCCAATTTCTTCTTCAGTTCCTCAACTTGCATGCCTTGCTTAAGCTCGGCCGTATAGCCTTTGCTGCGAGCAAACTCAACCATTCTCTTGTAATCAGTGCCTTGCTTGGAATTGGTTCGCAACTCTTTCGCCAAGTCAGACTCGGCAAAATCGTCGCCGTAATAGCCAAGCACAGATTGCATGGCCGCCGCGCCGCAAGTGTAGTCCGTCGCCTGCCTGGCAAGCGGCACCCGAATCAATTTCAATTCCTCGAGGCGCTTATCTGCAATAGCGGAGTTGTTAGCCGCTTCAGCAGCACCGGCAGGCACGCAGACAATGGGCAGGCAAAAAGAGTATGAAAACGCACACAAAATGCCGGCGCAGATCGCCAACGTTATCGTCTTCCGAGCGAGCGGCTTGCAAAACATGTCAATTACCCGTGACCAATAGAACATAAGATATCACTGCTCAGCTCAGAGGGGAACTTTAGCTCAGGCACTGCGACAACGAATTAAGTCAAATATCCATCAGCAGCTCAGGAATTCCACAATGGCACGTCAGGTTCTGAAATTTGGTGGCACTTCGGTCAGAGACATCGATCATATAAAACATGCGGCTACCATAATCGCCCGAGCCGCCAGCCAGGGAGATCAGGTGGTTACCGTCGTCAGCGCGATGGGTCATACCACCGACAACCTGATTTCCATGGCCGACGCCATCACCTCCGATGCCAATGATCGCGAAATGGACATGCTGCTCGCCACAGGCGAGCAAGTATCGATCGCCTTACTAACAATGGCGGTGCAACAACTGGGTGTGAAGGCGCGTTCGTTCACAGGCGCCCAAGCCGGGATTGTCACCGAGCCGGTTTATCAACACGCTCGCATCAAGTCGATTCAAACCGCGAATTTAGATGAGGCGCTCAACGAAGGTTACGTCGCTATCGTTGCCGGATTCCAAGGAGTATCGGAGCAGGGCGAACTATGCACGCTTGGACGAGGCGGCTCGGATACAACGGCGGTGGCGCTGGCAGCGGCTTTGAAGGCTGAGTGCTGCGACATTTACTCTGACGTCAACGGTGTGTACACGGCCGATCCGCGAGTGTTTCCTTATGCCCGCAAGTTGAGCGTCATTTCTTTTGAAGAAATGTTGGAAATGGCGGCAGCAGGCGCACAGGTATTGAATGCGCGGTCGGTGGAATTGGCAATGAACAACCGCGTTCCGGTTCGGCTCCGTTCCACTTTTGAACCTGAGGACCTCGGCACGCTGGTGACGCACAAACACGCCTCGCCGGACTACGTGGTCTGCGGTATCGCATCCGATACCAATCGGGTGGCGTTCAATTTGCGCCTGCCCAGACGCGGCCGCAAAGCAAACAACAAAGCCGCCGTGCAATACTTGGAAGGCGTTTCGGCGATGTTTCAGGCTTTGACCGAGCTTGGAATAACCACCGACATGGTGACGTTGCTTGGTCGCGATGGCGATTTAGGTCCGGAATTAATATTCACCGTAGAAAAAAGATCGGCACGAAAAGTCGAGCACGTAATCGAGGAATTGTCTGCCGAGCTTGGTTATCCGGAAGTTAGAGCCGATGGTGATATCGCGCGCATATCTGTAATCGGCAACGGACTCAGTTGCAGACGCGGGGTGGTTGCAGCTATATTTGACATATTGTGCAGTGCATCAATTCCTGTACAAATGCTGACCACCGGAGATATCAGAGTGACCGCACTGGTTCCTGCTAAATATAAAGATGCAGCAGTACAACGTATCCACGAGCGATTCTGTATATATCCGCCGGCGGATGGCCGCGTGATACCAGAATCGAGGGTCGCTTAATGGACAGTCTGTTCGGCAAATTGACGAAGGGCGCAAAAGATACCGGCGCCAAAGTGAGTCTAGCCGCCAAAATCGCCAAGCTAAATGTCGAAATCGCTACTCAAAAAAGCGAGAAAGATCGGCACATAAAAAATATCGGCGTGAAAGTTTATGCTATCTTTGCAAAGAATAAGCAGTTGGATGGAAAACTTATTCAGGAGGAAATCGCCAGCGAACTCAACATGATCGAGCGCATCGACAAACACATTGAAGAGTTGCAAGAGGATATAGCTCGCTTGCAAGCCGACTTCAAAAACGTCGAAGGCAGTGTAGTTGATGCCAGCGAGGTCAAAGAATCGCACGGCGATACGTCCGACAAATAGATAGCGAGGACGCAATGAAAAATCTTACTCGTAGCGGCGGGCGTAAGCCCGCTTTGGCGGCGATCGCGCTTGCAGCGGGATTCGTGTTTCCGGCGTCCGTTCTTGCCGACGCTATCTCACCTGCCATCAAGCCCACCGGCAAAGTCTATTCCAAGGAAAAACCCGACGTCTCGATGTATGGCACCGGAGTTGGTGGCAGATATATGGAAGCATCCATGCTGCGCTTCGAGATCGATCGCCACTTGCAAGACGGCGAGTACGACAAAGCTATTCAAAAATCACGAAAAGCGTGCCAGCTCGATCCAGGCGACCCGGAGACACACATGCTGCTGGCGAAGGCGCTTACACAAAAGCTCGAACAAACCAAAGGAAAAATCGACGAGAAGCTTCTCGTCGAAGCGATGGGAGAATGGAGACTACTCTGGCTGCACAATGCGGATCAATCCGAGCAACTCGAAGCAAAGCTGAATTTCATGCGCATGAAATTGGTAGCGCGCGGTCTGGCTAAGCAGCATCAACTGGAAGAGAAAGCCAAACTCAAAACTCAGCAAACCCTGGCTGAGAAAAAGGCGCAGCAAGAACAAGAGGCAGGATCGGATGGACAGAAGAACCAGTCGGACAAGACCGGAAATGACGGAAAAGATAAAGCCGCAGCCGCCAATAAAACCAACGGCGGCAAATCAGCCGACACGGCGACCGACCAAAGCGCTGACGCAGAAGAGCCCGCAGCCAACAGCCACGGCGTAGAAATCGCCCACAAGCACAAGCGGTTCATTGTATTTTGATTGACTTAGTAATCGCCCGCTGAAGCTACGCTCAGGCTGCCTGGTTGCTGCGAACTTCGTCGCGTACAGGCATGTTGCGAACGGCTATGGCGACGGCGCCTGCACGATCCATATTGGAAAACGCGTCGGCTACATCCACTCTCGAGCCGCCCTTGCGGACCATTTCCGCTGTCGGGTCAAACAGAGTCAAATCCGACATCGAAAAGCCGGTCGAGGGGCCGCGCATCTTATTGATGACGTCAGTCGACTCCCGGTTCATCAGCAAGCCCGCTGACTGTTCGTGAGCCTGGGTGACTTGCAACCCTTGCTGTTCGGCGCGCTCGGCACCGCTCCACTTTTCCTGGGAGCCGGCTTCAAAATGCATGGGTCGAGCAGAACTGAACATTTCAGTGGATACCTTCGCCTTACAGGTCCATCCTATCGGCAGGGGCTCGATCCGTCAGTGCGGAAAATACGTAGCCCTTGCTTAAATATCGTTTCGTTTAGTCCAAAAACTCGAATAAGCGCGTAGGGGCGACTTACATGCATTCGAGGGCGGCGGTCAAAGTCGTCGCGGAATCATCCGCCATACGTCCGTATTCGACCAAATCGCCGTTCAACCAGACTGCAATACTGTTGGTAGCCCGATTGCTTATATAAGTAGTGCCTTCGGCATCCGAGGTCGCCATTCTCAACTGATCGACTGTCACCTTGGTTCCGTCTTTAAATTGAATCACCGCACCGGTGTCGCTTTGCCAAACTACCGTGCCACCGAGCTGTTTTAAGAACTCAACATCGGGATTCAGGGCTTGGGCCGGTAAAGTCGAGAAGCCCATAAGCAAAGCAACGCCAATGCCAACTAACTTGATCATAGAAACCGCCTCCGTATAGCGCGCGAAGTATCCAACGCTTGACCCGGTGGGTGGCGCGTTGCACCGCCCTACAGGTCCAAGATGAGTGTGCCGGATTGCGCAGAGAATAGCGGTTGGAAATGACCAAATCCGGACCTTCAGTGGCGATATGGTTGAACGGAAGATTAAACCGACCGGACTGGGGGCGGCGGAGTCCCGGCCGCAACGGTGTCTATGAGGTTGGACAGGGACTGTTCTTTAAAGCGAACACCGAACGCCTCCTCGAAGCCGCGCTTAAAGGCTTGTTCGAGCTCCTCAATCGGTATGACGCGACCGGCCGCGTCGAACAGGTTGTGGTGTCGCGCGGTCGATTGAGTGGGCTCTTTAAGGATACGGGACATCAGCGCTGGATCCTGATCGAGAGGAACCGAACCATGCTGTAGCACGCCACCGCGGCGGCGCACCTGGGCGCTGCCTATCAATTTGGTACCGCGATGATGCAAATCGCATCCTGTGGTCGCCATGAAGCAGTCTTGCAAGTGCCTGTAGCCGGCACCGGCCGAACCAAGCTCGGACTCAACGCCAAGCAATCGAAATGCCGCCAGTAGCCCGGCGCAGATTTCCTTATAGGATTGGGTGACACTCGTGCTCAGGAATCCTTCAGCCAGCGAGCTATCCGTGCCCACAAAAGAATAGGTGAGGTCATTCAAGTGCAGGACGGCTCGGCCTCCGGTGGGCCGGCGGACGACATCGATGCCCTCGGCTTCGATTGACGCCACTACATCCGGTGCCATTTTTTGGCTCAAACCAATCGTCACCGCCGGTGGTGCAAACTTATAGAGGCGCACAACGGGCGGACAATTGCCGGACAAATGCGATTCCAGCAAAGCTTCATCAATGGCCATGTTGGCAAAGCCATCATGACTCGAGCAAGGGATGAAGTTCCATTCTTTCAACATCTAGCCTACCACCGCTGCCGGTGCAACTCCCGCGCGTGCGCGGATAACCGGCGGCACGGCAACCTCGGTGTCGCTAAATTCGAACGCTTGCATGAGCGCTGTTTCGGCAAGCGCAGCTTGTTCTTCGCTGTCTGCATAAATGGTGGCAAGCGACTGATCGCCTTCCACCTTGCTGCCGACTTTGGCTTTCAGCACGACGCCGACAGCCAAATTGATCGGATCGCCTTTCTTAGCGCGACCTGCTCCCATCAATTTGCAAGCTTCCGCTACCTTGCGACCGTCCAGGCGTTTCACCCAGCGAGTGCCACCGGCCGGTGCCATGAAGTCCACCAGCAGCTTGGATTGCGGCATTAGAGAATAATCCTCGATCACAGCCGGGTTGCCGCCTTGAGCCTCGATGAGCTGCGCGAATTTCTTCAGCGCTTGTCCGTTGGAGAGTGCGGCGACAAGTTGCTCGCGAGCCTGACTCTCAGACTTGCACTTGCCGGCGGCAACCATCGCCAGCGAACCTAACGACAAGCATAGCTCGCGCAAGTCTTCAGGACCTGCACCGCGCAAGGTCTCGATCGCTTCGATCACCTCGATTGTATGACCGACCGCGAAACCGAGCGGCTGCTCCATGTCGGTAACAACTGCGCTAACGGGGCGACCCAATCGCTTGCCTATCTCCACCATCGTTTTCGCCAGCGCTTCAGCGTCGGCTTGCGTCGCCATGAAAGCACCGGCGCCGCACTTCACGTCGAGGATAATCAAGTTACTGCCGGCGGCTACTTTCTTCGACACCACCGAAGCGGCGATGAGAGGGAGCGACTCGACGGTTCCAGTGACGTCACGCAATGCATACATCTTGCCGTCGGCAGGCGCCAACTCCTGAGTTTGGCCGGCAATAGCCGCGCCTATGCGTTTCACCTGAGCAATAAAACTGTCAATCGAAATGCCGGTGTTGAACCCCGGAATCGCCTCTAGCTTATCGATGGTTCCACCGGTATGACCCAATCCGCGACCCGAAAGCTTTGCCATCGGAATGCCGACGGCGGCAAGCATCGGTACAAACACCAGCGTTGTCTTGTCGCCGACGCCACCTGTGCTGTGCTTGTCGCCGACAACCTTGCCGATTGAGGAAAGGTCCAGCACTTGTCCGGAATGAGCCATGGCATCGGTGAGCCACGCCACTTCATCCATAGTCATGCCGCGCCAGCAAACGGCCATGAGCCAGGCCGCAAGCTGGTAGTCAGGCGTAGAGCCGTCCATCACGCTGTTGATGATGAACTTGATCTCTTCACGCGAATGTTCTTTGCCGTTTCGCTTCGCGATAATCAGGTCGACCATTCTCACGGCACTACCCCCATTTCGGCGTCGCCGGCTGCCAACGCCGCTTTTGCGCACTTTGAAATTCTACAGTCAAAGGGCAGTCCAATGGATATATCCTGCGTTTTTTCTTAAATCAGCAGTGGCATTAGTCTTTGTCACTCGCTACCGCTTGACAACAATGTTGAGTGTGTGATTTATAAGTTATTGGGAGCGAGGCCGCGTGAAGCTTACCAAGAACCGTGTGTTCCTCCTCCCTCTTTCCTTTTTCTGAGTTCTGAAAAGTCTCTCCGTAAGGGGGGCTTTTTGGTTTGAAAGTTGGACGATGCGCGGCGTCGCCCAGACGTTTCTTGCAAAGCACGCATGATTTCTTTCAGCAGCACGCTTGAATCTGTGTTGTCGCTCATTCGCTTGATTGCCATTTGCTCTATCCTAACTGGCTCCCTGTCCAAGTTCGTCGGAAGCTCTCGTGATCACGCCCCAGCCGAATCAACCGAATCAAAGGGATGTTTTGTCCCGCGTGTTCCCTGCGTTCACTCGCCCGGCGCGCCCGATCGAATTTTACGGACAATCAGACAACGTCGAAGTAACCTTTGAAGAACCAGGCGCGCCGCCGGCAGTTCGCGTCATGCCGGCACCTGCCAATTCGTTTGCCGGCTTCGGCGCTGCGGCCGATCTTGCCAAACCCCATTTAGGTCAAATTTCTTTCGTCAATTCATTGCCTATCGTTTTGCCTCTCGAAAGGCAACATGTATCGCTCGAGGCAGAGATTGTCCTGGAAAGCCCGGCAAAACTAAACGCCATGTTCGAGAAGGGCATGCTGGAACTCAGTGCGATGAGCTCCTATTACTTCCTCTCAAAAGGCAATCTGACTCTTTGTCCGGACCTGTCGATCTCTTGCTTCGGCGAAGTGGGCAGCGTCTTGCTGTTCTCAAAACGCGATCCTGCAGAGTTGGCTAACGGCCGTGTCGTCTGCTCCGCTCAATCGGCATCATCGGTGAATTTGCTAAAGGTGTTGTTTGCCGAGCAGTTCGGCGCATGGCCGGAGCTGGTTTCAGAGTCGTATCCCGATCTCGACTGCGCCGATTACGACGGCGCCCTGGTCATAGGCGATCGCGCTCTTGAAGTCGATTATGATTGGTCGCAACGTTACATCCGCGTTGACATGGGAGAGTGGTGGCACCAGCGCTACGGTTTGCCCATGGTCTTCGGAGTCTGGGCCGCGCGCGCCGACTGGGTGGACAAGAACCATTATCGCTTCGCGGAGATTTGCCGCGCCTTGAGAATCGCCAAGCAACTCGGTTTGACGCGGCGTTGGAAAGACACGCTGCACGAAGCGCATCGGCGCACCGGGCTAAGCCTCAGTCGTTTGGAACGATATTACAAGCACGAATTGAATTTCGATTTTGAAAACGAACACAGCGAAGCGCTGGCGTTGTATCAACAGTTGTTGAAAAAGCACCAGTTGCTGTAAAGCGGGCTTCCGCCCGCCGCTACGGAGACAAGTAGATTCCGGCGTCTGCGCAATTAATGCGGCTGGCCGCTGGGTTGCACCGCACGCAGCACTTTTTCTTTGTAGTACCAGGCGTCGGCATACTTGCCGCGTGACTTGTAGTAATCAGTCATATAGTTCAAGTTGCGAATCAAACGTTCGTCATTCGGAGCAAACATCATCTCTTGAACGGCGATTTTTGCTTTCATCAAAGGCTTGATGTCCGCATCAGTAAGAGCGATTGCCACAAGCGCAACCCCTGAAACAACAAGGACGACGAACGCCGCCGCGCAGGCGGTAAGCACAGGCTTGAACAGCTCGGGTTTGACGATGGGCGCAGCAGTCTCGCTGACGTGCGATTTTTGAACGACGGGCGGTCGGGTGGCGACGGACCGTTCCATCCA
>DATNQY010000164.1:0-3531 GCA_036703785.1 Candidatus Obscuribacterales bacterium
TATTCACCGGGCGGCAAAGGTTCGGAAGGCGTGAGCTTAACCCAGTCGCCCAGCGGTGAGGTGGTCACAGGAATCCAGCTTTCTTTCTGGCTGACTTTGCCGTACATGGCCACATTTAGTTTGCCGACGATGCGTGTGTCTTTCTTGTTTTCCACGCGCACAATGCCATAGTGAGCGGGCAGCTCTTTGTCGGATGGCTTTTGCGTGAAAACCGGCTGGGAATTGTCGCCGGTATCGACATTCAGGTAGATCGTCGGCTGCCCCACATGCGACTGCACCCGCGCATGCTCGCCTTTGAGCTCGATGGTCTGCGTGGAAGACAGCGCCAGCGGATTTACAGCCGCGCGAAGAATGTTGCGGCCTGTATGCTTGTTGAGTTCGCCTCCATTCTGGAGCAACTCTACAAGTTCCGGCTGCTTGTTAAATTCGTCCTGCAGAAAAACGCCGCCGGTGTTCGGCAACCGCAATCCCGGGACAATGAGCGGGGCTTCTCGCTCATCGGCCTCATCGGCTTTGGCAATTTCCTTGATGGTTTCATCACGCTGCCCGGCACGCTCATTGTTGTACTTGTCTGTGGCAGGCCAATCCACCATGTCGTTCGGCAGTTCTTCCCAGTCATAACGCTCCGCGCTGTAATAGCGGACACGCTGGCCCACGACCTCCCATTTTGTGGCAGCCTGATAAGAACCATCTTTCATGATGAGCCGCTTGGGATTCTGTTGCGACCACGCCTGCATCCAGCCGAGCGCAATCCATATCGCGGCCAGAAAGGAAACACGTTTGATCCATCGCGCCATAAGAGGAGTCGTGAATATCCGAGGCAGAATTCTCTTCTATTTTATAACCCGAAAGCTACGAGATTGTTGTTGAGATATGGCTTTACCGGCATACGAGCAAAAAATAAAACCTTTGAAACACGGAGGAAGGGAGTACCCAGAGGGGGGAAAAACTGGAGCGTTTTTGGAATCCTCCGTTTCCTTCTTTCCTCTGTGTTTCAAAGATTTTGATTTTCTGCTATTGTGCCGGGTTCCCCACATTTTGCGGAGGCTTGCCTCATGAAGTCTTTCAGCTCTCTTTGTCTGCTCGCGTTATGCATTGGCATTTCGTCCCACAAAGCAGTCGGGCAAACTCCACTCGCATCTCCATCTGTCTCAGCGACGCGTGCGGCTGTCCAAACTGCACCAGCGACTCAGACAACGGAGTACACTCTCCCGCCGGACAAGTTGGCCAAGTCGAAAGCGCTTTATGACCTGCGGGGCACACTTCGGATCATCGACACAATTTACGGGCTGCTGATTCTTCTGGGATTGCTGTATTTCGGCGTTGCAGCCAGGTATCGCGACTGGGCCGAAGCAGTTAGCCGCTTTCGGTTCGTACAAGCACTGATCTTTGCTGCGCTGTTTTTGATCACTACGACAGCCCTGCAACTTCCACTCGACGCCTATCAGCAAAACATCAGCCGTCAATACGGCTTGTCAGTGCAGGCATGGGGATCATGGCTCGGCGACATGGGCAAAGGCGGACTCGTCGGCCTAGTCTTTTTGAGCCTTGTCGCGTGGATCATAGCTACCCTCATACGCAAAAGCCCAAAACGCTGGTGGATCTACAGCTGGATGATTGTTTATGCACTGGTCATCTTCGTTGTGTTCATCAGCCCCTATGTCATCGATCCACTTTTCAACAAATTCGAACCGCTGGAAAAGAGCAATCCCCAACTCGTTGACGCGATCGAGAAGGTGACGCAGCGCGGCGGATTGACGATTCCACGCGACCGCATGTTCCTGATGAAGGCTAGCGAGAAGGTCACGACCTTGAACGCATACGTCACCGGCTTTGGTCCATCGAAGCGCGTGGTTGTCTGGGACACCACAATCAAGAATGCCACCACACCGGAGACGCTGTTTGTCTATGGCCACGAGATGGGCCATTACGTTCTCAACCACATCGTCATCGGGCTGACGGCAGCCGCCTTTGGGCTCTTCATCGGATTCTATCTGCTCTACTTGATCGCCAACTGGGCTTTCCCGCGATTCCAGCAGCGCTGGCACATGCGTGAACTCAGCGACTGGGCCGGATTGGTAATGCTCGTTCTGATCTTCTCCATCATGTCAACGGTTTCTGCGCCCATTAGCAACGGCTTCAGTCGCACGCTTGAGCATAACGCTGACGTTTATGGGCTGGAAGTTACACACGGCATCAACGCGAACCCGCAGGAGGCCGCTGCACATGCTTTCCAGGTGCTTGGTGAATTATCGCTCTCGTACCCCTATCCCAACCGCTTCGTGGTCTTCTGGTACGCCGACCACCCGCCTATTCCTGATCGCGTGCCTTTTGCCCACAACTATGATCCGTGGGGCAAAGGCGAGCAACCGAAATACGTGAAATGAAAAGCCAGCCGCGAATGACGCGAAGAACGCGAGTTGTTTTCTGCCTTCCCTCGCGCCAATTCGCGGCTTCAGTTTATTTCTTTGCCATGGTCTTGTAGCTGAACGTCACCTTGGTTTCTTCATCGAGCACCAGGGCGCGCGCAAAGCGATACGAGTTCCCTGCTCTTGGCACATCCACACGCACCGGTAAGACTCCGGCCACACGCTTCTGCAAATCAAGCACGTTGGCCGATGGTGCATTCTGGGCCAGCGCTTCGGCTTTCTTTTCGTCACGTTCTTTGTCGCGGTCCTTTTTTCTGCCGTGGACGGCCGCATTTGCGGTTTCGATCAAGGGCGTGCTGGTCGTGACTTCAACTGTCTCGGACACTGTCCCAACATTCAAGCGCGCATCATAACGTGACGGCCTTCCGGAGTCATACTGGGTGTGAAGTTGCGCGCTTTGGAAACCCTGGGCGGACACCAGGATTTTCACTCGCCCTGAAGGCACACCTGAAATTACCCAGTGTCCCGAAGGATCGCTCGTTGTGGTCATGGTGCCGCCATTCGCGAGAGTGAGTATTACTTGTGCTCCTGGAATCACGGCACCCTGTGGATCTGTGACCACGCCGCCGAGTTGTCCTCTGCTGTAGTGTCCGTCGGTTACGCCGGGAACAAACAGCGCTACATTATCGAGACCTTCATTCTCCTTGACGCCGCCGAAATTCTGCAGGGTGACACCGGAAAACGTGGTCGCCACCGTGTCCCCGGCTTCCACTACCGCCGCCGGCAACAGATTGGCTGCAATCGCATCGCCGCCAAAATCTTTCACCTTGTACTGCTCGGGCAGAAAGAGTTCCCATTCCAGCAAGGTGATGGGGACGTCCATGCTGGGCAGAGCCAACTCAGAGCCGCCTTTCTTGGCAAATGGAGCACTGGAATCCGTGAACACAAAAGAAACGTCATAGGGTCCATTAGGACGGAAGCCCGTCCGCAGCAGCGGAACGCGATTACCGTCCGGTCCCTGAACGGGTTTTACTTTTTCACCGGCAACATCTGCAGAGACAATGGTTGCGCCCTGTGGCAGGTTCACCTTCAAAAACGGTTGTGCCTGGTTCTTGATGGTCAATTTGACCTCGGTCAGCGTGCGCCCTTCCACGGTCACCAG
>DATNQY010000165.1:0-3667 GCA_036703785.1 Candidatus Obscuribacterales bacterium
GATGACAATCGGATTCTGATCTTGCAAGCCGTGAAAGAGAAGTTCAAAGTCAAAGCACCTGTACCGCAAGGTTTTACAGGCATTCCCGTACTGAATCCGATGCAGTCCAAATTTTTTCAAGTTTATAGTGTGCGGCAGCCGTCGGATGTACCGACTCTGTGGAATGTCTTTCGCCATGCTCTAGAGCGCGACCCCATGTCCGACCCTGACTTTGCAAGACTATTCGATCAGGCAATCTCGCAGGACTGCGTCAATGTGAATCTGACTATGGGACTATATTGGATTCGTCCGAATTATTTTGTCAGTCTTGATTCTCGTAATTGCGACTTCCTGGACATCAAGTTGCCGAAAAATGGGCTGTCGTTCGCGTTCTATCACGACGTCTGGAATAAAGTCACAGCCAGAGGCGAGGCAATTGCGGCGTTGTCGCACAGAGCCTGGTTATTTACTCAGGACCAGGCATCTGTCGAGGGGAAGCCTAAACCTGGCTCCCAGAAGGGTATCGACAAAGACATCGACTACTGGATGGTGGGTGCTCACTGGGAAGGGCAGGAGCCAGCAGATCAAACCCAGACGTTTCTTGCCAATGGCATTTGGACCAATGGCTCAGAACAAAATTCAGAAATTGTCAAATCCATGAAGACTAACGATCGTATCGCGATAAAAGCGGTGACGACACAGAAACTGGGTTTACCCTTCGATAATCGCGGCACCACCGTGTCCTGCATGAAGGTAAAGGCGATTGGTCGCATTGTGCGCAATGCTGGGGACGGACGATCAGTGGAAGTCGAATGGGATCCCGACTTTGTCGAAAAGACCTGGTACTTCTACACCGGTCGGCAAGCGGTTTGGCGTCTCAAAAAGGACGACGAGGAAGCCGAGCAACTTATTCGATTCGCATTCTATGGTGGCGATCAGGACTACGATAAATTCCTAAGAAAAGCAAATTCGACGACCAGTGTAGTTGCACCATATTCGGTAGCTGACGTAATTTCCGCCGGCGCTTTTTTGTCGGAAGGGGAAATTAAGCTAGCGCTGCGACGCCTTCGCGCAAAAAAGAGCCTGGTGTTGCAGGGACCACCCGGTGTCGGCAAAACGTACGTGGCGAAGCATTTAGCCTACGCACTGATGGAAGAGGATGACTCGAACCGTCTGAAGACCGTTCAGTTTCACCCATCTTATACCTACGAAGATTTCATCCGCGGGTATCGTCCAACAGAGGAGGCGGGGCGGTTCGTTCTCAGCGATGGTCCGTTCTTGCGCTCATGCCACGAAGCAATCCAAGATCCTGATCGTGACTATGTTTTGATTATCGATGAGATCAATCGCGGCAACGTCAGTCAAATTTTTGGGGAGCTATTTACGCTGTTGGAATCAGACAAACGCGGGACACGCAATAAGGTTATCCCTTTGTACACTAAGTCGCCCGACGAGCGATTTTACGTCCCAGATAACATTTACATCATTGCCGCTATGAACGTCGCTGATCGGTCTCTTGCACTTGTCGATTTCGCTTTGCGTAGAAGGTTCGCATTTTTGAATCTTACACCATGCTTCGGCGAAAGCACATTCAGGAAATGGTTGTCGGATCGAGGTATGTCACGCGACTTGGTTGACCGCATCATTAGCAAGATGACCCGCTTGAATCAGGCGATCACTGACGATTCGCAGCTGGGTCCCAACTTCTGCATTGGACACAGCTTCTTTTGCCCTCAGGGAGATGATTTTTCAAACCTCGACAAAAATTGGTTTGACGACATTATTGATACAGAAATTTTGCCGCTGTTGGCTGAGTATTGGTACGACAGTCCAAAACAGATTGCGAACATGCATATGGAATTGAAGCGATGAGCGCGTTAGGAGCCGTGCACGAATCTTCGCTTCGCGAAATTCCGGTAAGGAATGTTTGGTATCTGCTCCTATATGCCTGGGACCTTGCGCGCTGGGAAAGATCAGACAAGGTTCCGACGGAGGAATCACCATATCTGCTGGGATTGCTGGCGTCAATGCTGGTCGAAAGTTGTCGCGGGTTTCTGCAAACGCAGCTTGGTCGGACGTACAAAACTGAACAGCAGGAGATCAGAGGCGTTCGCGGCCGAATCCAATTTACATCAAGCTTAAAGCGGCAGAGTTTTGCACATGGCAAGGCATACTGCCAATTCCAAGAACTCAATGTCGATAGCCTGAAGAATCGAATTCTGAGAAGCTCGTTGTTGCAGTTGGCTCGCAGCACGGCGGTATTGCATCCGGACGCCACCCATCAGTCTAATCTCAAGCGACAATTGACGACGATCTATCACGGAATGGACGGTATCACTGTGATTCCGCTCTCGATTGCACTCTTTGATCGCTTGCAACTGGGAAGCAATGATAGCGACTATATTCTCCCACTTGCGATTTGCGAGTTGGTGCAGCGACTTTCCATGCCCGGAGGTGAGGATGACTGCGCACGGCACGCACTCTTTGCGGACGAAGAGAGAATGCATCACGTGTTTGAAAGCTTCGTCAGGAACTTCTATCATCTCCATTTGCAGCCGAATTACGTTGTAAAACGGGAAACGCTGCAGTGGCCAGATGATTATGGAATGGACAGTATCTTCGTCCCGCGGATGAACACGGATACAACGATAATCCACAGAGAGTCGAAGCGACGCTTGGTTATCGATACCAAATACTCGCTTGATACCTTGTCGTCGAGAGATAAATTCAAGTCAGATAACCTGTATCAGCTGTACGCGTACCTGCGAACTCAAGAACACCGTGGCGACGAGTATCGGTCAACGAGCGGCATGTTGCTATACCCTGCTGTGCGAGAAGCTGTTGATGCGGAGATGTTTGTGCAGGGACATCGAATTCGAATCGCGACGATCGATCTAAGCAAAGATTGGAAAGACGTAGAACGCGACCTGCTCGGGTTAGTAGAGGAAGATTGGTAGCTTCGAAGGACAGTGTAGAGCAGAGCGCCGGCATCCTGCCGGCATATAGGCGGGTTCAAGTACGTGAATACCACCCGGCGTCCTGGCATCACCCGACGTAGCCATCATTTGTCTACTGGCTAATTTACCGGGCAGAGCGTGAGGAAGTCCTCATACTTTTTCAGATCAGCCTCAGCTTCGACAATACTGGGAACACCTCGGTTTACGGCTGAACTTTCGTCGTGACAACGAGCTGAAGTCGATGTCATCCCAGCAGTGGCGAGTTTGATTTTTTCATCCGTTACCTTCACGTTTTTCAGCTTCTGCGTCTCAATTCCATACTTGAAGCGCTCGACAACGCCGCCAAACAAGCGCTCTTCAATCGCTCGTTCCCATGCCTCGCGCAACAGCTCATACCACGATTTCATGTCACGCTCGAATCTATCGGGATCAGCACTTGATCTTTCCAACGCAGCCAATCTTTGCAGGTCATTTTTCAAATACCTGTTTTTGGCAAACTAAAACTGAGCAGATTTCTGGATAACGGCAATCGAAATTTGAGCACCTTTAGAACTCCGGGGATAATGGTCGCATCTCCAAAGGTGAGATCAAGAAAACCCTGGGCATTGATGATTGATGAGGATGTGTGGCACTCGATGCGGGTGCTGCACTTTCGGCAAGGAAAGAGCAAGAAATGGATAGCAGAGGAGTTCGGCTTGTCACGGAACACCGTGGCAAAGTACCTTGAGCAC
>DATNQY010000166.1:0-15596 GCA_036703785.1 Candidatus Obscuribacterales bacterium
CGTCATTCTCAAGCTAGCCGGTATTCTCACCGTCGCTGGTGGCACGGGCGCAATCATTGAATATTTCGGACCAGGCACGAAGTCGATCAGCTGCACCGGCAAAGCGACCATCACCAACATGGGCGCAGAACTCGGTGCCACCACTTCCGTCTTCCCCTTCGACGATCGCATGTCGAAATACCTGCGCGCAACCGGACGCGAAGAGGTTGCCAAACTGGCTGAGGAATATCGCGAGTTTCTGGTCGCAGATGCCGAAGTCGAAAACGATCCGAAGAAATTCTACGATCAAGTCATCGAAATCGATCTCGACACACTCGAGCCGCACGTCGTTGGTCCTCACACACCAGATTTGGCTCGCCCAATCTCGGCCATGGCACAAGCCGTCAAAGACAATGATTATGCAGACAAGCTTAGCTATGCTTTGATCGGAAGCTGCACCAACTCTTCTTATGAAGACATGAGCCGCGCAGCCGATGTCGCCGACCAGGCGAAAAACCAGGGCATCCATGCCGCGTGCGGATTCCTTGTTACGCCCGGCTCTGAGCAAATCAATAAAACAATCGAACGCGATGGACAAATGAAGTCGTTCGAGAACATAGGCGGAACGGTTCTCGCCAATGCCTGCGGACCCTGCATCGGACAATGGAAACGCGAAGACAAAGACGCCGGCAAGAAGAACTCCATCATCACCTCGTTCAACCGCAACTTCAGCCGCCGCAACGATGGCAACGCGGAGACGGCAGCGTTTATCGCGAGTCCTGAGATCGTCACTGCTTTCGCTATCGCCGGCAAGTTGAGCTTCAACCCATTGAAGGACACAATCACCACCGCTGATGGCAAGCAAGTTAAACTCGAACCGCCGAAGCCGGCGCCCGAGATTCCGGAGAAAGGCTTTGTCAATGATGAAACGGGCTATCAAGCGCCAGCCGTCGACGGCGAGAAAGTACAAATCCAGGTAAGCCCGGACAGCGACCGTCTGCAACTGCTGGAGCCATTCGCGGCATGGGACGGCAAAGACTACAAATCGCTACCCGTACTGCTCAAGGCTTTCGGCAAATGCACCACAGACCACATCTCGGCGGCCGGTCCGTGGCTGAAATATCGTGGTCACATCGACAAGATCAGCGACAACATGTTCATCGGCGCCGTAAATTCCTTCAACAACAAGGTTGGCGAAGGCATCGACGTGCTCGACAAACAATACAAGTCGTACCCGCAAGTGGCGCGCCACTACAAAGCGGAAAAACTCGGCTGGGTTGTTGTGGGCGACCAAAACTACGGTGAGGGCTCGAGCCGCGAGCACGCTGCAATGTCGCCGCGCTATCTCGGCTGCAAGGCTGTCATCGTGCGCAGTTTCGCCCGCATTCACGAGACCAACCTCAAGAAGCAAGGCGTGCTGGCACTGACTTTCGCTCACTCCGACGATTACGACAAGATCCACGAGACCGATCGCATCAGCCTGGTGGGACTCGACAAGCTTGCTCCCGGCAAAACTGTCGAAGCAATCATCGAGCATGCCGACGGCAAGAGCGACAAGATCAGCCTGAAACACACGATGACCGAAGAGCAAATCGATTGGTTCAAAGCCGGCTCCGCGCTGAACATGATCAAGAAGAAGCGCGAAGCAAAACTCGCCGGCTCTCGCGGCTAATTGGTGACCGAACGAACTATGTGAGGGCGGCGCCAGGCGCGGCCCTTGCGTTTAGCGGACCTTGCGTTTGTACCTGCGGGCTCAAGCCCGCCAATCGCAGACACCTGCCCTCCTCTAGCCGGGCTTACGTCCGCAGGTGTAGGTGATCTGATCCACCATCAGCCAGCCGCTATGTGGATGACGCTCGGCATAATCGGCAAGCCGCTCCAAACCTATCGCGTAATCCTCATCCGACACCAAATGCAATACCGAAATTGACTTCGCTCTTGCTGCTTCCAGACGTTCATTTCCGCTGAGTCTCGTCCGCTCAGTGCGCGTTTCAGTTTGAATTTCGCGAAAGCCACCATTCGCCATGTGTGATTCCATTTGACGTTTAGTCGGCGTTCGTTTGGTATCAATCTCGATTGCACCAGGGAAAAATACATGCTCGGGATCATGCACAATCTGATCGATCGCACCATATTTGTTGATCAGCCAACCGCGCCCGGCGAGCAAGCGGAAACACTGGCGAATGACACCTTCGCCACCTTCAAAATGGTGAAACACATCCGACATAAAAATGGCATCGAATGACTCCCTCTCAAAGGGCAAATTATGCGCATCAGCGAGCACCCATTTGACGCGATTCGCTTGCGGTTTGACACACGCTTTTCCGAGACTCTGCGCCGATTTGTCGAGTCCTGTGACTTCGAAATTGGGACGAGCGTACGCAAGCGGAATGGCGAACCGTCCGGTGCCGCAGCCCAGATCGAGAATGCGAATAGCATCCGTAGGCCGACGATGTCTCGTCAAGCGCACGATGAGAGAGGTAATAAACTCCAACCGCGAGTTAGAGACGACGCCACGCTTGTCGTGACCGTCGGCCACTTCGCCCGAATAGCTGAAGTGCAGCGGATGCACAATCATCGCATCGCTCAACCCCGAGAGGTATCACCTCAATTCTATGGATACGCCTGCCCGTGTCGAATGAGATCTGCCGTTTGTAACGGGATGTGTTGCTGGTGCCACCGAAGACGTCCCATTTACTGGGACGCAAACAACGACTCTAGAAAAGATTTTACGGCATCCACATAGGCTGCCGGCGATACCGACCAAATGTCGCTGTGAGCAGCCTCGGGCAGCTCGACAAACATCTTGGGTTGAGCAGCTTCCTCGAATATCCGCTGCGCATGCCGGAAAGGGACCACCTGGTCCTTTTGCCCATGGATGATCAGCAGCGGTCGCCTGTCCATAGACATGCGTTTTACGTTGTCCAAGAGCGGGCGTGGATACATGAAGTGCGGATACAACCGCGTAATCGGCATGTACTCCCCACCGATGTCCTTCAACGATGTGAAACCGGATTGCAAGACAATGCCCGCGCAAGGACGCGCGGCCGCTATTTCAGAGGTAATCGCACACCCCAGCGACTCGCCATACAACACAATTTCAGCAGGCGTGTAGCCCTTCTCGCGAACGAGAAAATCATAGGCCGCAATGCCGTCTTCACAGACACCGGAGATCGTCGGCCTGCCTTCGCTGTGCCCATAACCTCGGTAATCGTAGATGAGCACGGAAGCATTCGCACGCAACAGCAACGCGACAAGCGAGAGGCGACCGGTGAGATTGCCGCTATGCCCATGGCTGAATAGATGGATAAACTTTGAGTTCGGGCGGTGAAACAGCCAACCGTGCAAGCGCGAGCCATCCGGAGCGCAGAAATAAACGTCCTCTCGTGGAATACCTTCGAGATGATCGAGAGACCACTCGCCTTCCGGGTATTTCGCGGGCCGAAACAGGCGCTTGTTGTACAAGGCTGGTGACATCCGCGGCGACAAACCCACGTAAAGGGCGGCCAGCACCGAAGCCGAGCCGACAGCAAGCTTGGGAAGCGCCTTTAGCAGGCGTTCTTTCCAAGAAACGCTGGTCTCGATTTCCGGGCTCATGCAACCTCTGTTAAGTTCGGCATCGATACTAGCACACAACTTTGGTAGCGGCGGGCGACAGCCCGCTGTCTTATGAGTTACAATACCGCCGGCCCGCCGCATTGGCGGCTACCAGACCGACACTTCGAGGACTGTATGCTAGCGCAAATTGGAACCTGGTCCCTACTTGTAATCGCCATTCTCGTCGGGCTTGGCGGTGTGATGGGCTTTGTGAAAGCGAAAAGCAAAGCCTCGTTGATTGCCGGCATAGCGAGTGCGGTGGCTTTTCTGCTGGCGTTCGCGGCAGCGTTGAACGGAGTGCATCACGCCCACATGGCGGGAGCAGTCATCTCGATTATTCTGTGCGTTGTGTTCGGCATGCGCCTGCGGAAAACCGGCAAGTTTATGCCTTCCGGACTGCTGCTGGTGCTCTGCGCGATAGAACTTGCGCTGATGATTGCCGCGCATTTCGCCGGTTAGATTCACGGACATGTACCGGCGGGCGCAAGCCCGCTTTCCTACGGCGTTCCGCTCGGCTTATTGCGATGCGCGGTAAGCACCCAGTATCCATAACCACGCGCCGTCCCCGTTTTGTCTATCACATTCGGAGGCACCGGCGCAAAGACCGACGATGCCTCGATTGACGGCGATAAATTCCGTCGCGCAAGTTCATCAAATACGCGCTGCTGATAGGCATCCAGCTTCGGAGGTTTATCTGGATAAACTCCGTACGTTGGATAATGATTCCCCAAAGTCAGCACACCAAACGCATCTTTGTGATCGATTTCCGCTTGTTTGGACAAAGCTGGAATCATCGCAATAGTTTCGTCCACTTGATTCCGTCGCTCGATCGCATTCGTCGCACTTGCCTCTGCCTGCGCAGCAGCAGCACGGTCTTTCGCCGCATGCATTGCAACATTCAAGTCTTGGTCGGGATTCTCACCGTCCTTCCAGTTCGCCTTTATCACCCAAGACTTCTCGCTGTATGAGGACGAGGAATTACTCCATTGACCAGGCTCGACTGAAGGGTTGAGTCCTTCGGCTTTGAGTCCGTCAAAGATCTTCTGCTGTGCAGCGCTTAGTTGCGGTGCCTCCGCACGAGGATCGCCGCTTCCGCGCATTCCGCTATAAATCGATGCCACTTTTGCAATCGCGACAGAGTCCGCACCGCTATCAGCCGCTTGTCGAGCCAATCCGGGCGCCTTAAGCACGGTGGCATCCGCGGCGCGCATGTCCGCTTCGAATGATTGCAGTTCTTTCGCTGCTTTCTCGGCTGATTGACGTTTTACAGCGGCTTCGGTTCGTAGTTGCAGATCGGCGTCGCCTTTCTCTCCGGACTTCCAATTTGCTCTAATTTCCCAGTTCTGCGTGCCACGACTGTATATATTTTCGACGGTGGGATTCAGTCCGGCGGATTGCAGCTTCGCAAACACCGATTGGCTCGCGCCTGTGAGCTGGGGTGGCGCGGCACTGCGATCTCCGGCCGGTCCGACTCTCATAATGGTCGCCGAATATTGTCCATTATCCGCCGCTGCCATCGTCAGCGCGGGCGTTTTGAGCATCAGCACGTTGGCTTTGTCTCTATCGGCCTGGGAGATTTCAGCCTCCGTTCCGCTGCGCGATGCCGTTGGCGAAAACGCCATCTGAACAGCATGGTCGCAAAGTCGCGACGACTGCTCATTGCCTGCTCTTAAGGGCGCCTTGTCGCACGCGTCATTGGCCATTTGAGAAACTCCTGCGGGGGATAGGTCGATCGAGATAGTAGGCTACATCTGCAGAGTCAACAATCGTAGAAACACGCACGTATTCGTATCCGTCCCATGCTCCTGCGTGATGTGGAAACACACACGACATCCTCAATTCGGGGATCAAGCGTATGGCAGAGCTACGAATCGGCACCTCCGGCTGGAATTACAAACACTGGCGCGAACGGTTTTATCCGGACGGACTTAGCCAGAAGCATTGGCTGGAATTTTATGCCGAGCATTTCAATACGGCAGAGGTGAATTATTCCTTCTACAAACTGCCAGCGCAGAGTACGTACGAGAAATGGCTGAGCGAAGCGCCCAAGGATTTTTTGTTCACACTGAAGTGCAGCCGCATCATCACGCACAACAAACGGCTGAACAACCTCGGCGATCTGTGGGTGAACTTTTTGACGAATGCCATCACTCTGGGCGATCGTTTGGGACCGATCTTGTTGCAGTTGCCGGAAAGCTTCGAAAGGGATGTCGATCGGTTGAGATCGTTTGTCGCGCACGCTCGGCATGCCGTCAAACATGATTTGGACATCCGGCTTGCTGTTGAGTTTCGCAATCCCTCATGGTTCGTGCCTGAGGTGTACGACACTTTGGAGAAACACAATGTCGCACTCGTGGCGGCGTCGTCTTCGCAATTTCCGCGTGTGGATCGACTCACCGCCGATTTTGCATACTTTCGATATCACGGTCCCGGTGCGCTGTTTGGATCCAATTACAATCACAAACAGCTGCAGGAAGAAGCGGACAAAATGGCACACTTGCTGCAGAAGGGCGTTGATGTGTTTGGATATTTCAACAACGATGGGCACGCCTACGCGGTGAACAACGCGCTAGCTCTGCAGGAGATGTTGAACAAGAAGGAAACGCACCGGCGCAGGGCCGGATAGACACGCAGGCGAGCCGCCTGTGCTCCTTTGTCTGTGATACCATATATGGTGCATATCGCGTGAACTGAAGATGAGATTCAGCACATCTGTGCCGGTTGTGCGCCGTTGCCAACAGGCTAAACACACGGTAGTAGATCAGCGTTTCATGACGCGATTTTCGCTATAATGAAACGCGAAATTTCGCGCCACGGCATGAGAATGGCTTCAGACGCCACTCGCGCTCGTAGTCCCGTAGCGGCGACGCACGTCGCCCATGAGGAAAGTTAAAGGGATCAAACTATGACGACATCACAAATCCCGCATTCCGACCCTGCTGCCATCAAGCCCATGGCGACGCAGCGTAAGGATGCATGGTGGGTGGAACCTACACTGGTGGCAATCGGTTTTGGTTTATTCATCATCTATGCAACATATCGCGGTTTGATGGGACACTCGTTCGAAGTCGAAACCATACTTTCACCCTTTTACTCTCCGCCTCTGCTCAACGGCATCGCCGGACTTCCGTTCTCCCCTGCTATAGCGATCTTGTGGATGCCTGCAGGCTTCCGCGCCACCTGTTATTACTACCGAAAAGCCTACTACCGCGCATACTTTCTTGATCCACCCGGCTGCGCCGTCGGACACTTTGGAGGTGAGAATTACTGCGGTGAAGCCAAAGGTCTACTCGTCCTTCAGAATGTCCACAGATACATGCTCTATCTCGCGATTCTTGTGATCGCTTTCCTCTGGTACGACGCAATCCATTCACTCTTCTTGCTGAATGGCGAATTCCGCCTCGGACTCGCCAGCGTGATCATGATTGCTAACTGCATTTTATTGTCCGGATACACCTTTGGTTGTCATGCATTCAGACACTTAGTCGGCGGAAGAAAGGATTGCTTTTCTTGTGTCGGCGGGCAGCCGAACGCAGCATACAGCCGCTGGCATTTCGTCACCAAGCTCAACGAGCACCACATGCTGTGGGCGTGGATGAGCCTGTTCTCCGTCGGCATCACCGATTGGTATATCTGGCAAGTGGCTGCCGGACATATTGTCGACCCCACGTTTATCGGTAGCGTGCTTCCACTCGTCCATATTCATTAATCACCTACAACTCATTAACCCCAGCGGGCTTCCGCCCGCCGCTACGTTCATTACCCACAGCGCTACAAGGATTCCTGACCATGGCAGATTACGAAGTTCACGAACACGACGTACTGATTGTCGGAGCAGGTGGAGCAGGTTTGAGAGCCGCCATCGAAGCATCCGCGCAAGGACTCAACGTCGGTCTCGTTTGCAAATCGCTGCTCGGCAAAGCACACACAGTTATGGCTGAAGGCGGCATGGCGGCGGCGTTGGCCAACGTCGATGAGCGCGACAACTGGCAGGTGCACTTCAAAGACACGATGAAGGGCGGACAAATGCTGAACAACTGGCGGATGGCCCAGTTGCACGCCCAAGAAGCACCGGAATGCGCGCGCGAGTTGGAACGCTGGGGCGCGGTATTCGACAGAACGAAAGACGGCAAGATCCTCCAGCGCGCCTTCGGCGGACATACTTACAAACGGTTGTGCCACGTAGGCGATCGCACCGGGTTGGAAATGATCCGCACCTTGCAAGATCACAGCGTGCACCAGGGCATTGCCGTTTACATGGAATGCACAATCACCAAACTACTGAAAGACGGCAATCGCGTCTCCGGAGCCTTTGGCTACTATCGCGAGAAGGGCAATTACGTACTGTTCAAAGCGAAAGCGATCGTGATGGCAACCGGCGGCGTCGGACGTGCTTTCCCGGTGACGTCGAACTCGTGGGAATACACCGCCGACGGTGCCGCACTGGCATACGAGGCAGGCGCCGATCTAATCGACATGGAATTCGTCCAATTCCACCCGACGGGCATGGTTTGGCCGCCCGGCGTTCGCGGCTTGCTCGTGACTGAAGCTGTTCGCGGTGAAGGCGGCATTCTCACTAATAATAAGGGCGAACGCTTCATGTGGAAGTATCTGCCTGAAGATAAGAAAGGCGATTACGCAGCGGATGAAACGGAAGCAAAAGCGTGGGTTGCCGACACACTCGCCGGCAAACTGAAGACGGAGTACAAACGTCCGCCCGAACTTTCCACACGAGACAACGTTGCACGCGCCATCTATACAGAAGTAAAAGAAGGACGCGGCTCACCGCACGGCGGAGTTTATCTCGACATCGCTTATCAGCCGGCCGAGCGCGTGAAGAAAAAACTTCCCAGCATGTATCACCAGTTCAAAGATCTGGCTGACGTTGATATCACTGCGCAGAAGATGGAAATCGGACCGACCATGCACTACATCATGGGCGGCATCCGAGTGGATGCCGATACAGCCGAATCGCGGGTTCCTGGTCTGTTCGCCGCCGGCGAATGCTCCGGAGGAATGCACGGTGCCAACCGCCTTGGTGGCAACTCGCTTTCCGACTTGGTGGTTTTCGGTCGCCGCGCCGGTCGCGGAGCCGCGGACTATGCTAAACGCCTGACTGCTGAGCCGAAGGTCGATGAGAAGCAAGTTCAAGAAGCAATCGAGGAAATGGAAGCTCCACTGAAGAATCCCAGCGGAGTCAACCCCTATCAATTGCAGAAAGAACTGCACGCGGTCATGAGCAGCAAAGTTGGCATCTTTAGAGAAGATAGCGAGCTGAAGCTTGCAATTGAAGAACTGCAAGTGTTGAAGGGTAAAGTGAAAAACTTGGGCAACGTAGGGACATCGAAGCTCTACAACCCGGGCTGGCACCTGTGCCGCGACATGAAGAACATGATGGTCGCCGCCGAAGCCATTGCACGCAGCGCCCTTTCGCGCACGGAAAGCCGCGGCGCTCATAGCCGCCTCGACTATCCGAAGATGGACGAAAAGCAAGGCAAGGAAAACACCTCCATCTCAAAAGACGGCGACCAAATGAAGCTGGTGAAAACGCCGACTCTCGAAATGCCTGCCGATCTGAAAGAACTTTTTGTTGCTAAAAAGGAGCCCGCGCATGCGTGAAGCTAAAATGAAAGTTTTCCGTGGCGATACTTTCGAAGGCGGAAAATTCGAAGAATACGCCGTGCCGATCGAAGAAGGCATGGTGGTGCTCGATGCCATCCATTGGATCCAGCGCGAAAAAGAGCCGGAGCTTGCCGTGCGTTGGAACTGCAAAGCAGCGAAATGCGGATCATGCAGCGCAGAAGTAAACGGTAGACCGACGTTGATGTGCAAAACACGTCTTGACCGCTTCGAAGAGGGCGAAACGATCACGGTGCAGCCGGTTCAAAGTTTCCCGCTGATCAAGGACCTCGTCACGGACGTTTCCTGGAACTATGCGGTCAACAAGCGCATCGCACCGTTTACACCCGCTGAGAATGCCGACTTTACTTTTTACCAGGAAGACATCGACCGCGTTCAGGAATTCCGCAAGTGTATTGAGTGCTTTTTGTGCCAGGACGTCTGCCACGTACTACGTGACCATGATCGCAAAGACGCATTTATCGGACCTCGCTTTCTAGTGCGCGCCGCGTCACTCGAAATGCACCCGATGGACACCGTCGACCGCACGCCGTTCCTCAAGACGCAGGGCGGCTTAGGCTATTGCAACATCACTAAGTGCTGCACGGAAGTTTGCCCGGAAGACATTCACATTACCGACAACGCGATTATTCCTCTCAAAGAGCGCGTGGTCGATCGCTATTACGATCCGGTGCTCGCTTTCCTGCGCGCCATCTTCGGCAACAAGAAGAAAGGCAAAATCCAGGACGAAACGGGCAAAGTCAGAGAAGAGTAGGCGCGACGTCGTGCGTCCCTCGCTCGCGTAGCAGGCTTAGTCCGCCGTTAGACTAACGAGAATCCGATTTGCGGATCGGCTGGACTCACTTCTGCAGGAAAAATGCACGCGTGAATTGTCGCGACCGGATCGGCATCGACGAGTTTGTTGACGAAGTTCAAGTCGACAGTAACCATGTGCATATCAACGTAGAATGCCCCCGTGAACAAACCTTGATGGACAAACACAAGGCAGGTTCCGCCCGTGGACTTTAACGAGATTGGCAAGCAAGAAATCTGCTGCTCCTGCGCCAACAAACCAAGCATATGATCCAGATACGCTCGGGTAGTCATTTGATCCGAACGAGTCACCACCTTGCCCAGAAACATCGTTGCCATTGGCAACACGCGGTTTTCAGGCAGCGCATACTTCTCAAGCTTCGTCACAGCTGAGCCGGCATCGGCGAGCACGAGCTTCAAAGACGGCTCGGTGGGCTGCGTTTCGGGCATAAGCTTGCTGGTATATACAGCGCCGACAATCCTGCCTTTATATAGAAGTATCGCGCCTCGTGACTCGGTTTTCTCGTTGCTCGTGCGAATGCATCCGGTGGCGCCGGACCGCGCCATTTCTTGCATGGCGGCGAGGCGTTCTTCGCGCGCAACGTTCAATTCTTCGGGCTGATGCCCTGCTTCCGGCGGCAACATAAGGTCTGTCGCGCGTTTGCGCCGAAACTTCGCCTTCTCCAATCTATCTCGTTGGCCCATGTGCTCGCTCAAACCCGTCGTATGAGCATTATTGCTTAGTGCTCGACCTCAGTCCAGACAGCCAATTTAACCGCAATCTAATATTTCAAACCAGCTAAACCGCCGCACTCTGCAGTGATCTATACAGGAACAGGGAGAAAGTCATGAAGAACTCGTCTGCATATGCGATACAGCACAATATGTTAGCGACAACTGCCACTTTGCGTGTATGTCCAGTCAAGACACGCAAGCTTCTGACATTCGTCGATGCCGCGGCAAAATTCACCGCCGGGGTAGGGACAGGCGGCTTCGTCGCCTGGCTGGCAGCCTGGGCAGTTACCGCGACCATCGATTACGTATATGCCGTCGCCGAAAATGTGTTCGGACAGCAAGTGCCTCACGGCGTGTTCATGGCAATGTTCATCTGGTTTTGGTTTGTTCCGTTTATGGCTTCGTTTACCTTCGGTTGTCTGCGCAAAGTCCTGCGCGGCAACGGCTGGTGGTACGTCGCGCCTGGCATGCTTGTGATGCTTCTGGGGTGCGGAGACTTTCTCATCGAAGGCGCATTCAGCGATGTTCTAGAGATAAGTCCATGGCTCGTAGTGGCATTGCTCAGCGCGTACGGCGGTATGATCGCGGGGCAACTATCGGCGCCGAAGGGTTTGTCGAAATAGAACGGCACCACCGATGGTGCAATCATTTATTGGTAGCGGCGGACGGAACCCCGCTTTTCTGACAGGCAACGCGGCAGAAGCGGGGTTTTGCCCGCCGCTACCATGCTGGTATTGTTGTATTACTCGTCTGCGTCGGAAGGCGTGACGCCCGGTGTCATCGTATACGTCCAGTGCGCATGCGATTTGGCGTCGTTCATCGATAGAGTGTAGAGCTTTGCCTTTTCCATGTACGGCTTGATCGGATCAACAACCTGCTTGCGTACATCGGGCGTCGGCAACGTGGTATCGATGGTGAGCTCGATCGGCGCGTCGACTGCGCGATCGTCGACTTGCCCGCTGGCTTGCGGTGCGCTGCTGGGATTATGCCAGGTAACTTTGCTGTTTTTTGCGCCAACCGCGGCGAGATTTTCCTGAATCTTGCTATCGATGATCGTCCGCGCATCCGAAAACGACATCTTTGCAATCGGATCTTCCTGAACCGGTGCTTGCCGCATCAGTTGTCCGATCCAGGTGCCCTGCATTGCGAAAAGCAGGAAAACAACCACTCCCAGGAACACGAGCACGAAGGGCACCACGTTGACACGTGGCTCTTCCGGCTTCCAACCGCTGCCATACGGAGCACTCTTAGTGGGACGCTGCCTCGTGCCGCAACTGGGGCAGACTTCTTCGTAACCGTGCAGTGGAACTCTACAAGCAGGACAATCGCGCATAGAACAAACTCAACTGTACTAACTGACACCTTACAGCCTATATCTTAGCCCTTGTGCCCGCTGATGTCGACGGTTTCTGATGAATCGCGCTTCTTGAGCGGCAGAATGATGCCGATAATGAAGCCGGCGACCATGCCACCGAGGTGTGCGAACGCGGCAATACGGATACCGTTTGCAGATTTATCGGTTGCCTCAGCGACTTTATTTATCGTTTGATCAAATAGCACCTGCAATAGAGCGATGGATACCATCCACTTCAACTCCGATTTGCGCAGGTGTGCCGGCAGCAAACTCTTCAGTTTGACCAACCCGGCAGTCGCGGCGCCAAAAACGCCGAAGATGGCGCCGGAGGCACCCACCGCCGGATCGTTGGGAGTGATGAGCAATTGGAACATGCCACTTAGAATACCGGTGAGAAAGAAGATCAAGAAAAATTTTCCGGTTCCATACATGCGTTCTGCCGGGCGCCCAAACAAAAAAAGAGCGCCGAGGTTTAACGCAAGGTGAGGTGTGTTTCCGTGCAAAAACATATACGTGATCGCGCGCCACCACTGACCTCTCCAGAAGTCCCCGTTGAGTTGTCCGTCCTCCAGCCAGCGTATCTCAAATTTTAGGACTTGAGCATTGAGAGGGATAATCGAGTGGAAGAATGTATAGAAATTGGCTACGATGAATGCCACCGCCAATGCCACCATTAAGATACCAAGTCCGACTCCGACGCCGGTAGGGCGCATAATGTCTGCGGCCGACCGCCAGCGGGTGTAGGCACGCCACGCCGCATCGATAAGCGCCGGGTCTGCCGGGCGCACCGGCTCTTCCCGAGAAGGATTGCCGACGGCGTCAATGGAATGTCTAATGCGATCGTGCCAAACCGTCAATTCAGGAGGCGTCTTAGTCTCGGCTTCGGCCAATAATTGCAAAGCCTTGTCAGTGTTGCCGGCAACCCCATTGCAGCGGCCCAGCCATAGCAAGCGCACGTAATCCGGCATCGAGCGTTTATTCTTGCAGCGGTCAAGAATCGCTTGCAATTTATCCGTCGCTCCGCACAAAGCAAAGAACGGCAGAAAATACATGTCGATTCCATCGGGTGTAATCCGTGGCGACGTCTCGAGCACCGCCCGCATGCAGCGGAAGCTCTCGTCATATTTGTGTTGTTCGAGGAAAGCGCGGGATACCAATTCTACTGGAACAAAGGGGACGCCCGTCGCCTCGCCGCGCCGGCAAGCAAGAAATAATTGAATGATGCCGTCCCAATCGTGCCCCCTGACTCGCCCAAGTAATGCATATGCCAGCATGCCGTCTTTGCTTTGAGCGGGAATTCGCGGGTCGCTGCGCCAGCGGTCGAATATTGCATCGGCCGCGGCGTTGTTTTCATCCTGATAAAAGGCTACGGCTTTTACAATGTCGGTCCAGTATTTTACAGGCGGCCCCCATGCCAACGCGTGAATCATCGGCAACCGAGCGCGAGCGTCCTTGATTCGCCACATCGTGAGGTCAAGCGTCAATGCATTGACGACCATGCGCTGTCCGAAATTGAACGCGAAAAACATAATCCAGGCAAACAAGGTCAAATAATTCGCCACCTTGACGTCACCTGGCGGCACAAACGAGTGCGGCGCATAGAGGAAATAAAAAGCCGCTATTGTCACAAGCAGGATGATCGACTGCTGTAAGCAGACACCCCAAGTCCAACGCCATCCGGCGCGAAGACTGAGAAACAAGATCAAAATTGCAGCAATGGGCAAAGGAAATAGCCACATTGCTGTATCGTTCATAAGACCCCTTACTTAGTGTTGACGCGGAATCGCATCAACGAACCGACGAGTGATCAGTTGTGGACGCGTGATTGCAGAGCCAACGACTACCGCGTAGGCGCCCTCCTTGAACGCTCTGGTCACTTCTTCGGGGTGCCAGACTTGTCCTTCAAGAACAACCGGAACCGAGACCCGGGCGATCAGTTCGCGCAGCAGCGTCATGTCGGGTCCGCGACCGTGCCGCGAAGCCGTGGCACTGGTATAGCCGGACAATGTCGTAGAAACGATGTCCGCGCCCGCCTCGACAGCCGCCAGTCCTTCTTCAATCAATGCTACGTCCGCCCACACAGGCTTTTTCAATTCATCGTGGATGCCTTTGATCAACTGGGCAAGAGTGATACCACCGCGTCGAGGTCTGGACGTAGCATCAACAGCGATAATGTCGGCACCAGCTTTCGCCAGCGACACAGCGTCATCGAACGTCGAGGTTATATAAACGACCTGGCTGCGCTGGTTTTCCGGCACGTCCTTGTCTTTAGTCAGAGCGACGATCGGCAGTTTAGTGCGCGAGCGCAAAAACTCGACGTTTTGGCCGCCTTCAAGGCGCAGCCCTTTTGCCCCGCCGTCGACAGCCGATAGCGCCATCGCCGCGATATGCTCCGGCGCACATAGCGGCTCGCCATCGCTTGCCTGCGCCGAAACGATCAGTCCGCCGCGAAGTTGGGCAATGCTATCGCTGGCTATCTTGAGTTTGGTTGCCACAGAACCTCGCAAACCGCAGGCTGATAGCCTGCGCTCCTCTACAAGCGGGCTTTCGCCCGCCGCTACCATCGCGGTGGGCGAAAAGCCGGATACTCTAAGTCAACGGCGGCAAGTTCAAGCAGATGAACTTCGGCTGCGTCATTTCGTGGAGCGCATACTTAACGCCTTCGAAGCCCAAGCCGGATTCCTTGCGGCCGCCGTATGGCATGTGATCCGCACGATAGGTGGGCGCGTCGTTGACGATGACGCCGCCGACGTCAATGCGCCGCGCCGCCTTGAACGCCACCTCGACGTTTTTGGTGAACACCCCGGCTTGCAAACCGTAGCGCCCGCCGTTCATGGCGGCGATCGCATCATCGAGTTCTTTGTACTTCATGACTGCGACTACCGGGCCGAACACTTCCTGGCAGACTACACGATGCTCGGGCTTCGTGTCGGCAAGAACGGCGGGAAAGACGATATTGTTAGATCCCCGCTTTCCGCCGGTCAGAAGTCGTGCACCACCTTTAGTGGCTTCCTCCACCCACTCAACCGTTTTGTCGGCAGCGCCCTTGTCGATAAGGGGACCAACGTCGGTGGATTCGACTGATGGGTCGCCTGTCTTCAGATTATTCACCAGATCGACAAACAGAGTCAGGAACTTGTCATAGACTTTCTCTTGCACATACACGCGTTGCACGGAAATGCACGTTTGTCCGGCGTTGGAATACCCGCCACGGCAAGCAGCCTTAGCGGCGGCCTCCAGGTCGGCGTCATCATGAACAACGATTCCGGCGTTGCCGCCGAGCTCGAGCACCATGCGCACTCCAGGCGCCACATCGCCGCGCATCTTCCAGCCCACTTCAGGCGAGCCGGTGAAAGTCACCATCGCCAGACGCGGATCCGTCACCAACGCTTGTCCCTTGCTGCCGCGGCATGGCACCACATTTAGTGCGCCTTCCGGAAGTCCGGCGGCAACCATGAGCTCATGCAACTTGATGCTGGACAAAGGCGTCTGGCTGGAC
>DATNQY010000167.1:0-6177 GCA_036703785.1 Candidatus Obscuribacterales bacterium
CGGTGGTTTCCGCGGTGCGCGCCGGCTCGTTCTGCGGTGGCCAGTGCAATTCAACATTGCCTTGGGAGTCTACACTTCTTCTGTATTGTACCGAAGATTCTTGGGACGCCTTTTGGATTCCATCAAGAAGGGAATTGTATGCCTGCTCTACCGCCTGTGCGCCGAGCGATCCATGCAACTGTATATGACTTATTTCCGCCGCTTCCACTTGCGCGATTGTGCACGAGATTGCCAGTAATGCCGCTAGATGCATCGCTGCAGCTCGGTTGAGTTTCATCCCGTGTTTCGTTGATTGCATAAGCGCAGGCGTCCTCTCACTAGTTACTGGAATTTTAACATCGCTTTATTGCACAAGCGTCTGGATGTGTCGCGAATATCCAGCTAATATTCGCATGGCGGCCTGGTCTGGAGTGCGACCGCCGGTGCTGTCTTCGATTTCTTTGATTAAGAACGGCGAGCGCTCGCCGCGATCGATTGCCACTTGTGCAGCGGCCGCTTTCGGGGCCGCGAAGTCGAGCGTTTGACTCAACAAACCGAGCATGGATTCTAACTCTGCGGCCGCAGTACCGCCGTTGCCACTAAGTTGATTCAAGAGCATCGTAATGTCGGCAAGGCTCGAATTCAATTTACCGATGTCGGACATGGTGACAATGCCGCCTTGCGCCTTGTTGTAGACGTCACTTGCGGCACCTTGCGCACTAGCCGATGCGCTTTGGGCCGCTCCCGCCAGAGCAGCCAACGCTTTCGGCTCGTTCAAGCGCATCGATTCTCTTTGACGATCATCGGAATAACTTGTGTAATAAGACGGATCGCGCGAGTATACCCAGTCGCCTGAGCGCACCATCCCATCGGCACCAAAGGTAGTGCGCTCGTCAAGCTGCATCGAGCCATCATGAAACAATTTAGGTCCATCACCACCGTCAGTGAGTACGTCATTGTTGGCTTTGATGATCGCAGATTTCTTAGTTGGATCGTTGGGATCGTTCACGTCGATTTCGTCTAGCTTGACTGTCACAAACTTGTTCGACACCGAAGGATGCCTGATGTCCGCTTGGAACGTTTCGCCATTAGTTAGTGTCGTGGTTACGATGTCGTTATTCGCCGTTCCGCTAAAGGTTCCCAACCGGTCGACGTCGATCTTGATACCGGCGGCCGTCGCCTGTGGTTGTCCGGCGGTCTCCGCGGGAGCACCGGTTCCAACTTGTTGTCCCGAAGAACCTGCGGGTTGCTCCGGTTCACCAGCCGCCGATTGACCGGGAGGTTGCTCGGCAGGATTATGGTTCAACTCAACCTTGACCTTGCGGTTCATCTGATCGCGGAATCGGAGCACTTGCTCTTTAACATCTAAATTCGCTTGGGCGAAGTGCAGCACGCCGTTCACATAGCCGAAAATGCTGCCGGTGATATTGCCGTCGCCGTCCACGGTCGTTTTGTCATCGCCGCCCCATTCAGTGATAGCAATGAACTTGCCGTCTTTCTCAACGTACATCTTCTTGTCGGTGCCGATGACGAAGATGTGCCCGTCCTTAGTATGAATCATGATGCGGCCGTCTTTGTTGACGTCGAGAACAGCACCGTTGGCGGCGACGATGCGAACAGTCCCATCTTTGGCCAGGTACGTTTCTGCCTCCGTTGCCTTGCCTATGCGATCGTCCGTCGCTCTCTTCATCTCTTCTTGCGAGCCGAAAACCGGCAAGCCGCCGAATGTTATCGTGCCTGTTTTTATTTGCTCGAACACTTTGCCGGAGGCATCTTTCAATTCGATGGTGTCGCCTGCGCGAATGATAGTTTGACCTGAAACCAGTTCGATGTTCGCCGACTGTTGGGTCTGGAGTATCTTTAATTGACCGTTGGTCATCTCCAGCTTTTGGCCTTTGATGTCCAGGGTGAACGTGTTCCCGCCATGCCAGAGCATTGCCCTGTCGGCAGTCTGAACTGCAGATGTGACTAGCTTGTCGCCATTGAAGGATTGGTAAGTTGCTTGGCCAGGCTGCACTTCGACGTGGACATGATTGCCCGCCGCGTCGATGTATTCCAATGCATGTTTGTCAACCGGTTTATCGCCCGGTTTCTCGGCGGGTTTATCGGCCGGTACCTCGCATGGTTGAGTCTGTTTTGTTTTTGGGAGTGCGGAAAGTAGGCTGGTAAAGTCTAAATAGGGTGGCTCAGTCTTGGCCGGTTTTTCCAGCCGGCATTCTTCCGACGTCGCATCGGATGGTGGTGAATCCTTTCTTTTAGGCGTGTGCGCTCTTATATCCGCATCGAATTTCGCCCAGAGCGCATCTGTTTCCGATTGGTTTTGGAGCTTGTCTACGGTCTCAATGGAAAATTTGTTGTCCTTCGTAGTCCAGCGATTGTCGCCGGACTGGACAAGATTGTCCTGCTGAGTAGTTTCGGCGATCGCTGAATTTACGATGCCGAGGCTGCTTGCTACCGATTTAACTTCCTGGATAGCGGAGGAGTTGGTCAGCGACGCCAGCTCTTTGCTGGCCGCGGTCGTCACCGAGTTGAACGCGTCTTTCAGCCCCGTCTTGGCCTTGGTAGCAAGAGCGCCGGCATCGTTCAGCACTTCGCCGGCAAGTGAGCTCGCGGCATCCTCGGCCTTGTGTGCCGCTGATGTGGCAGCGTCCTCGACTTTATGAACCGCTGATTTGACGCCGTCATAGGCGTCGGCAACAAGACTCAATTGTGCCCCTTCCCCCCCGCGCGCATGTATCCAGCTGGCTGGCGGATTGGACAAAACCGGCAAATGACTGTTACAAACCGCAAACCGGACTGTGCAATTGCACGGGTATATGACCTTCGGGGGTGCATGTGCGCGCAGAGGAAACCGGCTTTAAAAGCGCTCCACAGCCTGCTGGCGGCAATCTTGAGCCCGGCACGGTGGTGGACGGGCAGTTGGAAGTGCGAACCTTTCTCGGGAAAGGCGGCATGTGCGTTGTGTACCTGGCCAGGGACACCCAATTTGACCGGCAGATGGCGCTCAAATTCTTACAGGTTCAGCTTGTCGCTGAAGGGGGCGAAGCGCTCCGGCGGTTCAAGCGAGAGGCACTGGCTGCCAGCGCGCTCAACCATCCCAATATTGTCAAAACTTACCGTTTCGGCATTTGGAAGGACAGACCCTACATTGCCCTGGAGTATTTGAAAGGGAGCACACTTGCACAATTGCTGAGCAAGGAAGGAGCGCTGCCGAAAGCGCGCGCTGTGCCGATCTTTCTCCAAATTTGCGATGCGCTCGATCTTGCCCATCGGGCTGGAGTTATTCATCGCGACCTCAAGCCATCGAACGTGATGGTGACCGATGACGGACAGGTTAAACTCGTTGATTTCGGCATCGCCAAAATTTTGCCCGAGTCGGGAAAAGAGCTTCAGAAGTTGACTCAGACAAACAAGTTGTTGGGCACTTTCGCTTACATGAGTCCGGAGCAGCTGCTGGGACAGCCGGCGGATACTCGCTCGGACATCTATTCGATGGGCTGCTTGATGTATGAGGTGTTGTCCGGCAAGCCCCTTTTCGACACATCGACGGTACTTGCCGACGTGTTCGCGGAGCGCGCCCACCAACCGGCCGTGCTCGAAGGGATTGATGAGCAATTGCGACCAATCATCGTGCAGTCTCTGGCGAAGCAACCGTCTGCACGTCAGCAATCAGCGGCGGTGCTGAAGGGACAATTGCTGGGCAACTTGCGACCGAGTCGAACCATGAAGGCGGCAGGTGCGGGTTTTTTCCACCACAAGCGGTTATGGCTGCTATTGCCGGCGCTGCTGGTCGTCGGATTGGGAACGCTGCTGTATTGTTGGGGGCATGCGCATTTGCCGGTAGGCGTTGACGGAAATCCAGGTTCGGACGATTTATACATTCAGCTGACGCGAGTGCACGATCTGAGCGTGGGCGATCGGCACCCGCTGCATGAGCAGTTCATCAAACAAGAGAATCAGCTCGCTATAAAAACGTTAGAGCAGCAGAGCAAAGATCATTGTCTCGACTCGAGCAAGATGAGCACCGTTTACCGGTATTTGTTGATGAGCTACCTCGATACGGATAATCAACAATTTGACAAAGCCTACGCAACGCAGCTTACCTTGATCAATCTGCGTTTCGAAAGCAACGACCTACCCGAGATTATTGGCAATGAGGTAGCGAACTTCGCCGGTGTGGCGATCAAAGCAGGCAAAGCTCCGCCGGCATTGGTCAAGATTGCCGAATTTCGTCAGCGGCTCAATCCACGATCTGTTGATACTCGAAAACTATTCGATTTTGCTGAAGCCGTCTGCTACGCAGCAATGGACAACGCAACTGAATTTGATAAACGCTACCAACGACTGAGGGAAGTTGATTTGTCGGACAAGTGGCGCCATGATGTCGAGTATGCATGGAAACGGCTTCACCAGAACCGGTAAAAGGCAAATCCGTGTACGATCGTAGAAGCAACGAAGGTCGATAGTCGTATGGCCCAGAAAGAAGACAAATCCACGCGAAGTTCACGCGGCGCCAAGGATTATCCGGGTCGGTGGTGGCACTCCGGGGACAACGGCGAGAAGATTCATTGCGATCTATGCCCGCGTGCATGCGTGATGAAAGACGGCGATCGTGGATTTTGCTTCGTCAGGCAGAACATCGGTGGCCAGATGGTGCTCACTACGTACGGCAAGAGCACCGGGTTTTGCATCGATCCCATTGAGAAAAAACCGCTCAACCACTTCCTGCCCGGCTCGAGTGTTCTATCATTCGGCACTGCCGGATGCAATCTCGGTTGCCGTTTTTGCCAAAACTGGGAAATAAGCAAGTCACGCGAAATCGAGGCTCTCAGCGAGGAGGCGACACCAGAACAAATTGCCGACGCGGCGGCGCGCTCCGGCTGCCGTAGTGTCGCATTCACGTATAACGACCCGGTTATCTGGGCGGAGTATGCTATTGATACCGCCAAAGCCTGCCGCCAACGCGGCCTGAAGAGCGTCGCTGTTACCGCCGGTTACATTATGCCGGAGGCTCGGCGCGAGTTCTATTCGGTTATGGATGCGGCCAACGTCGACCTGAAGGCATTTACCGAGCTTTTCTACCAACAAATCACTTTGTCGCACCTGGAGCCGGTTTTGGACACGCTCCGTTGGCTCAAGCACGAGACTAACGTCTGGTTCGAGATTACCAACCTGATCATTCCCACAAAAAATGATTCGGCGGATGAGGTCGAGCGCATGTGCGACTGGATTCTCAAAAACGTCGGTGATGAAGTTCCCGTGCATTTTACGGCGTTTCATCCCGATTTTCGCATGCAAGATCTCCCACCCACGCCGCCGCAAACGCTTATCAGGGCGAGAAAACAGGCTCTGTCCGCGGGGCTCAAATACGTTTATACCGGCAACGTCCATGATGAAAATTCCCAGAGTACGTATTGTCCGAATTGCCAGAAATGCATAATTGAGCGAGACTGGTTCAGGCTCGGTGCATACCACATCAAAGAAGGGGCGTGCGAATTCTGTGAATACAAGATTGCAGGCGTCTTCGATGGGGAGAAAGGCAACTGGGGTGCGCAGCGGGTGCCCATCTTCTTTTCACGCGGCAAGTAGATTCTCGTGTTTTTAGATAGATTCCTTATGGCAGTGGTCGGACTGACCTTTATCGCAGGCGGTGGGTTCATCGCCAAAAATTCTCTTGAGGCCAAAAATCTTATCGAGACAGCTCTTTTCGGACTGCTCGGAGTCGGTATCGGCATCTTTCTGATTATTTCGGCCGTTTGCGGACCGCCAGGCTAGAGCCCGCGCTACGCCTGGATTGCTGCGGCGCGCTTGTCGATTTCTTCCCAATTGATGTTGTTGAAGAAAGCCTCGATGTACGCCTTGGCGTCTGGTCCGTGGTCCATTTGATAAGCGTGCTCGTACATGTCCATTACCAGCAACGGTACTCCGACAGCAGGTGTAACCGTGTGATCCGAACTCCACACGTTGTACATGCGTTTGTCGTGCGGGCTGTATGAGAGCATCACCCAGCCGGAACCGCCGGAAAGCGACATGCCCGTCAATTTGAAGTCATGCATCCAGGCATCGGCATTGCCAAAGCTTTCATTGATCAACTTTTCAACGTGACCGGACGGTTTGCCGTCGCCGCCGAGATTACCGAAGTACAACTCGTGCAAAATCATCGAGTTCATCGCGATCAAATGCTCGCGTTTCAACGAA
>DATNQY010000168.1:0-3961 GCA_036703785.1 Candidatus Obscuribacterales bacterium
TAGGCCTTGAACACGTCGATCCAGTGCTGCGCTGACCGGTAACGGAAGACAAAATGGCGTGGCAGGGCCTCGATCGCGGACGCTTTCCCACCGAACAGCTCGTCGAGCCGCGCGTGGGTGCCCCACAGGATAGGTGATTTAACGCCGGACGGCGGCGGCATGTGTTTGCCGACGATCTTGAGCAGTTGGCCGATGAAGCCGTCGGGCGTCCAGTTCGCCATACCGATCTTACCCCCGGATTTGCATAGGCGCAGCATTTCCGCCGCGGCCTTATCCTGATTTGGCGTGAACATCACGCCGAAGGTCGAGACGACGGCATCAAAGCTGGCATCTTTGAACGGCAGCTCTTCGGCGTCAGCTTCCCTGAACTCGACCGGAAAGCCTTCCGCGTTGCTGCGCGCACGCGCTCGCTCGAGGAGTGCCGGCACATAATCCGTGGAAGTGACCTCGCACCAGCGGCGGGCCGCGGCGAGCGTCACATTACCGTTGCCGGCGGCGACGTCGAGCACCTTCTGTCCAGCCCGCAGATCCAAGGCCTCGCATAGGCATTCGCCGACGATCTGAAGCGTCGCACCTATGACGGCGTAATCGCCAGATGCCCAAGTCACCTGCTGTTTTTTCTTTACCGAGATGAGATCGGGGATGGCCCTCGACGGCTTGGTCAAGATTGCTGCGGTCATCTTCATACTCCTTCTTGGACGAGTGCATGACTGATTTTCAATCGGGAGCACTCTTTCGTTCTAGTCCAGCAAGTGAATCGCCAGCGCCGTCTCCGAGTGGAACAAAAACAAAGACATTGAGTCGCAGGCATTTTACGTGCGCGCGCATGACACTTCAGAACTTTCGTACTACAGTTTTTGTACCGCATATGCGATCAAAAGTTCCGCAATGATAGGTGCCAACGAGAAAGGTTATGGGCAATTTTGCCCCGTCGCGATGGCAGCGGACATTTTCTGCGCGCGATGGACCCCTCTGATACTTCGGGAGATGCTATGCGGCTCGACCCGGTTCAATGACATTCGGCGCGGATTGCCGCGCATCTCGCCCACGCTGCTTTCAAGGAGACTGAAGGAGCTCGAAAAGGCAGGACTGGTCGAAGAGCGCAAGTCCCCGAAAAAGCGCGGGACCACCGATTACCGACTCACCACCGCCGGCGAAGATTTGCGCGAGGTAGTCATATCGCTCGGTTTGTGGGGCCATCGTTGGATTGAATCTTCAGTGTCGCTGAAGAATCTCGACCCATCGCTGCTGATGTGGGACATGCGGCGACACTTGGTGGCGTCTCGTGTTCCAAACGAGCGCTGTACGGTGAAATTCGTCTTTCCGGAGCTCAGCGGGCGGAAAACATGGTGGGTCGTCATTGACAAGAACCAAGTCGATATCTGCCTGATCGACCCCGGCTACGAGGTCGACCTGCATGTTCGCAGCTCGCTCCGGAGCATGACGTCGGTGTGGATGGGTATCACGAGCCTTAAGTTGGAAATCGACGCGGGCAATATCGAGTTGAGCGGCGAGAAGGCGATCGAGCGGTCAATGCACGAATGGCTGGGTCTAAGCCCCTTCGCGAAAGAGCAGCGTCACGTAAGTTAGGGAGAACAGGCAAGCGGCTGGGAAACTCGTCGCACCTATGTCCCTTTGCGACACTTAGCGGACCTCAGAGGGTTACTGAGGAATGCCCGCTCCCGTAGTAAAGCCAACATCGCAAAGTCACACTGTCATGTTCGCCTTGACCCAAAGCTGACTTGCAATCGTCTTTCACCACATCCAAACTGGTATTAGGGGCGTCGTCCAATAAATGCGGGGACATTGCAATGTTGCGCGCCCTTCTACTTGGAATTATCGGCTTCACATGCTTGGGGACAAGCTTTGCCATTGCGGCCGATGCCGCAGAGGTCAAGATCATTTCCGGTCCTGCAACGGATGGAGTGCTAGCCGCGCTCCGTCCCCAGTTCGAGCGTGATACCGGCGATAATTTCACAAGTAGGGGCGGGGTTACCGGAGTTCTCCAACATCTCATCGAGAATGGAGAACAATTTGATCTGGCGATCATCCCGGGACCGCTGATGGATTCTTTTACCAAACAAGGAAAGATCGCAGCGGGCACAAGTTTGCCCTTTGTGCGTGTCGGAATGGGCGTTGCCGTGCGCTCAGGCGCTGCCAAACCCGACATCAGTTCAGTAGCAAAATTCAAGCAAGCAATTCTTGATGCGAAGTCGGTGACGTTTGTTCCAAAAGGTGAAACTGCGACTCGTCTTGCCAGCGTTCTTGAGCGACTCGGGATTGCTGAACAGGTGAAAGCCAAAGCCCAGCCGCAACCGACGGTATCTGCCGCAATTCAAGCTGTCGCCAGCGGAAAGGTAGAGCTTTACTTTTCGCTCACCAACATCATCGCTTCGGCGAAAGGGATTGAGCTTGTGAGCCCATTTCCATTGGAGTTGCAGCACTATCTCGTGATCAATACGGGCATCAGTGCGAGTGCCAAGGAACCAGAGGCAGCGAAGGCGCTCGTGAAGATTCTGATGTCGCCCAGCGCCGATCCGGTCATCAAAGCCAAAGGGCTGGAGCGAGCTTCTTCTCAGTGATCGGTTGTAGCCCGTACCGGCCCTGCCACCGATGCCGTTTGACGCCCGCTTCCAGGTCCAAATCAGGACCTGCTACTCGCGCCGCCACGTCTGCTTTGGGTCAAAAGCAGACATTCCTCGACGCAGACTGCGGCGGGTATGACAGATATCCGCGGCGATTGCGATTTGGGGAGTGAACATGCGGATGCGCGAAGGCGGCCATTTCTGCCCGCTGGCTGACCACGCTGGATACCGTACAGGGGGAAGAATGAACGAGTCATGGAGTGAGCTCGATAGCCGATTGGGTATGGTCGATGCTTCGGAAACGACTCTGTTGCGGCAGAAACAGGCCGCGCCGGCTCTAGCGCCGCTCACTTAAGTGGCGCACCAATCATTCCCTGATCTTGCCGAGCCTTTCCCTGTTGATTCTAAAAGATTCCCTGTTTTGTTGCGCAGGGAATTTGGCCGCAAACTCTTGAATTTACTCGGCTGTATGCGTCGAAGTTTTCGTTGAATAGGGGGGATTTGACAAAAATCCCTGTTCTTTTCCCTGTTACCACGGAATTTCGTAGTGGAGACAGGTCCGACAGCGACTGCGTCCACCACCATTCATTCCCGATCGAACCCTCAATTTCCGGTCTCCGGTAAAGGGGTCCACGAAATCGCCGTGGGGTAGCTCCTCCGGAACTACCGCCGACATTCCTCCTTGGTATTTAAATCAATTTACGGCGCGGGTTTGCAGCATGACAGGTTATGGAATATTTCGGCTCAGATATTTGCCGTGTTCAATTCGGCTCCGAGATAAGCCGTCAGTACTTTTTTGTCGGATAAGATCATTTCAGGGACTCCTTCGGCGACTGTGCGTCCGTAATCGAGCACGTGGATTCGGTCGGCGAGGTCGGCGATCATCTGCATGTCATGCTCGATCCAAATCATCGTCATGTTGAGCTCATGCTTGATGCGCAGGATGAAGCGGGCAAGGTCTTCGCGCTCTTCGCGGTTCAAGCCGGCCGATGGCTCGTCGAGCAGCATGATCGCTGGCTCCAACGCCATGGCGCGGGCGAAACCAACAATCTTTTGCAGGCCGAACGGCAGGCCGCCGACCGGTGCATGCCTGTAGCGCTCCAAGTCGACCATGTCGATGATGCGCTCGACCGCTTCGCGGTGCTTAACTTCGGCACGGCGCACGCTCGGCAAGAACAACATCTCGGCCAGCGGATTTGTAGCGATGCGCGCGTGGCGGCCGGCTAGCAAATTCTCCAATACGCTCATTTGCGCGAACAATTCGCCGTGTTGGAAAGTGCGCGCGAATCCAAGGCGCGCGATTTCGTGCGGTGTCCAGCCTGCGATGTCGATGTCGCGCAAGCGGATTGCTCCGCTGCCGCGATAAATGCCGCTGA
>DATNQY010000169.1:0-3755 GCA_036703785.1 Candidatus Obscuribacterales bacterium
CGCCGATTGTTTCCAGTCCGCTGGTTTCCACAGACAGCGTGTATATTGGTTCCACCGACGGACACATGTACGCCTTGGAAGCGGAAAGCGGCAAAATGATTTGGCGTTATTCCACCGAGACCCCAATTGTGTCCAAAGGAACGCTGGAATTTACATCGATAACCGTGTGCAGCGAAAACAAGTGGGTGCATTGCATCGAGAAATACACGGGTGTGCTCATGTGGAAGTCGAAGCTGCATAGCGCGGTGATGGCCAGCCTCACCAGCAATGCCGGCAACTTGTATATCGCCAACCGCGAAGGCTGGCTACAGTGCTTCAGCTTGAAGAACGGTAATCTGCAGTGGCAAATGGATTGCCGTGCGCGCCTGGAGTCACCGCCTGTGGTGTCCGGCAAAACACTCTACCTGGGCACGGTATCCGGCGAAATAACGGCGTACAACCTGCCTGCGTAGGTTAAACTGACTGGCGATCGTTTTGTTCGAGTTTGACCGTCACGTTGGACTCAGGCACGCTTCCTTGCTGTCGGTCAGGCAGGTGACATAGTCTCACACGGCGTTGCCCAGCCACGACTGACGCCAACGACTCGGACGCAATACACGCGGAGATAGGCGTTGCGAAAATCGCAAAGTTCGACCGCTGATTCTTTGCGTAAATCGCAAAATTGCGTATATCGCAAAGGGGGAGGGTCATTTTTTTGCGATATGCGTACAGTCAGAATTGTTGATCGTTCAAGGACTAATGCGCAGCAATTTGTCGATGAGAATGGCCACGAATGCGGCGATGCTGACGACACCATTGGTGGTGAAAAATGCGGCGTCGATTTTCGAGAGATCGTCTTCGCTGACGAGACGTTGTTCGTACACCAGCATGCCCATCACCAATGTAGCACCCACCCAGTATGCAGGACCCAGCTGAAGTGCGCATCCCAGTAATACAAGACAAGCCGATGTGATCAGATGCAGCAGGCGAGAAACGTTGAGCGCTTTGCGCACGCCAAACTTTGATGGCATGCTGAACAAATTCTCGCGCGCATCCACGTCAATATCTTGGCACGCATAGATAATGTCAAAACCCGCTACCCATGCGCTTACGGCAGCGGCGAGCAGCCACGGCGCATAGCTGTTCAGCAAGCCTCCTGCAGCCACCCATCCGCCGAGTGCGGCGCCACCAAGCGAGATGCCGAGCACAATATGGCACAGCCAGGTGAAGCGTTTTGTATACGAGTAAAAACTCAACCAAGCGACGGCAATCGGCGAAAGCCAGAGACACAAAGGCGGAAGCTTAGCAGCGCAGAACAACATCAACGCGAAAGAAGCCAGCACAAACAAGCCTGCTGATGCTCCTTTGATGCGTCCGGCAGGCAATGCTCGCGAACTGGTGCGCGGATTGCGCGCGTCGATGCGCGCATCGATGAGACGATTGAGCGTCATCGCCGCCGCGCGTGCGCCCGTGAAGGCAAGCACAGTCCAACACCAGGTGCCAAGCGAGGGCAGCCTCGGCGTTGCCAGTAACAATCCGGATAGAGCGAACGGCAAAGCAAACACAGTGTGTTCAAGCTTGATCATCTCCGCCCATTCTCGAATGGTTGCGTAAGCACTGCGCCGAACGACAGTTGCTGTGGCGGCGCCCGTACGGACGGCATCGCCCGAATCGAGGGCAGCACCGGGCTTTGCTGCGTTGGGACACGTGTCTTGCAGGGAACTTTTCATGCTCAGCTTTCGTTTACCGTGACATTAGCGCGGGAATTACAATATTCTAGATGTAGTGACAGCGCGGAAACCCAGCCTTGAAACTTCTTATTGAAGCTGGGATGATCAGCGGCATTGAACACGATCGATGGTATGCATACATTGAAGGCGTCCCGGGAGCAAAGAGGTTCGAGAACATGACTTCAAAAGAAGACAAAATTAATCAGAACGGGCAAAAAACTCCCACGACTCCCGGCAAGACCATCGACCTGCAAGGCGTCGCAGCTTTCGTGGGTTTGGTTGAACTGGTGGCGCAAGAACTCGGAACCACGCCCGGCAAAATTCAGGGACTGCTCCCGAGCGGGACGTCGTTTGAAGAGCTGGTTGGCGAAATAACTCAAATTAGTCAGGGGTTTGAACGAACGGTCACGCTGTTCTGCAAACCGGGCGCTCCCTTACGCATGAATTTCAAGTGCAGATGGAAGGGCTCGCAAGTCGGGCTCGAGGTTGACGACGAACAAGTCATCAACAGCATCGAAGCCCACTTCTTTATGGATGTGCCGGTCGAGCATATCACCCCGCAGGGACGCGCACTGGCGCGTCACGTGGAAGATGTTTTCGCCGTGCTTGATCGCATGGTGACCCTGGGCCAATCGGGCCGCCTATCCGCGATGTCGATTTCCAGTGCGGATCTTGAGAAATTCGAACAGAGCGAAGCCGGCAATCTCGTCACCAACTCGCCGCCGCGCAGTGACATGTAGAGTCAGGCTGCGCCTGACAGGATAGTAACCCGCCAACGCCAGGGCGGCCACCCGACCGAGCCGCACGCTCACGCAGCCGACATCGGCTGGGGGGATTATTCGACTACGTGAGCGTTGCAGTCGCGGCTGGGTGAACACCACATATGGTGCCTATGCGCAGGCAACGTACGCCATCAAGCTCTGTGCGGAGATGGGTGCGCTTTTGGGACGCGCGCTCATGCCAGGCATGAGGCGCGCCACCGTTTTTTCTGCACGTGAAGCAACATACGGGTTATCGTCGGATACCAGGATTGTTAGGATTTCTGCGGACAAGTTGTGGTTTTCCGCCAGTGAGTAGCGGACATCCGGGTTCTCATCTTGAGCAAGGCGACGCAGTACTTCCATCGGTGTGCTGGCATTCTCTCCTACTGCACAGCGCACTTCCGGACACGAACTAGCGGCAAGTTTCACAAGGATATGGACGGGGGTCTTTGTATGTAAAGCAATGCGCGCTTGCATGTGCGCCGGTACGGCCGAAGCCAGGACCTCCAGTTCATGCGGCATAACGTCAGGATTTAGGATGCTCAGCATCTTCGAAAAATAGTCTTGCTTGGCTGTCATCAGATAGCCTCTCCATAGCCCTGCTAGTAACGACACGATGTCCCACGCAGAAGGTCTATCCCGTCGCCGGAACTTTTGGACAGCGAAAGTCAGTTGTTAATCTATTTCCAGATGTCTTTTCTGGGCGGCGGGTTGATCAGGCGAATGCTGTTTAGAATGCCGATGCCAATCATGTCGATGATAAGGGCCGTACCGCCGTAGCTAAGAAAAGGCAGCGGGACGCCGGCCACCGGCATAATGCCCATGGTCATTCCTATGTTGAGGAAGACGTGAAACAGGTACATACACATGAACCCAATCGCCATCAGGCTTCCGCAAGGCTCTTCTCGACTCTGGTAGGCAATGGCGATGGCGCGCAGGCAGATGATTGCGTAGGAGAAAATCACCAGCGCCGAAAAGCGGAAGCCGAGCTCTTCTCCGACCACAGAGAAAATGAAGTCGGTGTGTCTTTCAGGAATAAACGCTCCCTGGCTCTGGTTGCCCTTACCCAGACCGGTGCCCTGCATGCCACCACTGCCTATGGCAATCAGGCTCTGTAAAATGTGATAGCCGGAGCCGCGCGGGTCGATGTACGGGTTGAGAAAGCTGGTCAGGCGCTTCTGCTGGTATTCCTTGAGAAGTCCCCACATTTTCGGGCGTTCGTAACCGGCGCCGACGTTTGCCAGCAAAATGGCGATGATCAACAGGACGCGAATCGGCAGTTTGA
>DATNQY010000170.1:0-8379 GCA_036703785.1 Candidatus Obscuribacterales bacterium
ACCATGAGGAGCAATAATGGGTGCAGTAAGTTTTGGAAAACGCAATCGCATCAGATTCACCCCGGGGGGAACGCTCAAAGAGTGGCAACCCCCAAGTGGTGCGGCAATCTATGCCGTGACATATCAACAGGACCCGGTAACCAGGCCTAAATCCCACTCCGTTCTGTACTTCGGTGAGACAGCCGATCTTGCCAAACAGGCCGCAGTTATTCGCGAAAAACTGCATAGCTGGTGGGAAAACAATGGTGGCACCGGCGGTGAACTGTACATCTTTTATCATGAGATGCCGGGCTCAAGCCAAAACGAACGCGTGAATGTGCAACACCAGCTAGTTGTAGAATACGATCCGCGCGGAAATAATTAGCCAAGCACTACTTGGAACAGCAAAGCCACCACTCCGTCAGCACGACTTTGTTAGAAGTTATGCTGGGAGTGAACCAATGAAGAGTATCGTAAGAACGCTGGCTCTGCTGGCGATCGTGTTGTTCATGGTAACATCCACCGCACCGGCGCTGGCCTTCTTCGGTGAACGGCCGGCCGTTCACACCGGTCAGCCTCACAAGTTCGGAACCTGGCGCGGAGCAGCCCTTGGCGCTTTGGGCGGCTATGCCACAAGTAGACTCACGCACAGCCGGCACGGCATGAGAAATGCTCTGCTTGGTGCCGGAATCGGTGCCTACCTCGGCCATCGCAAGCGCTACTATTAGCCCGTTCGAGATTATGCTTCCGCTGCACTACTTAGGTGGAAACAGCCACAGGTGGTGCAGCGGTACGCATTGCATTCTTACTACGTGGCTAGCGTGGTGCCGAACTGACCACCCGACGCGACAGCGAGTCTTTACGCGCCTGCGAATACGCCCAGACCGTCTGCAAAAAAGTGCTCAGCCAAGGACGATAGTGGTACCTCTGCATTTCCGACTGAGCCTTGTTGTAGTCCCAATTCTGGACCATGACTCTGTACAGCGCTACCATCATGCCGGTGCGATCTCCTCCGGCAAGACAATGTAGATAAATCTTTCCGCTGCGCGGATTGCTAACTATTGCCAGAAACTTGTCGATAGCTTCCTTTGATGGAGCCATAATCGGAGTCAAGGGCAACCAGATATACCGCATCTTCAGACGCGCGCAGTCTCGCTGCTCTTTCTTGCTGTGACGTAAACGGAAATCGATTACAGTATTGAATTGATGTCGAGCTAAATATTGAAGCCCCGACTGATCAGGGACGCTGCCTCGATAGAGCCGGGGAGTCACTTCTCCGAAGTTGGGTACGGGATTGATGTCGCCGGCGTTACAGCCGACATTTAAGTTGGACATCGCCGTCATAGCGAAAAATGCCCAACATAAGATCGCCTTGCCGCCAATCGTCCGCGTCACGGTCACCCTTCCTTCCGCGTACCAATAGACGTATATCTGGCGCGCAAGATTCCCTTTCATCATCGGCTGACTTGGCTATACATGTGCAACCGTGTTAACCTGTTTCAGCATTGGAGACGCCGCAGGATAGCCATGAAGAAAGCGACCACAACAACGACGAAAACCAGCAAGAGCATGCCGAGAGAAACGAAGGCGGAATCACCATCTCGTCTGATAGACGGCAGAATCAAGCAACTCGGCGACTGGCGTGGCGAGATGCTGGCGAACATCCGCAGAGTGATCAAAGAAGCAGATCCTGAAGTAATCGAAGAATGGAAATGGAGAGGGGTTCCAGTCTGGGAACACGACGGAATTATCTGCACCGGTGAAACATACAAAAGCGTCGTGAAGATGACCTTCCTCAAGGGCGCTTCGCTGAAGGACCCTTCAGGGCTGTTCAACTCAAGTATGGAAGGCAACGCCAGGCGCGCCATCGATTTTCATGAGAGCGATAAGATCAACGAAAAAGCACTAAAAGCGCTCATCCGTGCAGCCATTGCACTGAACACTTCCAAGCCCGCAACGGCATCGCGAGCAAAGGGGAAGTAAGGTTATAGCTGAAGCAAACCCGGAAGCACGTTGTTGGTCCAGACTTCCTCAGAGACGTGCAATAAGAACGAGACGTTCGATATGACGCCAGTCTCCGGATCGGACGCCGCTTCGCCGGGCACCAGCTTGCGCAAGTCGATTGAATTTTGAGCTGCCTTCGCGACAGCGAGGCTGTACTGGGTTCCATGCACGGCGGCGATCGGTCCCAGAGATTTTTTGACCACGGAAATCCGGCAGTCGGGATGCGCTTCCAACAATGCGGCTAATGTTCCTGGATCGTAAAGCGGCTTGTCGCAAACGTCGACCAGCACCACCCCCGGTGCGACCTCCGTCGCCGTACGTGCCAGTGACTCCGCCACCCGAACAGCTTCCTCGTAAATCTGCGCACCGTCCTCGAGGCGTTTAAGAGCCGCTGCATCTCCGGCAACTGCCTTCACCCAATCCGTAAATAGTTTTTGATGCGCGACGTCGCGCTCCTTCGGTTTTGAAGCATCGTACGAGGGGATAGTGGCAATGCCTTTTGCAAGCAACTGGCTAACTGCGGTTCCCGTCACTTGAAATTGAGGCTCGCCGTCCAACTTTGCGGCATCTTCGTCCAATCCGGCGTAAGTGATCCCGGCCGCCTTCATCGCCCCCGTCAATCCATCGGCATCGGGATCTGCAACGATAGCTACAGCATCGGTAAATTCGCCTACGGACACCAATGTGCTGCAGGCAGGATGCAGACGACGCACGGTGATCAGGCAATCATCTTCGAGCAGTTGTCGCAGCTTGGCGGTAGCGGCGATCACTTGTCTCTCGCGGTCATTCACCGGCTCACCGTCAATGCCATGGTGGTCTCTAAAAACGACACGATAATTTTCCGACTTGAGCTTTCCGACAGCCTCCACGGTCGCCGAGGTAATCGGCGTGTCGATAAACAAAACTGTGTTGTCTTCGCCGCCATACTCTTCAGCCGCCGCGCGAACGAAGTCTAGAATAGTTTGCACATCCGCCGACGTGAAAGCCTTGATGAACAAAGTAGGGACTTTATTTATTGTGAGCGTGATCAAACTTGCGACGCTTTCGGCTCGGCTTCCAGAGGATTGTCTCGACCTTATTCATTGTAGCTCGATGGAAGCAGCTTAACGCAGGAATGCATGCCTGCCAAGCGAGATGTCATGCTGTGGACGGGGATTTTTCTCGCCGAGACGGCCGTTTGGATGAAAGCCGCGCCCAGTGCGGTACAATAGCGGACTGTCCAATCCGGGGGTACCCGGCATTGCCCCGTGGAGGAGCCGCGCATGTCCGATTGTCTCATCTGCCGCAGACATAAAGATTCTTCGCGGGCGCCGCTCGTGGTTTATGAGGACGACCTCTTCAAGGTTAGCCATAGCATCGAGACAAATATTCTCGGCTACTTCTCTCTGGAGACACGGCGTCATGTCCTGCACCCGGGCGAGTTTTCCAAAGAGGAAGCAACAGCGTACGGAAGAGTGCTCAGCAATTTGATGGCAGCAATGAGTCAGGTTGTGGATTGTCATCGCATCTATACTTTCTCCCTCAGCGAAACAGTGCCGCATTTCCATGTGCACGTCATTCCCAGACGCGAAGATTTTCCCAGAGCATACAGCGGACGCGGCATAACTCAATACCCGGTGCAACCACCTGCCGATCCGGCACTGGTGCAAGAAGTTTGCTCGCGAGTTCGCCGCATTTTGACACGGACGAACATTGCCGTCACATGCGCCGTCGCGGCGATTATTTTCAGTTTCACCTGCAATCAAATCACGCTTGCTCAAGCACCGCGCATTCAACTGAAGCCGACGGCGCCTTCCCAGGAAACTCCTCTGGTAATCGACTGCCGCTCTCCCGTTGCAATACAACAGTCCACGGTAAACGGCGATAGCAGCATGGCTGGACTCGGCGCCGGAGTCAGCGGAATCGCGGACTCGGGAATCATCATCTCGTGCGATAAGGTATACCGCTGCCTGGACAAAATTCCTGCTGCAAAAGCACAAGTCGCCTTTGACTGGTATCACAACGTCAAGGCGCACAGACAGGACCAACTGGCGAGTCGCCGCAAGTGCATGATGATCATGATGCAGTCCGATTGGGACAAACTCCAGAAAATGTCCGGATTGAAAATTCCACTCGGCGAACCAAAGCACTCGAATAAAGCCAAGTAAGCCGTTCTCCAATCGCGACGCATGCAGGCCGCCGGAGACGTTTGTTAATAATCGCAAGCACGATTGTCTGATAAGGGAATGAAATAGTCGTCGAAAGACGTTTTTTGTCTGGCAGGCGTACTGGCTGTTTTCGATCTATGATGCAAGAAAAACCCTGCCACGTTTCTTCGGTTAGCGGCTGACGCCGCTTGCTCACCGACCGCTCGTTCGGAGTAAATGAATATGAAAAAGCTTGCCCAGGCAACCATGGTTGCCTTCTCTTTTGCTGCGGCCAGCCAGTTAAATCTCGGTGCAGAGGCTCATACAGCCACGATTAATCATCCGTACACTCCGGTGCACATCGTACCGCACGTCGCGGCGGGATCGGTGGCAATCGGCACTGTGCCAAGAGTTCACACCATACAACCAAGCCGGCTGCCACATTTATTACTAAGCGGCATAACGCTGCCCAAATCCGGCGCATTACAGGTGCCGCGCATTCCGGTAGCCGGCACCATGTCGACCACGAGATACCACCTCGCGGGTCCTATCTCGGTAAGCGGCGTCCCACTCTCCAACTCCGACGCGGCAAGTCAGATTAATGCCGTCATCGAGGGCGACTGGATAGCCTGGACGGGCGGCGCCAACCACAACTTAACCATCGGCATGGTTGCCGCCTTGCTGAAAAACCCGAAGATCACAGGCTCGCAGGCCGCAGTGCTCGGCATGATTGCCGATCAAATGTATAGCGATGCCGGCACCACTCCCCGCACAATTCCGTCGTACAGCGAAAGCCAGGTGCTCGGCTATATCCTTGGCACCAGCAATGACCCCAACGCCATCTTCGCCGGACAAGGTCTGTCTTTTTATGCAAGTTCGATGTCGCAAATCGCCTCGTCAACTCTGTCGACCGGGAAGTTCAACTTGTATGGAACCTACCTCGGTCCACAATTGTCGCTGGTCCAGCAAGGCATGCTCGGCGATTGTTTCTTCCTCTCGGCACTGGATTCGGTGCTCAATCAAAATCCGCAAAAGATCTCCAATATGATCACCGAGACTGCCACGGGCGCTTTTGTCGTCCGCTTCCCCACGGGTCGCATCGAGGTCGTCAGGCTCACAGACGGCGAGATCGGCGCGTTCAGCCAGGCCGCCGGAAATGGTGCCTGGCTTGCAGTGATGGGCATGGCTGAAAACAAGGCGTTGGTCGGAGAGCCGGGAGTTCCGGGAGATTTGCAGCGCGCGCCGCTTGGTCTAGTCAGCGACGGCGGCTTTCCCGCCCAGAGCTTGCATCTTTTGACGGGGCAACACTATACCGACCTCGGTAGCGGTAATTTGAATAAGCTTTCGCTGACATCAATAGACCAGCTGCTGCAGCAGGATCTCGCAAATAACACGCCCATCAATATATCGAGCCAGGACCATGCGCTGTCGATTCTCGGCTATAACGCCTCCAGCAGAACGCTCACCATACTGAATCCATGGGGTGTCAGCGGCAGCTTCGGGGCATACGAAGATCCAGGGATCATGAACCCTTATATGGAAGTTCAAATGGTTAATGGCGTGTTTCAATTATCGTTGTCGAACGCCGTGCAAGATTTCTACAACATCACAGCACCGGCCGGACTGGTAAATGCAGCAAATTCAGGATCGCTTGCCGGGGCGCGGCCGATAATGTCTGCGGCTTTGAGCAATCCCGCGGTGATTGCGGTGCGGCTAGACAACCTGATGTCAGTTTTGCCGGTTGCAGCGAATTCGCTAGCAAACGCGCCACATCCTACGACGATGGCGACTGTGTCGGGTGCGCTCAATCTAGCGTCACTACAGGCGGTGACATCTGCACAGAATTCAAACATTATCGCAGCGCTTGCGCAAAACGTCGGCTTGACGGACGAATCGACAATTGTTGGCAATGGACAAACTGCCGCCGCCCAAGAAGAAGCCGTTTTAGAAGCCTCTGACGGAAGCACCCTTGTGTCCAACGGCGAGAAAGTAAGTATTCGTACGGCAAGAGGCACCGTTCAGATCGCTCCGCATGCCGCCGCATTGCTGATTCAAGTCGATGGTGAGGTGGCGATTAGCAATCTTTGCGACAACCACAACAATGATGTCACCGTGGTCGTTGGTGGCAAGGCGGTCGCCATACCGACGGGTCGAACCTTGGTTCTCACAGACGCGGACAACACCAGCCGCAAGAATATTCGCCTTGCTGAATGCGTCGAAGGCGATCTCGGCACAATCGGACGGTTCGGGCAGACTAACGCCTTTATGGGTATGGCATCTTATGCTTGGGCCCTCAAGAATTGTCCACAATTCGGCGAGATGATGCGCTCTGCCGACCCGGCGCAGCGCAGGATGGCGAGCCAATTGATTAAGACCGGTGCGGCGGTAATCACGTTAGCCAACGGCGAATAGATTGGTTCGCTCCGTTTCGTCCGGCAGTTGCTGATAATCTGCCTGGTGTCAGCACTGGTGTCACTTGCTTCGCACCACGGGAGATACCACCATGGTACCCGGCTGGCGGGGCTGACGATCTTACTGTATGCTAAATATCCGATCTATACACTCAAAAATGAAAAGCACACTCTGCCCGGCATTAGCACTCATTCTCGGGCTTTTGGCTCAAACCTCAGTGTGGGCTGCCGGTGCTTCGCTCAGCTTTTCGATCCTCAACGACATCGACACCAGCCCTTACTACGGACTGGGCGGCCCCACTGCCAGACGCGGTGCCAAGGGTGCTCGCAAAGTCGCCAACTATGTGCTCGACACCCGCGGCACCGACTGCTCGAAGGAAGGGGCCGATTTGGTCCTGGACATGGTTTCGGACGTCAACAGCGACACCACACCTTATTACCGCGACCAACTCCACCGCGATGATGTGCATTGGCAGACAGTGTGTTTAATGGCACGCATAGCCGGAGCTCTCGGAAAGCCAGCCACCGAATGCGACACCATGGTCAACTGCGTGTCACAGCTGCGCCAGATTGTGGGCGATGCAGCCACTGAATCGATCATCCGAGGATTGTCAGATTCGGAAGTTGAAACATGTTGCCTGGAAATGCAAGGCAGCCGTCAATTTGACCTGGTGCATTTCCTCAACGCTCAAGATGCGATGATGGTAGCCGCTGTCGACCACGACGCGATCATCGGCAGTGTAAGAAGAGATTTGCAGCGCTATAACGGCTGGACGGACGCCAGACGTACGGCAACGAAAGGTCTCTACACTTCGCTGCAGGTAGCCGGCTTCATGCCCAACATCTTGGCGCCCATAGCACAAACAACGCTGTTCGGCGCCGTGATGGCGAATGGTGGCACCGAGCAGGATAAGCTGCTGAAAGAAGTATATTACGCCAAGCGCTTCGAGAAGCGTCGCGATCTACTGCACAAGCAGATCGATCTGGCGCTGCGGTCACGCGACACAGCCATTGCCACGCACAATCCGGCGCTTTATCATTTCTCCAAGCAGCTGACGCGCGCAACCTGCGGCGATGAGCTCGCATCACACCTGTTTGGCTCTGAAGGCATTAGCACGGCGATTATCGTCAAACCTTAGCATTCAAAAGAAGAATCTCGGCAGTCTCAGCACGAATCTTTTCGCACAGGGCCTTATCATCGCCCGCCGAACAACCGTACGATGGAATCATGCTGGCCAGTTGTTGCCTCCAGCCGTTTTGCATATTTTCTTTAAAGCAACGCTCCAGAACATGCAGCATGATCCACGCCGAAGTGGAAGCTCCCGGCGATGCGCCGAGCAATGCGGCAATTGATCCATCCGCGCAGCTCACCACTTCCGTGCCGAATTGCAAGATGCCACCATGCACCGGATCGCGTTTCACAATCTGCACTCGCTGACCAGCCACCTCCAATCTCCAATCTCGCGGACGAGCATTTGGGAAGAATTGACGCAGCGCCAGAAATCGCTCGCTGTCTGATTCGAGAACTTGTCCGATTAAATACTCGGTAAGTGCAATATTGTCTCGACCGACGGCAAGCAGCGGCAAGATATTGTCGGGATCGACGGACGCAAAAAGATCCAGATACGAACCGTGCTTCAAGAATTTCGTGGAGAAGCCCGCGTATGGACCGAACAACAATGACACTTTTCGATCTACATGCCGCGTGTCCAGATGCGGCACGGACATCGGCGGCGTTCCGATTGCGGCTTTGCCGTATACCTTTGCGTTGTGGCGTAAAACGTGTTCTTGATTGTCGCAGCGAAGCCAGATTCCGCCGACGGGAAATCCTGCATAGCCTCTTGATTCGGGTATGCCGG
>DATNQY010000171.1:0-13218 GCA_036703785.1 Candidatus Obscuribacterales bacterium
ATCCGAGTGGCGCCACCACCGACAGTGTGTCGTCCCGAACGTCGCCTCGCTCCCGCCAGACAAACCGATTGAACAACTCCCACACCGTGAACAGTACCGCCAGCGGCCAAATCGACGCAGAGGACAACAGCGCAGCGCTAAACAAAACCAACGAGGCAAGAAGCCAGCGCCAGTTGGAGCGTTGATAAGCACACAACGAGGCCGGCGCGAACACTCCGGCTAACTGAGAGCCTTTGCCCCCGAGCCATAGAACCGACTCCGGATTGAGCGGATACAGGCCAAACAACGCCGCTGCCGCAAAAGGCAACCACCGACTCGGGGCGATCGGACGGCACAGGTAGAACAGAAGAATCGTTGCCGCGATATGGACAAGCAGCGATTGCGCGCGCATCAGAAAGGGCGAGCCGAACAATAATATTTGGCTGAGTTTGATGGCTAACGTGACCACCGGTCCCCACGCATCGGCTACATCAGGACCTCTCCAGTTGAGAAAGGTGCCCAGCGACACGCCGCTATGTCCGGCGGCTTTGCTGAACGCCAGCAAGTATTGCTCGTCCAGCAGCGCCGGCATGTTCAGGTAAGGCGCATAAGCAAGGATACAAAGCAACGCCAGCACGGCCGGAATAAACCACGGTTGGTTGACCAGGCGGTCAAGCGAACTTCGTGCCGCACCAAATGCGGTGGCATCAGCCGAGACGGGTTCGTCGGTGTGACTGGAAACGGTCATCAAGTCTCCATGAACATTCTGCTTGGTAGCGGCGGGCGGGAGCCCGCTCATGCAGGCTGGCAGCCTGCGCTCCTCTCCCTAGCTCCGCTTTGCAACGCGGGCAGGACGCACAATTATATGCTATCTTCCTGCATGGGCGGCCGCGTGGTTAATTTAGTGCAAAGTCTGCATATCCCCGACCACATCCGATTTGAATGCTCGGGCTGCGGTAATTGCTGCCTGGAATGGCCCGTGCCTGCCACCACCGAAGACGTGGCTCGCATCGAAAGCCTGACCACGGATGCTCCCTTTCGCGCCCTGAAAAGCGGCGATCAGAAGTTTCGCGGTTTTAGCCACACGCTGGAAAAACGTGAGGATGGACGCTGCCACTTCCTCACTGAAAACAATCGCTGCCGGCTGCACGAAGAGCATGGGTGCGACGCGAAGCCGGCGATGTGCCGCCTCTTCCCTCACGCATTTTCCTTCACTCCATCCGGGATATATGTGTATGTAAGTTTCGCCAGCAGTGGAGTGCTCTCCAATCATGGGCGCTTGCTGAACGAACAGAGGGAGCTTCTCGAGCAGCGACTGAAGCTGTACGAGCAACTCTTCCCCACGACACGACCGGACTGGTCCAAACTGCAGTTACTCGATGGGCATGCCCTGCCGTGGGATGACTTCCTTCGCATCGACAAACAACTCTTGGATGTATTCGACAGCCCCGAATTCGATTCCACCGAACACCGATTACTTGAATGTAGTCGCGTCATCGCTGCGTGCTTGCCGCCAGGCGCGGATCCCGAGAGCATGCCTCCAGTGGAAGCATCACCTGCCACCATAGATCACATAATCCTCAAGCACTTGTTCAATGCCTATTTGCCGGCGGACGTGTTTTCGCACTCCGAGTTTGATATCGATGCTCGCGCGCTAATGACGGACATCGTTCAACCCAAACCGGAACAAATGGACTTCGAGAAATTGCAACAAGTTACTCTCGGTAGGCTGGACGAGGACACCGAGCAATTGATCCATCGCTTTGCTTATGCCAGATTATTCGCCAAACTTTATCTCGGGCCGAATTTCGCCTATCTCAGCCTTCTTTCCGGCATTCATCATTTCTATTTCGTAGTGGCGCTCATCCGCTTGCGCATCAAACAATTGCAGCTTGACGGCCACAAAGTCGATTTTCTTGAAGCCGCAGAAGTCGTGCGCACGATCGAGCGCCGCCTCTCGCAAATGAACTTTTCGCCCCAATCAAGCGCGGTGATGGAGGTTTTGTTCAGCAGTCCGGCTCGGCCGACCAGATTGCAGGCATTGATACGGTGATATCATTACTGGTTAGGCGTGGCGATTTTTATTAACGGCGAGGACAACGGCTCGTGACAGGGAAGCAGGGACAGGCACCGATTTTGGCCTGGATTGTCACATGCGTGCTTGCCGGCGGCTTAGGATTTTTCCTTGGTGAACAGCAAAAGAGCAGCGTTGTTTCTCATGAAACGACCGCTTCGGTGAAGCCGGGCTCGGTTATTATCACCGATCATACCGTCTCCGACATTGCCAAAGATGCGGCTAAATGGGTTGTGACGGTAGAAACGGAGCCGGTGCACGCCAACGAGCAAGCGCACGTAACTCCGGAATTAATACCTGACGCGATATCGCACGGCGCAGGCGCAGGCATGATTATTCGCAACGACGGCTATGTCGTCACCAGCAATCACGTGATCGGATTGGACAAAGACGTGTTTGTCGTCTTGAACAATCACAACCGTTATCCAGCGAAGATAATCGGCAGGGATTGGTTTACGGACGTGGCCGTTATTAAGTTCGACAGTGGTAATTTGCCGGTGGCGCCTTTCCCGGCAGAGCTGCACGTGGAGCCTGGCGATTGGGCAGTAGCGATTGGCACCCCGATGCGCCTGGACCACACCGTCAGCCTGGGTATCGTCAGCGCAGTGGGGCGCACCATATCTGATACCAGTGTTCCGGGCGGCGACCTCCTTCAAACCGACGCAGCGATCAACCCCGGCAACTCCGGTGGTCCGCTGCTCAATATTCACGGTGAAGTTATAGGCATGAATACTGCCGTCCACCGAAGCGCGCAAAACATTGCGTTCGCGGTGCCGATAGATGTAGTCAACGAAGTCTGCCAAAAGCTAATCAATGACGGCAAGATAGCGCGTGGCTATTTGGGCCTGTATATGAGCAATGCCCGGCAAAGCGCGCCGCCACCCTTCGACGAACAGTCGGGCGTCTACGTGATCCTGGTGGTTAAAAACGGTCCGGCGCAGAAAGCCGGGGTCTCGGCCGGAGACATCATCAAGGCCGTTAAAGGTAAGCCGGTGGAAACCAACGCCGACATCCGCCGCCTGATTATGCCGCTCAAGCCGGGGGATAAATTGGATATGCAGATTTTGCACGGCGGAGCGCTTCAGAATGTATCTGTTTTGCTGGGAGAAGCTCCCGAACCGACAGACGGCCTACGCGCGAGACAGCAACATTAATTGTAAACGTTATCAGACGGGGCATAAGGCGATAACCGCCCGGTTAGGGCATCCGCCAAAAAGCCGCACGTAGGGGGACAAACTGTTCTACAATCTGAATAGGGTACCTTTTATGAACTCCTGTCCACACTGTGCAACCAACATTGAGCCATGGGAAGTCGCCTGCCACAATTGCAAGGCGCCCCTTAGCGCCGAGTTGCCGCCTCAGGTAAGCGATGTGGCGCCCGTAAAAGAAGAGCTCGAAGAAGCCTTCAAAAGCTGGCTGGAAGCCGGTAAGTCAGCAATGCGCGAGGGACAGTTCGAGGAAGCTTGCAACGCCCTGCGGGAGGCGATCAAGCGCAGCCGTCCTCTGGACAATGCTCAAGAGAAGGAAATCAGTGCCCGCAAAACGCTGGCTGAGGTACTGGAAAAGCTCAACAAGCTGCAAGAGGCGGCAGACCAATACCGGATTATTGCTCAAGACTCCAGCGATGCGGTATTGCGCGAAGCGTGGCTTAAAAAGTCGCAAGACCTGGTTGCCTCTTCCGCACTCCCGTACGACTTGCTCTTTCAAAAGGAAGAGTTTCGTCCATTGCAGGCAGACGAAGTTAAGTTTGCGCCTCTGTACTGTGTAGGCTGCAAGCGCCTGCTTGCCGAAGCTGAGGTATACGGATTGCGGCGTGGCCTCAGCGAGAGCGTACGCTGCTGGTGCGGCATGTACGGACGTCCTTTGGCTAAACAAGACGCCAGACACTCGCTGGCTATGGAAGAAGCTCGGCTGGTTCAGGTAAGCCAGCGAGCGATCGCCGTCGGCGTCGCCTCCAAGGAAATTCCCGGCGGCCGCACCCGGCGAACAGCGATCATTCTCGCCCTCTCCACAGGCTGGATAGGCGGCCACAAGTTTTACTTGGGTGAAACAACTTCCGGGTTGATTTATGCCATGTGGTTCTGGACGTTCATTCCACTTCTGGTCTCTCTCTACGAAGCAATCATGCTTGCTGAGATGAACACGACGACGTTCAACATGACCTACAATATTGAGCTCGTCCTTGGACTGGTTGACCCACCCGAGGATAAGGCGATTCCGAAAATGGATGTCTTCAACATGGAAATTCAGGAAGAGGAAAACGTCGAAGAAACCCGTAGAATTTCCAAAGCTGCCATTGAGCCAAGCTCAGGCAAAGACAGCTGAGTTTATTCAGATTCGATTTAGGTTTATCCAGATTCTATTATTGGTAGCGGCGGGCGAAAGCCCGCTCCGCGAGGAGAAGTTATGGCTCTTGCTGACAAAAAGTGCGAAGCGTGTCATGGTGGCACAAAGGCGCTGTCCAGCGGCGAGTACGCACCTATGCTGCGTGAATTGAAAGACTGGGAAGTAATTGAAAATCACAAGTTGCACAAATCGGTGAAAACGAAAGACTTCAAGCAAGCTCTGGATCTCGCCAACAAAGTCGGCGCCATCGCCGAAGAAGAGGGACATCATCCCGACTTGCTGGTGCGCTGGGGAGAGCTGGGCATCGACATGTGGACGCACGCTGTCAACGGCTTGTCTGAAGCCGATTTCGTCATGGCAGCGAAAATCGATCGCGCCTTGTAGCGGCGGGCGATTGCGCGTTGTAGCGAAGAAATCAGCGGGCTTGCGCCCGCCGGTACAAAATTTCGGTGACTATGCAGCCCAGCATTCCGGCCAGGGCAAGCCCATATGCCAGAAGACGACTTGTCCGCCATCGTCTTTGCCTACGCGAGCGAGCAAGTCTACGTTCTCCGGATTCACTTTATTCTTGATGCCGATCTCGAGATAATCGTTCGGTTGAAACTCATCGGCACGCTTAATAAGCCAGGCTTTGAGAGCGAAAACATGTGCATCTTTCAGCGAGAGCTGACCCACCAATACAGCAGCGAGCACCAGCAGTAGATGATCGACAGGGCTGTGCTCACAAATCCCGAAGTCTTCGTCAATCTGTATAGGTTGGCACAATGTACAGAACCTCTTCAGCATCTCGGACTCGCTCGGCAAAGTTATGGGCAAGCCTAATATCCCAGGCCTGACGACAGGCATGGGTGCTGGTTCCGAAAGCCCGAACGCACGCCAGATCCGCGTTTCGGAGGTGATGTTTTTAATGCTACGAGGGACGCCGCTATAGATCTGAGGCAGTGCAGACCTTGTTGCCGCCCTTTTGTTTGGCCATATCGGCAGCTTGCAGGGCTCGTCTAGCAAGCTCAGCGGTATCACTTGAGTGTTCGGGGTATGCGGCAAGTCCGATGCTGACTGTGATGCGGCGCTCTTTGTCTTCGTCGACAAAAGCGTGTTCGGCAATGGTGGCTCTGATGCGCTCAACGGCCTGCAAAGCATTCGCGAATGCCGTCTCGGGCAGAATCAAAGCAAATTCTTCACTCGAGATCGTCGTCGAGATATCGACCGTGCGTGCCTGGTCGAGAATCATTTGGGTGAAGTCGCGCAAGAAAGACTTGGGATATTTGCCTTTATCTTCGTGCGCACCATCGATGGAAATGATGCAAACCGAAACTACACGCCCGTATCGTTTGGCTCGCTGCAGCTCTATATCCAGCCTGCCTACAAAGTTATCGTAATTGAGATTGCGCTCTTCGTTGGACACTACGGCCATCATCCGCTCCCCAAGTTAACCAGTTCTGCCGGCGGCGGCCGAAGCCGGACCAACCACGACGATAGAAATGATTTTAGAGGGTCGGCTAGATAACTTCAACTCAATAAAGGCGGCAGCAATCGGCGCACGGGCGGCGCCAGTTGCCGGTCTTGGTCAATTTAGCGAGCCGGCTTGCGCCCGCCGCTACGATTGGAAACGTTTACCGCTTGGCGGCAGTTGTGCCTTTTTTATTGAACTGGTATTCGGGCACGCGTCCGCTGGTTGTGAGAATATTTTCCCGAACCTTCTTCGCGTCGACTTGCGAGATATCCAAATCGCGGAAAACCGCCAGCAGCTGGCAGGTTGTGAGCAAGCAGAGGTTCTTCCGCTTGGCAAAGTCGTGCATCGCGTCAGGGAAGTCCTCGTCCGGGCGCTCCTGGAGCGGCTTATCGGCATACGAGCTGGCCACCAGAATGCCTTTCGGCTCGATTTCATGCGCGCCCCAGTATGTAATCACTGATTCCGCCAAAGCGGCCAGCTCGGCACGATTGGGCTGAGCAGAAGAATAATTCAAGCGAACGATGGCTTGAGTTTTATCGTCTTCCACAAGCCACAATTCGCCGTCTGAGCCCATAGCTTCTTTCACCACCCAACCCAGCCGTTGGAATACTTCTGTGCAAGCGGCGGTAAGCGCGGCGCCGTCGGCGGAGAGCAGAGAATTCTTCAATGCTTCCATGCGCGCGATGCGATCTTCGAGCTCTTTCGCCTTTATTTGCGCCAGTCGAATTTGCTCTTCGACATTCTCGTGCTGGCGGCGCAATCCATCGAGCTCATCGAAGGAGAATTTCGAGCACCATTCCGGAACTTCTACTGATGATGATACGTTTTTCTGCATTTTCTTAATGAGTTGATCGGGTTCGGCGTCTTTCTCGGGTTCTTTCTTGTCGAAGAATTGCGGCGGTTCGCCCTTCTTCAGCTCGACTTCCCCATGACCATTGGCCTCCACTGGCTCGGCTACCGGCGTGCTTGCCGCCGGCACAGCAGGCGCAGGCTCTTCCACCGGCTCCGGAGCAGCAGGCGCAGCTGCCGGCTCTTCTTTTGGTGGTGATACCGCGGATGGTTGCGGCTTGGACGCTGGAGCAGCGGGCTCTGCTTCGTCAGTTTCTTCTTCAAGAAGGCTTGATAGTCCCTTCGAAAGATCCTGCAATCCGGCAGGCGGCGCAGAATCATCAATATGTTGGGCGAACCAGCGATCAATACATTCTTTTAGTTTGGCGTCGTATTCGGCTCCATAAGGAGCGGGTAGAAACACGACTTGTCCGGCTTTTGGTCCGCTCGATTTGAATCCGGCGATTATCTTGTTCAGTCCGGCTGTAGCCAGCGGCACCACGCCATCCGTCAAATTATCGAATCTAATGATTGTGCTCCATTCGAGTCCCGCCTGTTTCAGGTATGGGATCCAAACGGACTGAGCGGCATCGGCTGATGTTTCAATCGTCTTGCCGCGGATGGTGGCGCTCATATTGCGCGCATTCGGGCCAGTGGGCTTATCAGGGCACCAGTCACCGAGCCAGCTATAGTTATCCATGGCCAATTCGGGCCCGGATACTGTGAAGGGCGGCGCCAGGAAAACGATCAAAAGCCCGCCTTTCTTGAGGAATTGCGACAGTTCGCCTGAGCGGATGTCCACTTCGGCCTGGATGTTTTCCAGCGGGCTGTCCGTTTCATAACGGTAGGACGTCATTCCGTCGGACTGCAGTAGTTCGATCTGCTTGATCACGTCGGAATTGTTTTCGAACAAATGCAAAATGCTTGTCGGGTTAACGACAATAACTTCATACATGGCCAGCGGTTTGGCTTCGCCAAGGGGCAGCGTTGATGACACGCCGAATCCCGGACAGTTTATCCGCAGGACCTTTTCTTCGTTAAGAGCATTACCCATAGAAAGCCCCCAAGCTGGCAATTGGGCGGTCTTGCAGCCGACCGCAAATTCTGATTTCCTCTCGATTTATACCCAGCAAAGTGAGCGCGCCCTCGCCTCAAAAAGGCTTGAAAGTTAAATCAGAGTTGCCAAGAGGAGTTTTCAGTGGCAGTCATTGTGAAGGGTTAGAGGGTCTCCTTGCGGCGGTTCGATCGAAACAACAGTGCCGCCCTATTGAGAGCGGCACTGCGTTTTGAAGATCGCTTAAACAGCGATTACTTCTCTAAATCGCTTCCAAGGCTGAATGAATCCATGGAGAACGGATGCTCGATACCATGCATGATGGCATTGTGCCCGCCGTAATAAATACCTTCGCCGGTGCCGGCCACCGCTCCGAATGGAACAGCAAGCAGCGATGCGAACAAAACCGGCGGGAAGTGGTCGTGTCCGCCAATTTTGTCGGCGTATTCGCTGGTCCAATCATGGATGCGAACAGCCGAACGACGCACAACACAAATAGGCGTACCGATTACCCATGCGGTAGCCACTCCGGCGGCTTGCACGGGGAACCACGCGGCCGTTTGTACCATGCTGGAATCAGCTGCAAATGCCGGGGCTCCGCCAGCCATACCGAGCATCAGAGCTGCAGAAAGCAGTGTGTGCAGTTTTCTCACTTGGATTCCTCGCTTAAAAATGAGCAAATAAACGGCCAGTCATAATATCATCGCGATCGGCACTTGGCCTGTACAATGGCCTGCTAGCAGAGGAGCGCAGGCTGCCAGCCTGCAAAATTGCAGACAGGAAACGTGCAGATTACAAACGCTAAATACCACCGAAAAGGCTTCGGGCTCAAAGATCTCATTCAAGCAGATTTGAGCCGCGAGTATGAATCAGAGCTGATTGCATCGATCAGACTAAATAACAATTGCATAACGCAAGCCGGAATCACAATCAAGTTGGCACAGGCCTTCGGCTTTTGCTGGGGCGTCGACCGCGCCGTGTCAATGGCGTACGAAACACGCAAACAATTCCCGGACAAGCACATCTGGATCACCAATGAGATCATTCACAATCCGTTGGTTAACGACAAAATGGTGCAAATGGGTATCGGCTTCGTGCCGGTAACCCCCGATGGTACGAAAGATTTCAGTCCGATTGCAGAAGGCGACGTCGTTATTCTTCCTGCATTCGGTGCATCCGTCGATGAAATGCAGCTGCTGCAAACCAAGAATTGCGAGATCGTCGACACGACATGCCCGTGGGTGTCCCGGGTGTGGAACCGTATCGACAAATACAAACGCGCTGAGTTTACAGCCGTCATTCATGGAAAGTATTATCACGAGGAAACCATCGCCACCTCGTCGCACGCCGACCGCTATCTGGTCGTAGAGAATCTCGCCCAAGCCGAGTGGGTATGCCGCTACGTCTTGGAAGGCGGCAACAAAGACGAGTTTCTCACGCGGTTTAAAGGGGCGTACTCCGCGGGCTTCGATCCCGACCTGCATTTACAGCGTCTGGGTGTCGCCAACCAGACGACTATGCTGCAGAGCGAGACTGAGCAAATCGGAAAACTTTTCGAGCGCACGATGCTGCAAAAGTACGGCGTCACCCACTTGCAGGATCACTTCCTCAGCCCCGGCGACACCATCTGCGATGCCACCCAAGAGCGGCAGGACGCAATGCTTGAGCTGGTTAAGGAGCAATTAGATCTGGTAATCGTCATAGGTGGCTATAACTCTTCCAATACGGGACATTTATACGAAATCGCCGTCGAACACCACCCCACCGCTTATCACATTGACGGCGACAACTGCATCGGTCCCGGCAATCGCATTAGTCACAAACCCATGAGCTCCAAAACATCGGTACTAACTCAGCCGTTCTTGCCGGACGGTGATTTGATTATCGGTATCACCGCCGGTGCCTCCACTCCCGACCAGGTCATTGCCGGCGTCATCCAAAATATTTTCGCCATTCGGAGTAAGTGATGTCGCCAGGTAGCGAGACAACAACTCCAGCCAGCTTCGCACCAGCCAGCGAGACTCAACTCGGCAAGGCGACGCAGTCAGGCGCCACAGCTCCAATCGCGTTGGTAACGGCCGGTGCCCGCCGACTCGCCAAAGCGATGGTCATGCGACTGGCGCAACTTGGTTATGATGTTGCGCTCCACTACAATAGTTCGCAAACAGATGCCGAGCAAACAGCCTCTGAAGTAAAAGTCCTCGGCCGCCGCTGCTTCATATTCCAAAGAGACTTTGCCGATCCTTGCGATGTTCAGAGCTTGATCACTGAAGTCAAACAGAATATGGGCGCGCCCAGTTTGCTTATAAACAGTGCGTCCGCGTTCATCAAGAATAAATTGCTAACGGCCACCGAAGACCAATTTGATTTGGACTTCGACCTGCACGTCAAAGTCCCTTTCTTCCTCACTCAAGCCTTTGCCCGCGAGTGTGGCCGCGGAATGATCGTTAATATGGTTGATACGGCGATCACGCGTTGCCAAACAGAATATTTCACATACCTGCTAAGCAAGAAAGCTCTTTTCGAGCTCACGCGTATGTCGGCAAGCGAACTTGCACCAAATATTCGCGTCAACTGCATTGCGCCCGGCTTGATCATGCAGCCTGTGGGTGTAGAGATTCAGACGTACGAAAACGCAGCCGACCAAAATTTGTTGCAGAAACGACTCGGTCCGGACAACGTCGTGATGGCTCTCGAATATCTGATCAAGAACGAACTGGTTACCGGCGAATGTTTATTTGTCGACGCCGGCGACCACATCGGCGTGTAGACTCAATATCCTACGGGCTTTAGCCCGCTTCCGATAGCAGTTCGCACCAACGACGTTCGGGACGATACCTACTAAACGCATCTCGCAAATTCGTCATGCTCGCGACTCTGCGCGCCAAGAAAACGATCAATCGCCCAACCACCGGCAACAAACCACGGTTGCCGGAGTTGAGCCGTGTACCGGGAAATAAAAAAGCCGCCGAAGCGGCTCAGTTAGGTGGGCTAGCCCAATTGGTAGAGGCCATCGGCTTGCACCCGGTAAAGTAAGAGTTCGAATCTCTTGCCCACCACTCCTATATTATCTCCAAACCATCGCGGAGGCAATCCCAACCGTGCCAAAGACAAAGGTCAAAGATCAGCCGACTTATTCCGCGCCGAGTAATTTCGCGTACCAGACCGAGCACTTTCATTCCGACGGCAAACTTGAGAATCTTCAGCGATATACGAATGCACATGCATTAAACGCGGGCGAACCGTCGCCCCTAGGGTCGCTATAAAAACTTGCATCAGATGCAAGTTTTCATAGCATCGCAAAGTGGGCTGCCGCCCGCCAGTACATGACCGGATCCACATGATCGATGATTACACAGGCGTGCCAACGTTCAGTACCTGTTCGAGCGCTTCCATGACGCTGGCAGCAGAAATGGACGAAAGGCAATGCCCGCCGTCGACCGTTTGGCAAGACCAATTCGCCGGCCGGAAGTGCGGGCCCGCTAACGGGCGATGGTGATGGAACGACTGCGCTTCTCTCTGGTAGCAGGCATCGGAACATTGCTTGGGCGTAATTACCGACTGGAAATTCGGGAAATTGCGAACGTAAACTGGATCGCGGCGGAAGATGCCGACTGTCGGAATAGACTGGTGAACAGCCAGGTGCATCAATCCGGTATCGACGCTCACGACAGCACGGCAACTGGACAACAAATCGAGCGCATCGGCAATCGTCGGCGTAGCATGGTGGTGCAGCCCCGCTGTGAGCAGTTCGGACACTGCCCAGGAATTCTCAGGCTCACCAATGACACCAACTGCGGTGCCCTGGGATTGCAGTTGATCGGCCAGCTTCAACCATGCATCATGCGACCAGCATTTGGCGTCGATTGCACTGCCGGGGATGAACAAAACTGAATTGCGAACCTCACTGCGCTTGTTGTATTGCAATATTGTCAGCTTGTCGAAATCGACTTCCAGACCGAGATCCGAGCAAATGATCGAAAGTATATCATTGATCTTGTATCCCGGATATGCCTGAATAAACTGACGGGATCCCCACCAATATCGCTTCTGCAAATAGTGATCGCGCAAATCGTAGAAAACGTCATTGGTTTTCAGCCTTGTGGGATCGAGCTGCCATTCCAGGATTACGCCGGACAATCCACTGATTCGTTGCGCCAACGGCAAATGCTCTTTAAGCCGTATGACTAAATATACTTTCTCGCCATGGGCAATAGCACTCTGCACCACCGGCAGTGCCACTACCAGATCACCTAGCCCCATAGCTGCAGGTGCGATATAAACAGCCATTGACCGGCCTCGCTTACGCCCTCCGGGCGCTCACTTCTACAGAGATCGAATCTCCCGATCTGGTCGCATTTGGCTTGTCGACCTCGACTCGGGTCCGCGTTATGCGCGGTTCTTCCATAATAAGCTTCAAGAGATTTCCTGCAAGTGCTTCGACGAGCTGGAACTGCGAGTTTTCGACGAAATCGGCGACATTCTTGGTTATAGTTCGATAATCAATCGTGTCTTTGAGATCATCGGACGCCGCTGCGGCATCGCCGTCAAACTCCACCTCGATATTGACAATCACCGACTGCTTTTCAACTCGCTCCCACGGGTTCACCCCGATGATTGCGCGCAGTCGCAGATTTTTGACCCTGATAATCATCCTATCGCTCGCAGACGACCGCCGAGCCGCAAGTCGACTTGCCACGCTTCAAAGCAATCTTCGTTTTTTCCAACACCATATCCACTGTAATTCCATTCATGCATGGTTTTTCGCTCTCGAACGGGCACTCCCAGGCAAAAAGATGTTCCCATTGCTTGAATTCGGTGACCTCGTTCAGCTTCATGTCGAACGTCGCTTGAACGCATTCAGGACGACAGGGGGCCGATAGAATCGGATAACAATGTTCGACAGTACGCATGTAATGAAACGATCCCGGCTGATTGACGAACATTGCCACCGTCGGAATTAGCTGTTGCAGCGCCATATGCATAGGACCGGTGTCGATGCTAATCACCGCGCGCGCGCTGCTGATCGCATTCAGCAAGTCACGGACGCTAGGCGTTTGCAGCCAGGGTAATCCCATCTCGAGCAAGCGGCGAACGCTGCGAAACCTTTCCGGCTGTCCGAGAACAAACACCCTCTCGCCTTGCGACTGCAGCTTGTCTCTTAACTCAGACCAGCGCTCCGCGCTCCAGCACTTGAATGCCGCCTCCGAGCCCGGAACAAGAAACACCGCTCCTTCGCAATCCGGACGGTGCTCAAACGGCAGCGGCTGCAGATGATCGAAATCGGCCATGATGCCGAAGTCGTGACAAATATCGCGCAGTATGTCGGCTATGCGGTAATCGGGAAACTTCGCATCGAACTCGGGCGAGCCCCAAAGATGCTCCGTTTGCATTGGATGATCGCGCAGATTTATATAACGATCGTCGACACCAAGCTTGGTGGCATCAAAGTCGACTTCGCGCACGGTACCGGCAAGTCCGGGT
>DATNQY010000172.1:0-9343 GCA_036703785.1 Candidatus Obscuribacterales bacterium
CATTTCGGAAAAGCGTTAGCGAAGTCATTGGCCGGTGATACCACATTGGCGGCAATGTTCACCGATAGCGTCGCCACTGCCACTGTAAACATGGCGATAGCGACCACCAGGGGTTGATCGAATCTGGCGATTAATTTTTCGGGATCCCATAACTGTGAGACGTCAACCGTAGGATAAATCACCATGGCGGCTGAGGTGATGAGAATGCTCATGCCGGCGAACAGGGTCATCGCCGTCGGCAATGCCACTGTTTGTCCGAGAGTTTGCTCTCTCTGGCTACGCCCGAAGCGCGTAAAGTCAGGCACGTTGAGCGAAAGCGTCGCCCAAAAGCCGATCATGGCAGTCAAAGATGGAATAAAGACCGGCAGAAATTCGCTGAGGCTGTGAAACTTGCCCGTGTCGTGCAGAATATTGCCCAGCCCGTGCGCTTGAGTCACCGCCCATACGACAAGCAACGCGGTCATCGTCATGACGAACGGAGCGGCAAAGCCCTGGATTTTCTTGAGCAGGTCCATGCCGCGATAAATGATGAGGATATTCAGCCCCCAGAAAAGGGCAAAACATAACCATTCCGTCGGAGTGTGCCCTGCGATGGCGGTGGCACCCAGCAGTTCGTGCCAACCTTTGAATATTGCTGAAAAGAATGTGTTGAGCGCACCGCCGCCGATCCAGGCTTGAATGCCGAACCAGCCGCAGGCGACAACTGCGCGCATGAGAGCAGGCAGGTTTGAGCCCGCAGTGCCGTAGCTGGCGCGGGCCAGTACCGGAAATGGGATACCGTATTTGGTGCCTGGATGAGAGTTCAAGACGATTGGTACGAGCACAATCGTATTGCCGAGCAAAACCGTGAACAATGCTTGCCACCAGTTCATGCCGCTGGCGATCAGTCCGGATGAAAGCATGTATGTCGGGATGCAGGCGGACATCGCGATCCACAACGCCGCGTAGTTGTATGTCGTCCAATTGCGGTTTGCAACGGACACCGGCGCCAGATCGTGATTGTAGAGGGGACTGCCTTCGATCGCTTTCTCATCGGAAAGCTCGACGCGTCCGTCGTCGTGATAGATAACTTCGGAAGATGTGCTCGCGGTCATGTCGTTATTCAACCAGTTGCTGTGTCTTGGCGGCTAATTCGATGAAGATGCGCATTAATTGCTCCAGCGATTTTGTCGTCTTTTCCGACGCCGAAAATTCCGGAGTTGCATAGCGCACGTCTAGAGACACGGCCTCAGGGTGGATTTTTATGCTGGCCAAGTGAGCGTTGCGATCGGCCGCCTTGCGCAAAGCTTGTTGCAGTATGTAGCGAACTTCGTTTTTCCCCAGCACTACCGCCAAGTTAGAGGTAACGGCATTGATGGCGTTGACCATCGACACTACCTGCGTCGGTCCGTGCAACAAATTCATCGGCTCGGCCACTGGACGCAATCTGCTTTCACGGCGAACTTTCACGATTTCCAGAGCCGCCGTTTTCGGCAGCTGGAGCGTTTTTTCCAGCGCTTCGCTTGAGCGCTCGTTGCTGCTTCTGGTGGCATGACCGCGTTTGATCATTTCATCCAGAACGAGGAAAATCGAGTAGCGATCGAACGGCAGCTTCTGTGCCAGTTCATCCAATGTGCACTCAGCGCCCATCAAGGGCCAGGCGCGTGCTCCTATTAATTCCGCTTCTTCTCCCAGGCGTTTCCAGTCTTGCACCGGTTCGCCCTGCACGATTATCGAATTGGGCCAACCGAGCGCATTGATCAGCTTCGGCAATTCGTCGGCGCGTCTGGCGCCTTCGATAAGCAGCATGTGAGGCGGCTTCATGCGCAGCTTATTGTCCACCGGCTTTTTATCCACGTCCTGGCGTTCGAAAATGAAATCGAGCGGATCGGTGCGCGTCATCAGCTCAAGCACTGCGCGCTCGCCGTACAAGTGCTTGAAGGTGGCGTGTGAAATCGCGCCTTCTTTCATTACCAGTTGCGCCACGGCTTTGCCTGAGCGGCCAAAGAGAATCAGGACGCCGGACTGCCGCGAGGCAATCACTGTCTGAATGACGGTAGCCAGATCGAAAAATGCCAGGTTGCCCTGTAAGCCTGGAGCTTGGAACGGCAGCGTGCCGGCCAGGCGATGGTTGATGATCTCGGCGATCGCACTTGTAACTTCCGGAAAGCGGGCCCGCAATTCCTTGAGCGCGCCTTTCGGCAAGCGAACGACGGTGGCCGATTCGGGCACGCGAATGGTGGCTGTGCGTGGGGTTTCGTGAATCAGCGCCATTTCGCCGAAACACTCGCCGGCAGTGACGTAGGCCAGAATTTTGGGTGGATCCTCGCCCTGAATAACTTCCACCGAGCCCTGGCGCACAATATAGACAGCATCGGCGGGATCACCTTGTTTGAAAACAATCTGACCGGGTCCGTATTGAACTTCGGCAAAAATCGGCGCGATGCCTTCGAGAATTTGAATATCCAGAACTTTGAATATCGAGTGCTCTTTTAAGAACTCGACGATTTCTTGTCTTTGCTCTGTGGACAGCATGTTCATGTTTGCAGAGACCGCGCGCTTGCTTTCCAGTGTACTAGTCGGCGCGTTGCGCCGCTTTATCATCTGGACTCATAAGCTGCGAATTCGCTTTGCCTCTTGAGCCCTCTCTATCATTTTCCTCGATTCTTCAGTTCTACCCGTGGTCTCCAATAAAAAGGCGAACTTCTCCATCAGCTCGGCTGCTGATAAAGAGGAGCGATCGTATTTTTCGTGGATTTCAAGCGCCTGCTCGAATTGCTCCAGAGCCCGGTCGAACTCTTTGCGGGAAACATAAATTTCGCCCAGACGTTGCAGCAGAGGAGCGATGGCGATGTTGCGCGGGCCCAGCTGCTTTTCCTTTTCGGTTGCCAGCCTCTGGTAAATCTTTTCGGCTTCTTCGAACTTCTGCTGGGCGAACAAACAGTCGGCCAAACGTTGTTGCGTCTCCTGCGAGCGCTCAGAAGCCGTCCCCAGAAGCTCATGGCGGATAGCCAGCGCCTGCCGATGCAGCGGCTCTGATTCTTGAGGGTTGCCCGCTTGGCGGTAGGCTTCGCCGAGCATATCGAGTGCTTCGGCAACATCAACATGCTTTTCCCCATGCACCGAGCGTCGCGTCGCCAACGCTCGGGACAGCAGAGGCTGCGCCTGGTCGGCGCGCGCGCTGAGCAGGTAGAGGTTGGCCAGCTTGGTAAGCGCCGTTGCCACCTCCGCATCTCGGGCGCCGAAAGCTTTCTCCAGGATATTGACGGCGCGCGCGTACAGAGGTTCGGCTTCGTTGAATCGCTTTTGTCCCGTATACAAATCGGCCAGCTTCATAGTCAAGACGGCAACGCCGGCGTGCTCTGGGCCTAGCGCCGCCTCGGCGCTCACTAGCTCTTCGGCGGCCCTGATTAAGACGGTGAGCTCTTCGGTGGTGAAGACATCAGGCTCCCAGCCGAGCTCTCGTAGCGCCTCCTGAAATTCCTTGCCTTTGCGTTCGGCGCGCAGAGCGCGCCTGGCCAGCTGCACCGGCAACACGCCGTCGCCGACGAGGATTTGCGCTTGCAGTGCCCGGCGCAAGTCGTCCTGGGTCAAATGATTGAGGCGCACCAGTGCCTGCCCAAGCGGGCAATTGTTGTCCTGGCAGTATGTCAGCGCCCCTGAGAGTTGTTCGCCGCTCAAGAGACTCGATTCCACGAGCAAGTCGCCCAGGCGTTTATGGTCGGGTCTTTTCCCCTGCTTGGGCCAGAAGGCAGCCAGATGTCTGAGCAGGTCTGTGGCTTCCGGCGAGTCGGGTCCTAACACGTGCTCGATAATCCGAAGCGCCGAGATGTAAAACTGCTCTGCCTCACGCAGCCGATATTGAGACTCGAGGGCGGTCGCCAGCGCTTTATGACAATTGGCAACCTGAATGTGATTTTCGCCCCAGGCGCCCTGAGTGATATCCAGGACACGCCAGAACAAGCTTTCGGCTTCCTTGTAGCGTTCTTGCTGCAGAAGCACGTCACCCAACTTCGACAGGCACCGCGACACTTTCAGATGGCGTTGCCCCAAGGCGCGTTGCAGAATCGGCAGCGCGCGCCGATAATGGCTTTCGGATTCTTCCAAATTGCCGAATTCCGCTTGCTTGTCGGCGATCTCCATGCAAGTGGCAGCGAGCGTGCGATCGAATGGACCCCGCGCGCGTTCGATGTCTTCGGCGCGCTGGCTCAAAACCGTCAACTCGAGCTCGAACTGCGCTTTCTTGTCATCCTCTTCCTGAAGAACATGGCTCAGACCTTGCTCGAAGCTGGTTTGATGGGCGCCGGCATATTTCAGTGCGCCGATTGCCTGGTTTACCCTCAGTGTGCCTTCGTTTAATCGCGTCTGCGCTTGCAGTACATTTTCCAGATCGTCAGACGACAAGTAACGAAGCGTGACCAGCACTTCGCCAAGGCGCACAGAACGGCGCTCTGCTTCCTTTAGACCGACGGGCAGTTGCTCGGGCGTGAGAATTTCCGCTTCCACCAGCAGCTCGCCGATGCGTTTGTGTTGAACAATCGAGGATTGCGTCTGCACTAAATTTGGCCATCTTCTAGAACAAACATAAAGCTATCAGAACAAACAATCACTCGGCAACCGGTTGGAACAATCATTTGGTTGTCGCGTCGGAAAATATATGCGGGCGAGGACCATGGCGCATTCGTGCGCCTGCGAAAGAGGAAACAATAATGCGCGCAACAACTATCGCCTTCGCCCTTGCTGTAGCGGCTATTTTCGGCAGTGCATCCTGGAGCTCCAGCGGCGCCTCTCTACTCGCAACGCAGGCGGCCGTGGCCCGATCCCCCAAGGGTAGAGGCGACGCCGTCCGTCGCCTGTCGGTGGCGGATTGGTTCCAACAATACGATCAAATCCGGCATCAGGCGCAAATGTCGGATGCCGAGCGCGAACAATCAAGAGCGCTGATGGGGCAAGGGTTGGCCGCTAGCTTTATGCAAAGCGCCAATGCCGCTTCCGACAAAGCCGCCGCCTCGGCGCTTTTGGGCAGGATGGTGCAGCGGTACCAGCGCGCCTCGGCGCAAATGTCGGCATTGCCGCGCATCCCCGAGACGAAAAAATTGTACGACGGCTACGCGCAGTATTTCCAAGACGCCGGCGCGCTTTTTAGCGACTATTTGAAGGTGCAAAATAATCTCTTTGCTACCGATGGCGCCGGCAATGGACTGGTCGGACAACTGGCGCAACGAAAATCCGATCTCGAAGTCCTTGATGCTGCAAACAAAGACCTCGACTCCAGACTGCGCGGTAAATTTGGCGTGGCGCCGTACGCTTATTAGGATCAAGCTGCATGGAAAATTCGCAGGGGCCGCGCATGGCGCCGCCCCCATGAGCTATGATCGGGACTCTTTTCCAGGAGCACCCCGATGTTCAAAGCGCTTTTGTCAACAGGTGTGGCTGCGGCCGCTCTGATGGTTGGCACCGTATCTGGTACCACAGGCGACGACGCGGCCGTCGCACGCCTGTGTAAATATATAAGTATCAATACTACAAATCCACCGGGCAACGAAAAGTCCGGCGCCGAGTATCTCGCGTCGATCTTGCGCAGCAACGGTATTGATGCCACCTTATTTGATACCGCACCCGGACGCGCCTGCGTTTACGCCAAGCTGCCAGGAACCGGCAAAAAGCGCCCGATTATCCTGCTCAATCACATCGACGTCGTACCCGCCAAGGCGGAAGATTGGCAACATGCGCCTTTTGAAGGCAAAGTCTACGACAATGAGATCTGGGGCCGCGGCGCCATCGACATGAAGAGCACGGGAATGGCCGAGCTCGAAGCGATGGTGAGCATCAAGCGCGCCGGTGCCCAACACGATCGTGACATCATATTTCTCGGGACTCCGGATGAGGAAGTGGGCGGAGCCGCCGGCGCGGAATGGATGACGAAAAATCATCCGCAGTTGGTGAAAGACGCAGAGTATCTCATCAATGAAGGCTTCGGCATCGACACGAGAGACGATGGGACGCCCAAATTCTGGGGAGTCGACGTCGCCGAGAAGTCGGTGATGTGGTTGCGACTGACGGCTACCGGGCAGGCCGGACATGCCTCGATGCCGATTACCGACTCCGCTCCCAATCGCCTGGCGCGCGCGTTGGCGCATGTAGTTAACAATCCGCCTGCACCAAATGTAATACCTTCGGTGAAAAGGTTCTTCGAAGACATCGCCGTCACCGAGGACGAGCCGGTGCGTAGCTACTTCAAGAATATAACCCAATCAGTGCAAGAACCGAAAATTTACGGAGCATTGCTCAAGAACAAACTGCTCTCGTCGATGTTGCGAGACACGGTATCGCTTACGGTTCTCAAAGCCGGTTATAAAACCAACGTCATTCCGGCTGAAGCCACGGCCGAGCTCGATTGCCGGTTGCTGCCCAACACAGACAAGTATCAGTTCATCAAGCAAATTGAAGATAAGATAGACGATCCTTCGGTGAAGGTTTCAGTTCTCGAATATGTGAAAGCGGATCCCTCACCGTATGATACCGAGCTATTTAAGGTAATTACCGACGTCGCGAACAGTTCAGGACCGCTGCGAGCCCCTGTCGTACCGATAGTGGTGCCGTGGTTTACCGATTCGCACTTCTTTCGTAACTTTGGCACCGTGGCTTACGGATTTATGCCGTTTCGCATCGATGCCGAGCACATGGCCACCATGCACGGTAAGGATGAGCGCATTCCGGTAAAAAACTATCTGGAAGGCATCCATCTGATGACCCAGATTGTGGACAACATCGCGCGCTAGCGGTCGTTAATTGATAGAGCCAATCTTGGTTCGGATCAAATCGCTGAGTTCGCTGAAGTGTTTGTGCAAAAGTTCGTCCGAATTGCGATCGCAGGCGGTTTGATCGAGCGAGGCGAACAACTAGGCAAACGTTTCTTCCGCACCGGCGTCCCCTTTCTGCAGGTAATACCAGAGGACGGATTTTTCCGCGGCCGTCAGTCCAGTCTTTCCTTTATCGTAGGCTTGGCGAAATTCCGGAGTGTGGGAAAAATTAGCCAGGTAATCATCGACTGCATGTCCGAATTCATGACGCAAAATGCCGCTGCGGCGCTCGGGAATATTGAGCGTGATCAGATGCTCGGGATCTTTCGAGCTTTGAGGTTGGGCGAATTCCGCCATGACCACTTTATGCGAAGAGCGGTTGAACATGCCAAAGACGGCGTCCCAAGTCGAGTGCGGAGCATAGCCACGCACTTGCTCGTTGCGAGCGGCCGGCACCGCCTCGGTAACCGTGTGGCTCATCTCAATTTTGTAGCCGCCCCGAGAAAGCGCTTTGAGCAGTTTTGAAGGCAGTATCGATGTGTCCCGGTTTATTTCCTGCATGAAGGAATTGGACACATGACCATTGGCCACCAAGAACCCGGCTGGCACCGTGCTGTCTGGTTGCGACGCTGAGCTCTTCTGCTCGGTGGTCGGTTGATTGGCCGGCGGAGCCAAATCAGACGGCTTAAAAAGCTGCATTGCGCCCATAGTTTGTATGCTCGCGCGGCAATCCTGTACGCTGCTGATGCAGCCGGAGACACAGAATGCCGACGCCAAAACGTATAACAACGTGCGACGAGTTCGTTGCAACATACTTGGTTCTCTTTGGTCCCATTGCCCTGCTCGCCAGACGCGGCCGCACAGATGAAGTTCCTGTTGAGCAATCCATATGTGTGTATGGAACCTTTCACCGGTAAGCTGGTCATTAGCCAAAGCTTGCTGTTAGGCGGAGGTGGTCATGTCTAGGTGGTTGGTGATATTGATCGCAGTCACGTCCTTGCAGGCTTGCCACGCCCGGCATGCTGATACCGCTGGCGATACCAACATTCAGGCGCGCGCCGCGGTTATTCAGCGGACTGATCCGGTAGCCGGAGCTGCCGATATCCAAGCAAGCGAAGCGCTCCGCAGAGCCATAATGGCAGACCCATCCATGTCGGTGGATGCACGAAATGTTTTTGTCAGCACACAAAACGGCAACATGACCCTGCGCGGTGCCGTCAATGACGACACGGAACGGGGCAAGATCAAGCAACTGGCGGCTCGGTTGCCGGAGGTCAAAGCTATTACTGATGAGCTGCAAGTGCCGATGCAGGATTCGGAATTGAAAGCTGACAGCCCCACAGGGCAAGGAGGCGGTGATGTCAAAACAGAATCGGAATCCGGACGCTAACCACGAGCACCGAAAACAGCGGATAGCCCGCGTCCAACCGCAAGAAATCTCCCAGGGCGACGACGGCAAATACGTCACCGAATTGGACTACATCTCAACTTGGGACACTATTCACAGCGAACCCAGCGACGTGTACGCAAACGGGCTCGACGAGATGTTCGAGGCAGGGGCATTTTACCCCGGTGAAAATTATCCGCGCGGCGTCTAAAACATTACTTAGGGCGGCATATCGCCGCGCCCAGCGAATTAGTCTTTGCCTGGTTTGGCGTCGATCTTATTGCTGCGCTCGGCTTTGTCGGAGCGCTTGTCTTTGTGCGCTTCTGCGTCAGCGACATTGCTGACCAACGTGTGAATGCGCAGCAACTCGGAAGTGATCTTCTCGCGCTCTTTCTTGGGAAGCTCGTCCAATGGCTTGGCAACGGGTTGTTCCACAGCCGGCTGCTTCGCGGTGGCCTCTGTATTGCGGACCGTCATGACTTGACCTCTCTAATGACCGCCGGTACTAGATGTAGTATCGGTGCGGATATCCCGTCGCGTATACTACAACGGTAACACACAGATGAGACAAATTTCTAATACGGCAGATAAAAAACAGTTGTCAATGTGCAGCCAGTCTCAATCTTCGTACGCCTTCTTTGATCGTTTCTTCCGATAACCCGCCATAGTTGAGTAAGAATTCGCCGGCTGGAGCCGTTCCTAAATAGAAAGGTGATGTCGACGCAATCGAGATGCCAAGCTCTTTAGCGGCCGACAAAATTTCTTGATCGGACTTGTCGGTCTTCAAACGAATCAAAATGTTGATGCCGGCATTGTCACCATATGTGGTGACATTCTCGCCGAAATGATCTCTTAACGCAGAGATCACCGTCTTTCGTCTCTGCTCATACAGCGCGCGCATCCGTCTGATGTGACGATCAAGAAATCCGCCGTTGATGAAGTCGGTGAGCACCTGCTGCTCGAGCAATGGCGAATGTCTGTCGGCAATCCACTTCGCGCGCTCGAATACAGACACCAACGGCGGCGGCAATACCAAGTATCCAAGGCGCAACGCCGGAAAAAGTACTTTCGAAAACGTGCCCATATAGATGACGGTCTCGTGGTGTTCCAATCCGGCAAGCGCGGGAATCGGGCGCCCCGTGTAGCGATATTCGCTGTCGTAGTCGTCCTCGAT
>DATNQY010000173.1:0-7217 GCA_036703785.1 Candidatus Obscuribacterales bacterium
CGTTCTGAGTGCCGTTGAGACCGTTGACAGCGACGTTGGGGTTGAGAACAAACACGCGCAAGAATGAACCAAGGAATTGCACGGCGTCGGCGATCCAGCCGTCGATCAATTCGCTTATCCACTTGCCGAATAGCTGTCCGATTTGCGAGAACAAGTTGCCGACCAGATCGTCGTTGAACCACTGGTGCATGCCACGATATGTTTCGTTGATCGAACCGAGACTCTGGGCAACCACCGCGCCCACCTGTCCTTGCGGGTTACCGGACAAAGCACCGCTGCCGCTCTGTTCAGCAGCCTGAATGATCAGGTTGGTGTCGGCTTGCGTCATCTGGGACTGGGCTTGCATCTGCTGGTCGAAAACGTTCGACGAGTTGTTGCCGACCTGCTGACCAGGAATGAATACTTTCGGTTGATATTGGTCCGGCTGGTTGGAGGCTTTGCCATACGGGTTGTCGCGACCAATGATTTTGTTGACGTTTAAATCGATGCCGCCAAGGCTTTGTCCGTTATTGCCGTGAACGTTGATCGGCACGTCGGTATTGGTGGCATTCATGAACGGCTGCGAAGGCACGTTGTAGTTGTAAGCTGTGCCTTGGGTTTGACCGGCTTGTCCGGTCAGCTGCCCGTCCTGGAAAGTGCCATTGCCGGTGCCGTCGTAAGTCGCCGGGTTGCTTTGCGCCAGCGCCTCGCCCATCATCAGCACTTGCACGAAGAAGATCAGACACAAGCCGATGCCGGCGGACAAACGGCGCCGGGCGGCCAGTTGACGCGCCAAAGGCGAGGTGTTTTTGACCTCGCCTATTTTCTTGCCGATTGAGTGTTTGTTGTTGCCAGCTGCCACGGGGTGTTCTCGGCGTCTCGGGGTGCGCAGACGTATCGCTTGATGCCCTTAGTTTATTTATCTATGCGTGCGTATGTAATGTGGCAAGTCCCACTAGGGATGGGAAGATTCCCATGGATTGATGCGGAATATGTATGCTGGGACACGTAAATCGTATTTCGCGTAGGCGCGATGCCGTCCGTCCGCCACGCCGTCCGACGGCGCCTGGGGCTCGCGAAGAACCACGAATGCGTCCTCATGGCGCACTATAAAAACTTGCCTCAGATGCAAATCTTCCAGTGACATCCCGGACATCCCGGCAATCCGGCCCGTGTTCGGCAATGCGAAGTGACCGAAGCGGCATGCGACGGGCTTGCTGAGGGATAATTTGCATTTGATGCAAGTTTTTATAGCGAGGGTGAAGGCACCCCGCAGGACCTTTACGGCGCTCAAAGCTTAGCCGAATGGGCCGATTCCGCGGAGATCAAGCATCGGCAGGCTCTGCCATGCGGCAAAGGCGGGCTTTCGCCCGCCGCTGCCATAGCATTCACCGTCCCTAGCGCCGCAGCGGATTCCAGCGTGCAACACCCCGCACGCCTTGTCGGCTATCGGCGTAGTAAGGCGAGCCGGCCGAAGCCGGCTCGCTGATGCGATCGATCTTTTTAGAGACCGCCGCCGAGGCCGCCGAAGTTGTTGATTGCGAACGTACCGATCAGGTGTACTGCTGTCGGTCCGCCGAATCCCACTCCGAGACCCTTCGCGACGTTCATGGCGGATTCGCCACCGTCACGCTGTCCGAACGCGATCTTCATGCCGGCCAGTGAGGACGGAATGGTGGAGAGCGCGGTCACGACGCGGCTGATGTCTCTGGCGGTGTCATAGCCGTAGTCGGCCAATTGACCTACTTCATTAGATTGCCCGAAACGTGGATCTACTGGTGCACCCACCAAGCCCTGGGCATGGGCAGCCTGGTCATAAACACCAAATGCCATGAGGATGAGCTGAGGGGCCAGGAGAAATCCCACGCGCGCAGCGATTTTGAAGCCGCGAGAAGAAGTGATCTTCTTGATTGTAGTTACCATTGGAATAACCTCCTAGGGTTTTGTGATTTTGTAACTGTGTTGGGACGTTAGTGAGAATGCTTGGAAAGAATCACACCTGTGACAGTCGCGTTGGCGCCGGAAGCGCTACGTGAGCCAGAGCGGGGAAGGACTGGACCGACTCCGAAGTTCTTGTTGAGGAAGTTGTCTCCATAGCTTGCAACTTGGGCCGGAGCCGATGCGGGCTTCGCGTTCTGGAACGCAGGCCGCTTCATGCTGGCGAACACCATCTTTTTGGCCATCACAGGTTTGACAGCTTGAGCAATAGGAGTAGCTGCAACCGGTTTGGCCATGGGGGCTTGTGGTGTCATGGGTAGCGCGGTTGCATGCTGTGGCATCACAGAAGGCAACTGCGCCATCACGGGTCTGCCGAACGCGGGATTGAAATTCGCGTTGGTTTGAGGAGCCATGATTCGTGGTGTCGCTGCGGTCGTTACCACTGGCGACTTGGGGGCAGGTTTGGACAACATCATCGGGTCCAAACCGGAGGTCAAAACGTTTCCTTGCGGCACGGCTCCAGCGCGCACGTTGTGCTGCGGTTCCACATAATCGCCATAGCCTTTCGGAAGGTTAGCATGTTCAGCTTTCCATACGTTTGGAGCATAGTTGAACCGCGCATTGTGGGCATCCTGAGCGGAAGCCGCTTGCATCGTCGAGATGCCGACTAGAGCTAAAAGCGAAATGTAGAAGCTGAGTTTCATGATGATTACAACCTGAATCCGTTGCGAGTACCGAAGCCCGTCGTCATCAGGCTCCACATGCCGACACCCATGAGCAGACTGGTGGCATTCGGGCGATAGAGGCCGTAGCCCATAAAGCCGGTCATGCCCATTGCTGCTAATCCGGATGCCGTGTTGGTCAAACCGCCGCGACGAATGTCCTGCGATTTCGGCGTATTCCTCGAGCCGCCGGTCAAGGTTTGTGACTGGGGAGGCTGACTGTTCGCCATTGTTGTGTCGGCGTAAGGTGATGAGTACGGGGAGTTCATCATTGAACCTTGTCCCGGATTCATCGGATTGAAGCTCACGCCGCCTTGCTGTTGCAGTTGCGGCAGCTGTCCCTGGTTGTACAGGGAGTTCATTGCGTCTTTGCGAAACTCTCTTGCCGAGATCATTCCGGTGTTGTTACTCTGGTTATCAACCAGACCGGGCACGGCGCCGGCAGGCAGAGTTTGGCTCTGACTCTTCGCCGCCTGAACCGCAGCCGCGTTAGCGACAGCTGGATCGAGGGGCACCACCTCCGGTGGCAGCAACGAATCCGTCTCTGTTCCCAGAGTCGATGATTGTGACCCGGTGCTTCCAGCGTTGGTGGCATTTTGAGCAAAAGCAATTTGCCCTACGCTCGTTGCCGATATGGCTAGCACGAGCGCTGCCACCGCTGTGCGGTTGGCTGAGGCTTTGCTGTTGTTCAAACCGAGTTGCATTGCTGACTGATTCCAAAGATGGGGTGGATGTCTTGTGGACAGGCTCAAATCTTACGAATTTGCGCGAGCCCTTTGAAGATGGGGAATTCCCACGGGGATGGGATTTACCCCACTGCTGTTTGCATAGCTTAGAAGTTCGTAATCACGGCCTTCGGCAGAAGCAATTGCGCTTTCTTCTGGGAATTTTCGTTGGCCGGACTGAATTGGAAGTACGGCAAGCCGAAATCCGTGCTCTTGCTCGAGCGAACCGGTTCTCGGCGGAAGCCTTGACCGAATTCATAGTCCTGTTGCGCTCTCAATGCGGCAATCGGGTTATTGCGCATAGCGCTTTCCTGATACTGCTGCACAGAGCTGCCTGTGGATATCTTGCTGCCACCAGCCTTGAAGCGCTGACCGCCGCCGAGGTCGATGGAGCTGTTGCGTAGTCCGTCGCCTGTCGGCACGCCGAAGGGCACGCCAAAACCGGCCATCGGACCGAGTCTTGTCACTTCGTCTTGCGATCCGTCACCGCCCAGTCCGCCGAGCACCGAGTTGCGACCGCGCAATTCCCATTGCGTGGTGTCTTGTCCGCCGCGGCGAAGCGTCGGGATAGTGGTGCAGAATCCGCCTGTTCCGGGGATGCCACCATCAGGATTGATATTCTCGTCGGCAGCCGGGTTGAACGAATCAGCCGGAGCGGTCAAGTTGCCGGGGTCGGCACCTGGTGTCGAGGGCGGTGCTGGAATAATGGGGGTCAAAAGTGGACCCAACACACCAGGCGGAGTTTCAACAGCCGGATCGACCGGCAACGAAATTCCAGAAATACTCCTATCTATTGTATTGGCCGGAATCGCCGGCACCCAGGGCAAAAGCGTGCCGGGTCCCGGCATGCCCGCGTTCACAGGAGCAGGTGTGTTGCCGTCGCCGATGGGTGGCGGGGCTCCCGGATTGGCCTTCTGGAAAGGCGCGCTTTCGGTGGCGCCATTGATGATCGGATCTCTTAGATCTGATTCGGGCGCGCCACCGAGGTTGCAGGTTTGCGCAAGGACGATCGGCTGAATAGCGAACGTCAGTGCGAAAGCTGCCAGGGTTATCTTGTACATGATTGCTGCCTCGTGTGTATTGATTTGCAGATAGGACGGTGTTTAGTTGGGATTACGGATGATTGATGCTTGGGGTTGTTGATGAAATCGGAGAATCGCGAACCTATTTAATAGGGGCAAATAGTCTGAATCGGAACAGTGCCCGGACCACCGCTGGCGGTTTGCTGCTGCGACACGCTGCCGTTGGCGACAGTTGTGCCGCTGGGGCGCGTGGGAGGTCCGCTCATGTTGTAGGACTCCGGAGTCAAAGGATTACCGCTGGGGCCGCCTTGCCCGTTGCCACCAGACTGACCATCGGCCGAGAGCACATTGCCAAAGTCGGTGCCGTTGCTCACTTGTCCGTTGTAGATGCCGCCGCTGCAGCCGCTACTGGGCGAGCCGGTGGGCTGATACGCGGAATTCAGACCGTTGTAACCGCTGCAACCTTGTGTAGCAGACTGATCGGTGGTGCCAGGGAGCATGCCGGGTGTATCGAATCCATCATTGAATATGTTGATCGTAGGATCCGGAGGCTGCGGTATCGTGTAGTCGATTGTGTCGTTCAAATTCACCGTCGTGCCGTTGTAATTTACCCCCCAATCAAGTGTGATCGGAACCGTACTCGATTGGGCAGTCGCACGGGGCGCGAAGACTGCGCCGATCAAGGCGGCGCATAAGAGCATAGACAATAGCAAGTTGCCGCCCTGTTGGCTGGCGTTCCTCGATTGCTGATAGTGGTTGCTTGTTCTGAACATGTCTTCGTTTGCTTGTGTGCGTTTCTACTGGGGAATTGCTTTGGTCGGTCTCAATGGATAGCGACTGCCATATAGGTCTTGCGTCGTAGTAGCGCCGGACCGGGCATGGTTGAGTCCATCGAGGGAATCGTTGCCCGAGTGCTCCTGTCCGTAGTCATCAACTTTCTGAAAGGCACCAAGGTGCGTTGAGTGTCTGTACAGACCGAAGTCGCCCGTGTCCTGTCCGCCCCAGCGCTGGTTGGAGGCACTGCCGGCGATACCACCCGACTGGATGGGAACGCCCTGGTCGCTTGCCGGCGGGGGGACATAGTCGAGGGGAGCATGGAGGATGCCTGGGTCCTCCCCTGGTGTTGAAGGCGGCGGCGGAGCCCAAGTGTTGGGTCCAAACTCGCCAGGTGCTGAAAGACCAGCTGGATCGATGGGGACTTGAACTGAAGGATTTTCAATGTCATTCGCCGGTGTGATGGGAACTGAAGGGATAACCGTAGAGCCGCCTACCATGCTCATGCCTGGGTTGACCGGCGGCGGCACCATGCCGTCGCCAATCGGTGGCGGCGCCCCGGGATCGGCTACGTCCAGAGGCGCAGTCGATGTGGCGCCGTCAATGAGCGGCGTGCGCAGTGAATCTATCGGGGCGCCACCCAGATCGCAGTTCTGGGAAAAGGCCGGCAGCGGCCCCAGGGCGGCTAGTGCCACCATGGCGAATATCGCTGTTTTTGCCGTTTTCATCGTGGTCCTCGAACCTGCAGGCGCAAAGGCATAGTTGGCGCATCAATGCAGGTCCGCTAACAGTAACTTTGCGGCGCAGGTCTTGTCTGTGGGGCATTTACGCACCCCCCCGCGGTTTCCCCCACTGCGACCGCTCCGCCAAGCTCCGCTTGAGTTTGGAGATTTCTAACCTGTACCGGCGGGCGCAAGCCCGCTCTTTCGGGCAGTCCCCCTAATTTTCCAAAGTCGCCCGTAAACGACATGTGTGCGACAGATTCTCAACCCCGGGTGCCGGCATATGCATAACCTACCGATAGTCGACGAAGCGATAGTGCGCGCCCTGCAGCTGGAAGCAGCCAAACCGGGCAACGACGATAAGCACACGCAGATTTTTAGCCTAGCCTCATCCCGCGCCGAAAACGTCGAACAGTTCGATCCCGAGATGCTGCGGGCCTTCTTCGAAATGTCGAAATGGTGCATGTATGAACGCAACTTCCGCCGCGCCGCGATGCTCATGGAGAAAGCCTGGGCGTCGATTCTCAGCATTTTCCCCGACAGCCGCGTAAAGCAGCTCGAGGCCCTGTTTGTTTTGAAAGAGTCCTATGTCCGGTTGGATGAACCAAACGCCGCCGCCGATGCACTCAAAGCTGCGCTCGCCGTTATGCAAGATTGTATCGACCGCCGCGATGCCTATGCGCTAACCAATCTGCCGCAACCGCCGCAAAAGTTCGCTCACACCGTTCTCGAATTTTTGCGAGCGGCCAAACATCCGCAAGCATTGGAACTAAAAAGGAAAGTGGCCCACTTAGATCAGAACTGGAATTTGGTGCGCAGCGCCGTTGAACCGGCGTTCGACTAGAGCGGACGGCCGCTACAGGTCGTGAACGCTAACCTATCCGCCCCAGGCTTGTCGGCCGTAAAATAAGGCTGCGACCAGCATATGGATAACAAAATGAACTCAGCAGCCGTAATCCGGGAGCTTCAACAACTTTATCCGGGCAAGCTGATCAAATGCTTGCCGGAAGACAATCCATCGGAGATCGTTTGCGAGTTTGACACCAAAGATCAACATCCGGAATGGAGCCTTGCAGTGGCCGTCATCGATCGATCAGCGCCGCATCACCACCGCGTGATGACTGAGATCTATCATGTAATAAAAGGAACGCTCACCTTGCACGTGGACCACGAAGAATTCGTCATGTACGAAGGCCAGCAGTACACGATAACACCTGGTCAAACCCACTGGGCGACGGGTGATGAAACATGGGTCGAGGTGCACTGTTCACCGGGCTACACGCCGGACGATCATATTTTGGATTAGAGGAGCGCAGGCTACCAGCCTGCGCTCAT
>DATNQY010000174.1:0-4284 GCA_036703785.1 Candidatus Obscuribacterales bacterium
TTGGATCCGTATAAGTAAACGAAGTGAAGTGATTGTTGCCGTCCAGATTGGCGACTAGATCAGTGAAATCATTAGGACCTCCGGAGCCGCCGCCCGGTGGTGCTCCCACATCGGCACCACTTGAGCGCAAGCCGGGGTTGAACGTCAGTCGCTGGCCATTGGTTCCGAGACTGGCATAACTCAATGCCTGAGGATATTCGACGTTCACCGAGGTGCCGGTGGGCACCGGCTGCAATATCCCGTAGAGTGTGCCCTCTGCAGGAGTGCCGGCGGTACTCGTGGCAATCGAGTACGAAATGCTGCCGCCATTCATCCAGCGCTTGACGAAGGTGACTTTGGACTGATCATCTATCGACGAGGAAACGTCGAAGCACATCATGATGTCCATTTGCGGCACCTGTGCTCTGGCCTGTGAGGTAACGGCCACAGCGGTCAGTCCGGCATATTTGGCGAACGCCGGCTCTTCACCGAAGACTGCCACCACATGCGCGATGCGTCCGTCGGATTGACTCCATTGTGACTGCGCGCCTGTAGGCGTCAAAAACTCGATATAGAAATTCACGAAACCGGCAGGAGGCTGCGAGGCGAGCACTTGTTGCGCAGTTAAGCCGCCGCCACCGCTTGCGCTTGGGTTACCACCTTGCTGATTGCCATTGCCCGGGGAACCCGCGGGACCGCGGCTATCGAACCAGTTCACATCCGACAGCAAAGTGCCGACCACGCTGTTGGAAACGAAAGCCTGTTGCGCGGCTTTTTCGGCATTATCATGACTGGTGCTGGCGCTGGTGTAGTTGGAACTCGCCAGCGCAGCTGCTGCAGCCAGCGCTGCCGCCTCGCAACTCGATCGCAACTCATCGCGGCAAGAATTGTTGCGCGTCACCTCGAAAGCAAACACACCGACGACGCCAATCACGAAAAAAGCAAGCAGAAAAACAAGCACGACCACGCCTGCTCCGCGAGCATTTCTGCCGGCTCTAGGATTGTCGGGCAATTTACGGTTTTTCATTGGTTCAAACCCGAGATCGTTTCAACCACTTCCTGGGAAGCCACGGATTGATGCGTCGGACCGGTAAGCCCTGGGACGTTGGGCACAATGCCGCTTTTGGCCATGGAGACTAGTGGAGCAACGTCGGCGTCAACTACGACCTCGATGGTGTAGATGTACAAGTCGGGATCGCAAGGCTGCGCCAGCGGCGTCCCCCAGGCATTGTTTGTCACCTGCTGGGTATTGATGTTCGATTGATTGATCCTGTACTTAATAACCACGTTGGACACGCCCTTAGCGTTTCCCAAATAGTTATTGACCACCGCTGGAATCACCTGAGAGGCCGGCGTCCCGACGCTGGTGGCGACCAGGAACGTGGGCGCCGAAGCCCCGGCATGCGCTGCCGCCTTAGCGGCGCCGCACACCATGTTGTAGCGGTAGGCGGCAGCCGCCAAATTGATTAGCGGAAACGTCAACGCCAAAAGCAAAACAACGATGACCGCTGTATTTTCAGCAATGAAAGAACCGTGTGGCCGGCGCAATCGCATTGACGATCGGAGAGCTTGAGGGGAAATATTAGTTTCACTTAATTATATGCCCGGCTCACCACCTCTTTGAAACCTCAAAAATGGCAGAATTTATGGTGCTTTTCAGGCCTGATCGTCACCCATTTTAGAATCTTTCGGCTTTTCCCTTATCTCTTTCAGTTTGCTCTCAAACAGATGACGGTCGGCAGGCAAGGTCGAGCGCTCGATGCCGTCTGCGGCGGCCCGTTCCGCCTTTTCGCGGGCTCCGGCGCGGCTATAGAGGTCTATAAGTGAGAGGCGAACCTCCTTCTTCGTCCCATCGGTAGCCAGGCACTGCTCGTACAAGGATGTGGCCTGGCGGGACTGCCCGGACATTTCCAGGGCGTGGGCGTATGAGATTTTGTCATCCACCGATAGCGGTTTTACCTTGGACAGCATGGCAAACTGCCCGGCAGCCGCCTGAAAATTGCCGGACAGCAGGAAGGCGTGACAAAGGTAGAGCCTGGCCTGGTTATTGTTTGGATCTCCATGGACAGCCCCGCTCAAAGCCAACACCGCTTCGCTGTACAGCCCCTGTTTTATGAGTTGATAGCCCTTTTTCGTCAAAGTCAGAGAGTCGCCGACATACTGGTGCGGGTCGGCGCCGCGGTCTGCAGGCTCGGTGACGTCCGCCCTGATTTGCTTTCCAGGGCCGGCCAGTTTGGCTCGTACGAAGGCGTAGCGCGCCGCGACCTCAGCATCGCCTGGTGAGTGCTCAAGCAAGTAGTGATAATCGCCGGCCGCCTGATCGTAATGGTGAATGAGCGTCTCCACCTCAGCTCGCTGCTGGTACAACTGCAAATTCCCCGGCGCTTGTTTCACCGCGGCAGACAGGTCCTGGGCTGCTCTTTCCAGGTTGCCGGCCGCCTGCTCGGCGGTGGCGCGCAACTCATAAACGTCCCAGCCGGCACCAAGCTTGATGGCGCGATCGCAATCGGCGGTGGCATTTTTCCAATCGCCTGCCGTCTTGAATGCCGCAGCTCTGCCCGCGTAGAGACTGCTGCTGTGGCTGTCGAGCTCAATTGCTTTTGAGTAATCATCGATCGCCGCCCCGAACTGATCATCCTTCAAGCGTGCCATGGCCAGTACGGCATAAACGTCAGCTCTCTCTGCTCGCTTGCCGCTGTCGCCGACCCGCCTCAAGTATTCTCGCGAATCGCTGACAGCTGGATCGTAATTGCCCTGCTTCGCCTCTGCCACAGCTCGGATGCGGTATGCATCGTCGCATCTGTCATCAGCCTTGAGAGTGGTATCACAATCCAGTTTGGCCTTATCGAAGTCCTTGGTTTTCAGATACTGGCAGGCCCTACCTAGAAGCGCTTCAGTGTTCGACGAATCGCGGTCGAGCACGGCGGTATAGTCGGCAATCGCTTTGTCCGGCTGATTTAGGCGGCTGTAGGCAATGGCGCGATAAAGATAACTGGAGTTGGAGCCGGGATCGACTTCCAAAGCAGCCGTAAATTCTTTGGCAGCCAAGTCGGGCGTGCCGATTTTCAAAGCCTGAATGCCCTGTTGCAAACGCATTTTTCCGGATGTGATGCCGAAGATCTGCACGCCAATAAAAATAACGGCAGCAATTGCAGCCAAGATCATGGCCGGCACCACTAGCTTTCTACTGGATTTGCCACCCTCATCGGCAGGCTGTTGTTGCGTCGCAGATGGCTCCAGTAAAGCCGGCGGAGATGTCGCCGTAAACAGCGCCTTGTTGATTTCTTTCTGGCGCAATTGCTGGGTATTCCAAACATCGCTTGGGGTGAAGGCATCGTCGACAATCCAGGATAGAGATGGCGTTCGTCCTTCTTTAATGGCGGTCTCGACCAGCACCTTATTCATTTGCCCGAACAGCTTTTCAATGGAAAGTTCCATCGACTGATCGAGATTATCAGGCGGTTTCGGCAAGCGGCGAAATACATATTCGCCCTGTTCCATGCGAAACACTTCCTGCAACGCCTGAACGCCGGAATTTTCCTCCGGCTGCGTGAGCGCCCCGCTTATCTCACTGCCGTTGTGAATAGCGATAAACCCTACGCCGCTGGGATGCTTAATTTTAAGTACGCCATGCTCAACATCAGGATGATCACAAACCATCTTGAGCACGCGCGTGATGTTCAGGTCAGCCGAGAGCTGACCTTTGAGGATTACGCTATCGTTGGCTGTCTGTTCGGTATGCTCCAAAGCATCCCCTCTTAGAGGCGCGAGCCTTAAAGATGAAAGGCGGGCGACGGCCTGCGCTTTCAATGATATTCCCCGGCGCCCGCCTACCTAATGCAAAACCTGACGACCTGATCAATTCAACGTGGCGGCCCATGCAGTGGGTATGATCTCAATGGGCAAAGGGACGTCAAAGACTCATGCTAGGCACGGAATTTCTTAAACGGCCAGAACTTCTAAACGTGATTGTCGATAACGACTTCATCGGTATCGCCGTCTACGACCGCGACTTCAGATATCGTTATTGGAACCGATACATGGAGTCGCTGATGGGGCTGTCCGCAAGCGATCTTATCGGCGAATCAATGTTCGACAGCTTTCCCTTTCTGCGGGCGCATGATGCGGCCACTTCGCTGGCTTTGCCGCTGTCAGGCACGCCGTCGCATTCAGTCAACATGCATTTCGATGTCATCAAGACCGGACGCGCCGGCTACCTGGAAGTCATCCGCACCCCAATAACCGAGGCCGACGGGTCGATCTCGGCCGTGTTTTCCATACTGCGTGATACCACTGCCGACATGA
>DATNQY010000175.1:0-6444 GCA_036703785.1 Candidatus Obscuribacterales bacterium
TCGTGCAAGCAGCGCGACGTCAACCCGCTCTTGTACCTCACCGACATGCTCAACCGCTTTTGCACCGGTACACCGGCAGACCTCGATTCACTTCTGCCGGATCAGTGGGCGCTGGCTAAATAGCCTTCACCGGACGGATACGTCTCAGTGCAGAGTCTGGAACATTGGCTGCCAGCCATTTGCAAGCAGCTTGGACTGTTCCTTCGGCGGCAGGTCATCGATCAGCTCCTGCATCTGTCGCACGATCCCGAACATGCTGTCCTGTACATCGTCGCCGACACATACGTCGATATCCCAGATTTTCCACAAATCCTCCGGTCTGTAAGTCACCGGCAATCCATAGTGCGTCTGGCGCATGTGCTCGTTGATCATCCGGTTCAGCGCGATGCCGACCGGACGGTCTGCCGGAAACAAAGGCACCACCTCTGCTTCTACAGACAACCTCGTGTTGACCATTTCCTGGTTCCATGAGTGTTGACACAGGAAACAGTTCGGGTCCGTTTGGGTACACAGGCGGGGATGCAGAATCTCAATGAACTTGTCCAGCATTCTGCGGTCCTTGCGCTTAGGAAAAGCATGCCACAGGTCGTTGACCAAGTCGTTGAGATCGAACACGTCCTTAATTGGGCGGGCGTTAACCCTACTGGAAGTCTCTTTCATGAGATCTCCTTTGATCCAAAGTTGGATCAAGAGCAGACAATCCGTCTGCTTATGGACAAAGATTGTTGACGGAACAGCTCTCGCTGTCCCCGTAAAGTGCTTAGCTGAGGTCATCCGGTCCCAAGCTTTTAAATTCCAGCATGGGTTTGAAACCGGATTCCGAGAGCCAAGTTGAGCGCTGTTCCTTTGTTATGCCAGGGAGGCAGGCATCGATGCCATTGATAACGCAGAACATACAATTGACCGCGTGGCTGCTCTTTCGACATGCTTCGAGATGCACACCGTCAAGCAGCTCCTTGGGTTGAGGCGGACTCTGTCCTAACTGACGCGCACGAAGGTGAGCATTGATTGATTCATTCAACCAACGCACTACGTTGAACGTCAGTTCTTTCGGCTGAACGGGCTCATTCGGTTCAGAGAGTGAGCGACGCCCAGCCATTGCCTCGATTTCGCGCCAATACTGGAATTGGCATAACCAGCAATCGGGGTTCTGCTGATTGCAGATCCGCTTGTGCAGCACACGCTCCACTGTGTCCAGTGTCTTGCGCTGCTTGCCGGCCGGGATTATGTGCCAAAGTTCGTTCAACAGGTCGTTTAGATCATAAACGCTGTTGATACCTTGGCGGGCGGGGGAACCACCGTCTTTTTTCATAGAAGCCTCCTTAGACCGCATAGCGATCAAGCACCTGGGCGGGCAATCCTGCAATAGGATTGGAGCCACCCGCGCCGCCCGGACCAACCCTTAAATTTGCAACGATGCACAACATAAAATCTGTGTGCATTGCGGCACTGCTCGCGGCGAGGCCGAATACGCCATGTTAGGGCGTTCGGCACAACTCGCCAGCAACCGTAGACTAGGCGTTTGGCGGAAGGTTTGTCTTCCATGAGCACCTCCTTGGGCAGTGGCGCTGTCCATGCACGCAAAACCGTGCAGGTCAGCGTCATTTTCGAACGGACATTGCCATCGTCCGAAGTGGCACCTGTCGAGGCGAATTGCCGTGACGCGCGCCACCTGGAAGGTGGTGTTAGGAGAGGCGAATTTGAAGCGTCTCTCCATTATGTGTCAATTTTCTGTGAGGCGACCGGCGTTGTCCGAAAGCGCCGAAAGCCTCAGCAGGTGCCGATTCCGCGAAGCATGTCAGATTTCGCGTTGACAGCGGCAATTGTTCGGCAGCCTGACGCGCCTTTCCATGTTCCCGAAATTAGGAAGTTTGAGCAAACTTTTAGCAACTCGAATGCCGCACCGGTGCGCTATTTGAGGCATTAGCTAATTTCACGGATCCAAGATCAGGGTAAATACTAGCCACCGAGCATAGTGGCAACCGACGATTTAATCCTCGCCATGTTTTCTCTCGTTTTCTGCCTTTTTCCTCTCGTAATCCGCGATCTTCTGAGCCCGTTGCCTCTTGAAGTCGCCAAAGTTACGTTTCAGTTCGTCGTTTTGTTTTGCCAGCAATTCGCTTTGTTCGTGATCGGTTGCAGGTTCAGTAAGCAATTTCGGGAATTCCTTCTTTGCGTTTGAAATCATGTCCGGGTCCGGCTGCAGTTTGCCCGTAAGCGATTCGTCAACTTCCACGGCTTCAGGCAACGGTGGTGTGCCGGCGGCGGATTCGTAGGAACCAGGCTTGATTTTGGTTACCTGGATCGGGGAGCCCGACGGCAGGAAGCAGACCGCGCGGTTCTCATCCAGTGTCATAACTTCCTCTGGAGCCAGCAGTTTGCGGGGATAAACTGACATTTTTGCCAAATCCACTCGCGTTCCTTGACCGAGCTGGTTGCTGATTTCTCTTGCAGTTTGTATTTCGTTTGGCTTGAAAAAGATGCGCGTAGCAGGTTGGCTAAAGATGATTTTCGCGTCGCTTTGCCCGTAAACGTTTTTGAGTTGTTCGACGTCCTGCATACCAAGGACCATCGGAACATGGGCATGTCTCATGATCGTTAGCTGCGTTGGCAGGTCAGGAATGTATCCGAAGTTCGTCAGTTCATCGAGCAGCATCATTAACGGTCGCTTGAGCGTCTGGGATTGCCTCAACTGGTCGAGCACGCCGTCGAGCAGAAAATTCAAAATCAGTGCCGCCACGGGCTTCAGCGTTCGTGCACCGGACGGCACACAAAGGTAATACGTAAACAGATCATTCTCAAGTGTTTTTAGATCTATAGTCGTCTTGCTGGTCAGAGCTATCACAGTCGGATTGAGCCACGGCCCCAGGCGCACCAGCAAACCGACCATGACACCGTTGAGAAAGCCCTCAGTGCTCAGCGCAAACAACGCCAATGCTTCATCACGTCCCTTACTAGCAGGCGCATTTTCGATTGTCGTCTTTAATTCTTTCCTGCCTTTGGTGAGCGCCGCGCGAACATCTGCCAGGTTTCCCTTCTCCGTCGCCGCTTTCATAATGAGAGCCGTGAGCAATTGCCGCTCAGAAGTCTCCCAAACCTGATCACCAACGTGCTTGTTTGTCGTTGTGTTCCTGATGATGATGTCGGCGAGATCCTGCGCATCGGAGACCGTGACAACGCTATCAATTGGGTTAAGGCAGTGAGATCTCGGATCAGCCGGGTTGAAATAGAAGATCTGATGTCCATGCTTTTTGCGGTGCGCGGCAGTCAGCCTCAACAAATCCGGCATCTGTCCGGCAGGTGTTGCCTCAGTCACAATCGCGCTGGCATCCAATCGCTCGATCAAATTCGGGACGAATATCGATTGCGTTTTGCCGCATCCGGTTGGTCCGCACACCAGGGCGTGGCGTTCGGTGTCTCGCTTGGGCACCGAAACGAAGAAGTTGGTGCCCTCATGCGCATATTGTCCGACGAGGAAATTTTCTGCCTCGATCTTCTGCGTCAGATAATGTCGCTGCTGAAGTTCGCCAAAAGTTGCCCAAGCGGCCGATCCGTGGCGGTTGTCTTTGGCAAGATCTAGCAGCTTGCGTTTGAAAGTGCTGACTTGACTGGGCAATTTCTCAACGATATTCCGCAAGTGTTCCGCGCATTTGCCCTGCGTCCAAGTATTGTGCTTTTCCGAAACCTTTATGCTCAATTTCAAATTGGGCCACGAACTCTCGTCAGAAACATCGGCGGTGTTTTCGTTCTGCGGTGCTTCTTGCGGCTCCCATTGCACAACAACCTGATAGTGCACGTTTTTCCGCGCGCGAAAAATCTGGCCCGTCTCCTGCCGATTGGCCGTCAATATCCCGAGATCGCTGCTGCCGATTCTAAATTCGAACAACTGCAAGACAGACTTCATGACCAGAGGCACCGCCTCATCTGGCAATTTCAGCTCGATTTCCTGAGCTACTTCGGGCATTTTGCTTTACCTGCGGCTGAATCCGTCGTCATCATCGTCTCGTTCTTTTTCTTCTTCTCTCTTATGGTGACCCCGATCCTGGTCGCCAACAACGCTGTCAGGAGTAATTCCTGGCATATTCTGCTTGAATTCCTCCCTACCAGTGTCATCGTTCAGTCTTCTGGCAAGCGAGTGTTTGGCATCGACGGATGGTTCCCTCTCGCGCTCCCTGTCTCTTTCGCCCAGCTCGCGCTCGATGGCCAACTCCAGCTCGCGGTCAAAATTCCGCTGCATATATACGTAGTAGTTGCCATGGGTTCGCATTCCTTCCAACGATTCGCGGTCAATGTATACGTCCCCTCGATTATTCCATGAAGTCTTAAGGCGCTGCTGTTCGCCTTGTCCCTCGATTAATCGGGCGGCTCTCTCGAAACTTTTGTTGTAGCGGACTGCCTGCGGCGAGATTTCCTTGCCGCGTGTCAACTCGTGTGCCATGCGATCAGTAACGTCCTGGATGCGGCTTAGCTCAAATTGAAACTCAAGTTCGCGTTTGTCCAGCTCATTTCGTTCCTTGCCGGTGAGATTTTTCATGGGCGGTTCACCGAAAGCATCGTTGCCGCCGGTCTCTTTGGCATTTATCCAGCTCTGGATCTTGCGATATTCGTCCTTCGGCAAACGAACTTCAGGATCACGATTCGCCTGGGCCGCGAGCATTTTCAGTGAATGCTGCGAGTCAAATTTTGTATAAGTCCAGCCGAAGACATGCACCTTTTCGCTTTCTGGAATATTTTCCAGGTCGATTCCGCGTCTTTTCTTACCTTCTTCATGCCGGGAGCCCGCATGCTGCATGTACTCGGCAAGCTCTCTTTCTTTCTCTTTGTCCTTGAGCGGCGGCATGCCGTAGCAGTCTTCGCCGTATCTGTCTTTGGTTCCGATCCAACGCCACAGCTTATTCTTGAATGTATCTTCGTCAAGAAGCCGATCAGATTCTTTGCGCAACCATTTGCTGTGATTTTTCAGCTCGCTTTTCGAATGAAATTTGCTGTACCAGGTGCCATCAGTCGACTGAAACTTGTCTTGTTCGGCGACCTTTTCGATGTCGATCTCCTCGCCTTTGTAGGGGAGAGTCGAGTCGCGCTTTTGAAAATCAGGAATTGAACCGGCGATTGTGACGTTGATGTGCATCTTGTCCGGTCCGGTATCGCGGTGAACGTTCGCAACCCACGTTAACTTGTGCCCGAGCCGCCGCTCAAGTGCTTCCATTTGGTGGCGTGCATAATTCTGCGGATCAACTTCGCGCTCACCGGAACTGAGGATCATTTGGTGATATGCAACACGTTTTCCGGTGTTTTCCTCGATCAGTTTTTGCGCTTCTTCCTTTGAAATGCCTTCGCTGTTCTTGCTGAAAAATTCTTTCTCGCGCAAAAGTTCTGCCGAAAGTTTTTCGGCGCCCATCTCTTTTTCGTATTCTTTGTCCTTGACGCAGTAATTTAGCCAAATGCCAAGCCTGCGTTTTGCAAATTTTCCGTTAGGAATGTACTTGGACTTGATGATGACACTGCGCGGCGGCTTGGCGTGTATGACCTTCGGAAAGCGGGTTCCGCGCGGTCCGGTGCCGCCAACTCGCATTACAACCTTGCCGCCGCCACCACCGCCACTCGCTGAAGGCTTGCCGTAGAGGACGCTTGATCGGTTTTTGCGGGCGCGATTATCGGATCTTTTGCGCTGGTTTTCGTCCAGTTCCAAGCGCGATTGATGCAGTTGCTCCTGTCTTGCCTCCAGTCGCTGCTGATAATGGTCCCACCAAGAATTGGTTTTCTTCTTTTTCTTCACTCAATTCCGGCCTCTTTCGAAGCTTTGTTTGGATCTTCGTGCGTCGTTTTCATAAACTCGCGCACGTATTTTGCCGCCGCGTCCTGGACCATTTTCTTGTCCTTTGGCTTCAGATCGATGGTGGCCATCTGCTCGGAATAATAGAGAGATTCGCCAATTGCCCTCGCCAGCTTGACCATCCAGCCGGAAAATCTTCGCTCCATATATGCCATGCGATTCTCAACAAGCTGAAACTGACTTGCCGTCATTTCCTCGGCTCGATGTGCAAGAGCCTCTTCAATCAGCAATCGTGCAACTTCTGCTTGAGGTTTTCTGTATGATTTGGCGAGTCGCGCAATTTCTGCGCGCAATTCCGGCGATAGCCGGACGTATATACCGGGTGATGGCATTATATAATTGATGGCCTCACAGATCTGATATCATCTAATATACACCCTGGTGAGCTTTTCGGGCATTTGATATCAGGCCAAGGTGATCTGATATCAGCTAATCACTCTCCTGGCGCCCGTTTCGGGCAAAAGATATCACCCTTTATCCTGCTATCTTCGATAACGCTACCTAACGGTAGCGAATCAAGCTTGACTGCGGGTTTCCCGTGGATCAAGCTCTATCTCGGGACGCTGAGGTAGTGGCAAAGGAGAAGCAGTTTTTATCCTAAGGACAGCAGA
>DATNQY010000176.1:0-12175 GCA_036703785.1 Candidatus Obscuribacterales bacterium
TCGTGCAAGCAGCGCGACGTCAACCCGCTCTTGTACCTCACCGACATGCTCAACCGCTTTTGCACCGGTACACCGGCAGACCTCGATTCACTTCTGCCGGATCAGTGGGCGCTGGCTAAATAGCCTTCACCGGACGGATACCGTTAATTTGGTTTGGCGTCAGACAATTGTTCCAGCCGGGACAGATGGCCCTCAAGACGCTTCATTCGGCGTCCCATTTCTTCCTTGCTGGCTTCCTCAGCGCTATTCATGAACTTCGTCCCGATGGCTATGCCGCTTTTCGTGTCGTCAATCGCTCTCAGTAGGTGTTTCCGACGTATAGCCTCATTGCTTGACAGAACCTTGAATTGACGATCTAAGAAAGCGGAATCATATTCATCCCGATTTGCATCACGGCGTGATTGCCCATGCTCAGCTTCATAGCGCAGTTCAAACGCCCACTGATTGCATGGGCCGCACAGCAACTCCATTTCATCCAGGTACGCAAGTACTGAATCGTTTTGGCCTGCTGCCAGCAGCTCTTTAGCTAAATCAAGTGTTGGACCGAATGATGTCGTCTGTGGAGTGGCAATATTGATGATCGATTGCCGCAAATGATCGCATGCCTTCTCGGAATCATTGTTCCGCAAAGCGATCTGTCCAAGCACGGTATGTGCCTGATTGATTGCATTCCCGTAGTTCCAATTCGTCTTGTTTTGGTCGGCAAGAACTAGCAGCCGATCAGCTGCTTCACGTGCAGCATCGATCTTTCCGGCATCCAGCGCACGCGCGGGAAGGTCGGTCATCTCATAGAAATCGTCCCCGCCTGCCTGCTCACAAAAGGCCTTTTGTTGCTCGAACGCCTGTTGCTCGTGCCCGTCCCACAATGAGTAGAGCAGTGCAAGCTCACTTCGAAGACCACTGCTCCGTGGCGTAATTTGCAAAGCCTTTAGAAAACACTGCTCTGCCAGTTCTTTGTCATAATGACTAAAGTAGCGTGCGGCATTCGAAAGGACAGCAGTCTTGTTCTTATATTTCTCGATTTGTTTTAGCCATAGCTTTCGAATCTCTTCGTATTCCGGCGAGTTTGGATTCGAGACAATCAAGCAATATGGTTCGCCAGTGACAGGGTGTTCCGGCTTGTGCTCGACAATCCATCGGATGTGCTGCACGCGACGTCGAGCGAATTCTTCATTTGCGTATTGTTCTGAACAGTACTTCCCCAGAAGCAATATGCGAGATTCAATTTGACGTGGATTCTTTGCTAAAGACGCTTCAAGCTTCGTGATTTGGTCGATGGTCAGTACGCGACCTGCCATCGCGAGTTTGTGTGAGCGGTTCTGTCCGTAGGCAGGGAAAATGTCTGACAGCAGTGAGTCGAGGATACGCCTAAATTTCATGAGTCTGCGCTTGCCATTGAACGGTACTGAGTCTACCCAATCTATTTTACGGTGGGCTCTGGTATTTGAGGTAGGATGGAGTTATGAACGCCGCTCCAGGACCTAGCACGAAAAAACGTGGCACCTTCGTACTTATCGGAGTATTGGCAGCATTTTTATTCTTTTGCGGACTGGTGATTGTCTGCTCGTACAATACGGCTGGACCCGGCAGACACGTCATGACACGGATGGAGTCCGCGCGGAATGCCGACACATCGAACTACGATAATGTTCTGAAGTTTTAGTAGGATGCCCGTCGCATAACCGCTGACCACGGCATCACGGCCGTGCGTTTTCCGTTATCCCAGCTTTTCTGTAAAAGGGGCCCATCAGGGGCCCATTGCTCTTAAAGCATACCCCAATAAAAAACGGCTCCGCATTGCGAAAGCCGCTAGTATTCCCGAATATAAGCCTCGCGCCCTGAGGGATTCGAACCCCCGACCTTATGGTTCGAAGTCGTATTGCGAGTGGTTTTCTTATCTGATCTGATCATATCGGAACACTGATGGGCACTGGCTTTCCGGGGAAGTCATGTTATACTCAAGTGATACCAAATAAGCGTCTATTTTCTGCTGAAGGGGCCAATAGGGGGCCAACGGTTTTTCAGTAAAACCAGCACTGCATCAAGCATTGCATCGTCTCGTCTTTATTCTATTACAGCGGACAAAAAGGGCCAACGCGGCCAACGTTCCTCTGTACTGTAGGAGTCTTTTGGTATGGAAAAGAGCCAGAAGATTAATTTCACCAAGAAGAAAATTGCCGCCATCGAGCCGCCGGACGATGGTACACAGCAGGTTCGCTATTACGATACGCAGATGCGCGGGCTGTTTTTGCTCGTCACGGCGGCCGGTGCCAAAACGTTCTATGTGCGTCGGAAAATCAAAGGTAAGTCGGAGCTCTATGTGCTCGGGCGCTTCCCAGAGCTGACGGTGGAACAAGCGCGGGCGAAGGCCGGCGGTTTCCACGCCGCGATCACCGATGGAAAAGATCTCGTGCAGGCACGCCGGACTGAACGAGCCGAGCTGACGCTCGGTGAGTTGTTTCAGGAATATCTTGAGCGGCATTTGAAAAAGAGTCGGAAAAGATGGAACGTCCTAGAGCAAAGTTTCGAGTTGAGCTTCGGACCCTGGAAGAATCATAAGCTGTCTGTGATCACACGCTCTGATGTCGAATCTCTCCATGCGTCCATCGGAAGAACGCGTGGCCGGTACGCTGCGAATCGGTCCGTAGATCTGCTGCGCGCCATGTACAACAAGGGCATTCGCTGGCAGCTCTACAAGGGCGATAACCCCGCGTCTGGTATCAGTGAGTTTACCGAGCAGCCGCGAGATCGGGTGCTCCAGCCTGACGAGGTCAAACGCTTCCTCGATGCGATTGACTCCGAGCCGGACGAGAGTTTCAAGGACTTCATCACGCTCTGTCTGCTCACCGGTCAGCGCAAGTCGAATATTTTGGCAATGCGTTGGAAAGACATCGACTTCAAGGGAAACCTCTGGAATATTCCTGGCGAGATGATGAAGAATAATCAGTCATTGACGCTTGCGCTCAGTGAAGCCGAGATGGACATTTTGCACCGTCGCCGGAAGCAAACCAGCGGCGAATTTGTTTTTCCTGGTGACGGCGTCACCGGCCATTACGTCGAACCTAAACGCGCTTGGAAGCGACTGCTTGCGCGCGCCAAGGTCGAAGGGCTGCACATCCATGATTTGCGTCGGAGTCTGGCGAGCTTCATGGCGAACGCTGGCGCAGATGTGTCACTGATCAAGAGCGCACTGAACCACAAAGACATCAAAACGACGCTAACGGTGTACGTCCGTACCGCCCGTAGCGCCGAGCTAAAGGCGAGAGAAAAGGCCCACGATTTCATTAGAGGACTTGCTCAAGCCAGCAATCGGTAGGGCTATTGGACAGGGCCGACACGTAGGATTCCCACCCGATCCGGCTGGAGCGGCTTGCTCTCGGCTTGTGGGCGAACATAATGGTAAGACCAAAGGTGATGCGATGGACTGGCAGTGGCTAACTTTAGCATGGGCGCTCATCCTCGGTGCGGCTACACTTCACCGGGCAACGCGGTTCGAGGCTGGAGTCGCTTGGGTCCATGCCCTTCTACCAATGTCGGCGCTCCTGCTGACGAATCACGGTGGTGACCAAGCCTGTGTGCTGGCTGGTCTCTGCATTGCTTGTCCATCATTCCTGAGCCAGATAATTGGCAGTCACTTAAACGGACACTCTGAGTCGAGTAAGATGAAGCTCTTGGGCTGCGGCACGCATGGAGCTGTGCCTGCTTGTGCTGTTGAAGTCGGACCAGGAAATGTACATTGTCGGCGGGCGGCACGTGTTCTCGTGTGGATTCCCTCGTCCGCTGCGTTACTATTAATGCTTCTCGCGGCCCTCACCCGGGATTATCCTTTGGTGCTCAATCAAGGAGCCGCCGTCTGGTACATCATGCTGGCGCCGACGAGTGCTTTGGTGACTTTGATCGCGTTGACCTGCTTCAGACGTATGGATGTGCGATTGAAGCCGACAGCGGCTCTGTTTCTGCTTCCCATTCTTGGTGCTTGTTGGTGGGTTGTAGCGACCTGGTACTAACTACCACAAGTGTGGCTTAGCGCCGGGGCCGAGGGTGCTTGGCTTATTGCAGGATACACCTGCCGAACCTATCAGCTGCATCAATCTCACTTATGAGTGCTCAGATTCTCAGAGAAAGGAGAGAGGCACCTGTCCCGCGCCGGCAGATCCTTTAATCTTTATTGTCGGTTTAAGAAGCACGCTGTCTCTGGGGATGCGAAAGATAGTAGCGGTTGGCTCCTGTCTGCTCGGGTCTAACCGAGATAGAAACTGATAATGATGGGGTGGTATTAGTCTGGCAGGGGAATGAGGACTGTAGTTCTCGGCTTTGATCAAATCGCTCTTTCCATTGGGGCTGGGAGAGTACTGCTTTCCATCATTGGTAACAAGGACTAGCGGTTTGTCTGGGCAGCCCTCGAATTTATCTTTACCGACATTGCGCACGTTGAACTCAACTGCGATGTCGGCGGTAGTGCTCGTCTCTTTCATAAGAGAACCAAACGGCATGTACTCAACCCCGCTGAATGTGAATGTCAATCCACTAGACTTGTCCGTCAATAAACCGTGTAGTTGGAAGTGGTTATCGACATACTTATTCTGTCCACACACAGCTAACGAAGCGAATTCGAAGAACGCAAATACAACGACCAGAACAACGACTACGGAAATTTTGTTGGTCAGCAAGACAGCCTCCTAGGGCTTGACGAGTCCTCGATAAGCATAACGCTGATAAGCCGTGCTATCGGAATTTAATTCCTCCAGCTTGCACAGATATCTATCATAATCCAACCGGCGACGATGGAGCCCTGCTGTTTAACAAAAACAACCAGCGCGGCTTGACGCCGGGTCCGCGGGTGCTTGGCTGGATGCCGCGCGGGATACACTCGCGGCTCCAAGGGAATAGCGCCCGCGGAGGTCCTGGCGTCCAGCCGCATATAAATAGGTAGGGATCGGTTGGGAAAATCCAGTGCCTTAAAATGGGCGGTTGTGAGCGATGCCGGGTAGTCCACCGCCGGACTAGGCGAAATTTGAAAGTACGCGAGGCGTTAAGATGAAGCTCGCAGTGAGATCCCAGCTTCGGCGGTGCGTTCTGAATTTGATTGTACAAATTGAGAAAAGAAAAGTCACCCAAAATTCGAGTCGGCGGTGCCTTAAAATCGGCGCAGGTGAGCGATGCAACCGCCCGCGGTGCCCGGCGATCCCCTGAAACCCGCATTCTCTCGTCGGATCTGAGCACTCGGCGGTGCCTTAAAATCAAGCCCGCAGAGTGATACCACTATTTGAAATGCACGAAAATCAATAGTGCCACCATCGGCGGTGCGTTAAAATGAAGCCCGCAGAGCGTTTCGGGATAGTCCACCGCCGCTTTTATCCTGCCGTTGCAAGATCGCTGTGCGCTCTTTTGCTAACGTCGCTGCTGACCGCAGCGCTGGGACTTTATCTGAGTATGCGCGCCTTTGTGTTAGCAGTCAAACGGATATGGTCGTTTCTTGATCATTTCAAAATGATGCTTCTTGCACAAGGCGCTCGATTGGATCGCTCCATGAGCACAGCCTTCCGTTTGGCATCGAACGTCCGCGCGTTCGTCACCAAGACGCCCAAGGAATTCGCGATCTGCGCGCTGTTGTAGTTGCTCAAACGGATCGACGTATCCAATTTCCGGAAGGAATGCATCATTCCGATAATAATAAACGAACGCTTCAAAGAGAAGGTCGTCGCTTGGGTCTTTATCCAGGTGGACCGCTCCCGACGCGATCCCTTCGACTGTGCTTAGTTCTACTGTCGAGATAAAGGCATTCGTACTGGGGTGGTGCAGATTCTTAAATTCATCCTCGTTGTTTACGCCGACGATATATCCAAGCGTGTCCAGTGTCCAATGTTTATCTTCTCGAGGCAAATAGAGCCAACCCTCCGGGAGACCCAGCAGTCCGCGGCGGAGAATTGTACGTAGAGGCAAGGGTTCGAGGTTCATGGGCGCTATGGTAATCCCAGAGTGTCTTGGAGTTTCCTTATCTATTTGGTTCGCGAATGACTTTCCCTGCCTGAGTATCGAACAGGTCGTGATATTTTTTTCGCATGGAGGCAACATGGGCCGAAAATTCTTCGGGTGTCGTGTCGGCATGGGTGAGTATGAATAGTACCCACTCTTTACGAAATTCTTGGAGCCTTGGGCTTTCGCGTTTCTCGACGGATATGTTGACGATGTTGCTAGCGTCCGAAAGCTGTTGTTTTGAAAACACGTAGGGGAATAGGTCTGTGACGGAGGCAGGAACAAAATGCATTTTCACTTTCATGCCATCTTCCATCGCAATCTTCGGTGATTGCTCAACTGGTGTAGTAGCTTGGAAGGTAATTTTGTCGTCCCATTTTATGTCCGTTCCCGATCCTTCGTATGGAACTATGGGCGCTGCTTCCCATATTGCCTGCTCGCAGTAAAACCGGTCACTGTCGGTGCACTGATCACAGCCTATCTCTTTGTATGAAACTCGACCTAGTTTGTCCGCGAAAACTTCCATCGACACTCTTGCTGCCGGATTTGAGAGCAAAGTGGGATCAAAATATTTCAGCACGAAGGGGCGGATTCCATCTGGAGTTTGAACTGGGCAGTGAGTTGATCGCCAAACCGGTTTGCCCCGTGGCCTCAACGTATGGACGACGCCTTGCTCCAAATTGTCGTACTGAATCAAAGGACTCGTGGAAGATGCAGACTGCGCGGGTGTAGCTGTACCGAGTACACTCATCGCCAACAGAAAAACAGACAGGTATCCGGATGCCGTGGGGCGGCGGCCAATAAACTGCGGTATGTCCGTCATCGCGGCTTCCTCGTTCGGCCAACTTGGACTACGATTCCATTTTATCTTTGCCAGGGTTGTTTAAATTTTTCTGCCTGCGGGGCCAATAGGGGGCCAACGCTCGGAAGATTAATCGCTAAAAGCCTCGCGCCCTGAGGGATTCGAACCCCCGACCTTATGGTTCGAAGTCTTTGGCGCAAACGGTCGTGCGCCATCGGAGGCCCGCCTTGATGGTGCGTCTGAGGTGGAAATTCGCCACCGAGTTCGTTACCAGTCGAGCAAGGCGGCTTCAGCCGCAGGCACCGCATAGACATCGTCATCATAATCGTCTTTGCCTTCCCGCACTTCGAGCGTTCCGCCTGTTTGGCTGATGTTCCTGTAGATTGAATCTACCGAAAGAGTCAATTCTCCATTCGGAAAAGACTTCAGGACAATGTGATCACCGGCATGGTACTGCTCTTTGCTCCACGTATCAACCTTATCACGGCGAAATAGCTCTACTTTCTTGCGCGCCTGATGAACCATCACGTACTCACGAAGCGTGGGAAGTCTCAAATAGTTTATGAGCTTTTCTCGACGATCAATTGCAGCGGTGGACGGAGAAAGAACCTCGACGATCAGCACCGGCCGCTCTGTAAATACGCTTTCCTCATCAATGCTCTCGCAAGCGACCATGATGTCGGGATAATAGAAACAATTTGCTTCTTTGATGTAAACCTTAAACGCCTCGATATAGGCTTGGCATGGCACTCCATCAACAAAGGCGTGGAGCTTCGTGAAGATATTTCCGGTGATGCGATTATGCCGGCTAGTGGCGCCCGTCATGGCGAAAATGCATCCATTGATGTACTCATGCTTGACCGAGGACGTCTCTTCTGCCGTCAGATATTGTTCAACCGTCAAAAAACTAAGCTTTTCTGCTGTCGATGACATAATTCCCCCCGAACATCCAAGGTGGATGTTGTGGCGCCTCAATCGTGTGTGCAAGCGGCTGTGAGCCACGGCGATCTTATTATAATTCAAGCACTACAAACACCAACGGCTTCAATGAGAGAGAAAATGCCTGATTATCGCCCGCGCTCAATTAATGCGGCTTCGCGGGTTTGGCCGGTTTTTGTCCCGGTTTTGTGGAGGTGCCGGTGCCGGGCGCGGAGGCTTCTCCGGCTTTTGCCACGGCCGCGGCGCTCAGTGTGCCGGGCACATTGAAGTATTTCTCAAGTATCAGCTTGGCGATCGGTGCGCAGGCAGAGCCGCCGTGACCGCCATGTTCTACAAAGGCGCAAATGGCAATTTGCGGGTGATCGGCCGGTGCAAAGCAAGCAAACCAGGCATGGGTGCGTCCGCCTGGGGCCTCTGCAGAGCCTGTCTTACCGGCCACCTCGATTTTGCCCAGCTTGGTGGCGCCGCCCGTGCCGCTGGCGACCACGGCCTTGAGACCCTTTATTACGACGTCCATGTATTGTGGATTGACTTTGACAATTTCTCCTGGCGGCATCGGAATCTCACGGTCGCCTATCTTCACCGCCAGGTGCAAATCGGGAATCTTGCCGCGCATGCCCAGTCCGGAATAGATGCGGCAGGCTTGCGCCGGAGTTACTTGGCAGAATGTTTGTCCAATGGACATGGATAATGTTTCCGTCGGACGCCAGATGTCGTGATAAACCCTCAGTTTCCATGCCGAATCCGGCACCAGCCCTGGGTTTTCGTGAGGCAGCTCGACGCCTGTTGTTCTAGCCGCGCCGAATTTCACCGCCCATTCTTTGATGTCTTCCGGTTTCAAATGCAATGCCATCTGATAGAAAGCGGTGTCGCGCGACCAGGCCAGGCATTGTACCAGGTCGAATATTCCTGATTTGGAAGTCCAATCATGGAAGGTGATACCACTGACGGTGATGCCACCACTGACATGCAATTTCGTATCAGGCTTCACCACTTTCTTATCGAGCGCAGTCAGCATGGTGATGGCTTTCCATACCGATCCCGGTGGAAACGGGTTGAGCGCACGGTTGAACAATGGATGGTCAGGAGCATTCAGACGCTTCCAAACTTCCGGCGTAATGCGGTGGGTGAAAGAGTTGGGATCGAAGCTTGGGCGTGAGACCAGGCACAGGACCTCGCCGGTGCGCGGATCGGCCGCTACCACCGCTCCGCGCCTGTTGCCCAATGCCTCATAGGCAATCTTTTGCAAATCGAGATCGAGCGAAGTGACAACAGGCAGACCAGCCACAGGCTCTTTGGAAACTACAGGATGGGCAGTGGCCGCGGAAAAGGACTGACCGGCGGCGTTGACGCGCACGCGCTGCTCTCCGTCGATGCCGCGCAATTGATCGTCATACAGGCGCTCGATTCCGTCTTTGCCGACGACATCGCCCATCTTTCTATCGGGTCTGCGTTTCAGCCAGGGCTCCGGTATTTGGCCGCAATACCCGAGCGCGTGCGCGAACAGTTCGCCATACGGATAATTTCGGCTTATGTCTGGAAGAATGTCGATGCCCGGCAAAAACAGTTTTTGCTCGTAAAACTTGCTGCAAGTAGGAACATCAAGGTCGGTATCGATAACCACCGGCAGTACGCTGTCCGAATTTGCCGCTGTTTCCAGCTTGTCGTGAATCTCGTTGTAGTCGGCATCCAGAATTTTTGCCAGACGTGCAGACAGACCATCGACATCTTCGATCTGGCTCGGAATTGCCACCATCGATAATGTCTGCTTGTTGGTGGCAAGCATGTTGCCGTTGCGGTCATATATGATGCCGCGCGGCGCTCGCAAGAATGTGACGCGTGTCGAGTTTTCGACCGCCTGCCCCTTGTAATAAGCGGTTTGAATGATCTGCAACCACACCAACCGCACGACAAGCGCAGCAGTCAACGACACCACGAGCAAAGCCAGCGCCACCGCTTTTATAACCGGGTGCGAAATGACGTTTTGCGGTGGGCGTGTATCGGCAACCATATCAGCGGTGCGGCACCAGCTTTACCGAGGTAACCGTGTCGTACCAGCGGCGCAGGGGGAAATAGATGAAGGGAGCAAGAATAGCATTGAGAGCGGCTTCCGGCAGAGCAATTTGCATCAAGTTATCGAAAGTGCCTGTTCTGCCGAGCAGTGAGAGCTGCCATGCCATCAATGTTTCTGCCAGCAACGTCACGACGAGCACCAGCGGTATGCAGAGAAAGGAGAGCGTCCGGCTAGTGTTGCGCATGCAGAAGTATCCGCCTATCCAACCGGCGAACACGAAGTACGCCGGGAAAACTCCGACCATCGACGTGTACAGGGCCGCGAAAAAACCGCCCATCAGCGCTCCGGCCACAGAACCCGACATCGCCTGGCGCAAGAAAATTTGGGTGGCGCTGGAAAGCCGAAGCTCATCCGGACTAATGGACGGCATAGGACTGCCGTAGACCGCCCCCCACAAAATGGCCACAGTCAGCGGCAAGTTGCAGAAAACCGGCACCGCCTCCTTCACCGGAAAGTGGCTCAACAGCGTGGTTTGAATCACGATCGCCGACACGGCCGCGGCCGCTGTCCAGCCATAAATCCACAGCTTTTTGCGTGTCCTCATGGAGAAAAAGGTCATGGCGGCCTCGAAATTGTTCTATCTACTGATCAATTGGTGGGACAACGAGAACGTGGGTCAAATCGAAGAAGTTCTCCGACGGCGTTATCTCGATTGTGAGTGTAGTTCCATTTGTATCACGACGGACAAGATTGACGACACCCACCGGGTGCCCTTGCGGAAATACGCCGCCATTGCCAAGGCATGTGACTTTGTCGCCTACGTCGACGGCGCTGCCCACGGCCACGTCTTGAACTTCCGGCGGGTTCTTGTTTTTTCCGGCCAGTACGCCGGGAACGTTGGTGCGCGCGATCAGGACCCCGAGCTTCTGGTCGGGGTCGGTAATCAGTCTGACTACGCTGGCGTGCGGTCCGACGCTTACGACTTGACCAACCACTCCCAGGTTGGAAACAACCGCCGAGCCTTTGCGAACATTGTCCTCCGAGCCTTTGTCGACGGTGACTTGCTCAAACCAATTGTCCGGGTCGTGCGTGACGACGTCGGCGGCGATTGTTTTGCGCGAAAGGCTTTGCTTCAAGCCGAGCAGCGCACGGAGTTTATCCTGGTCTTTCGACTCTTGCCTGAGCTTGGTGAGCTCGAGCTCCTGGTCGGCAACCGTTTTTTCAAGAGACTTGATGCGGTCCGATGCCACCAATACCTGATTGGCCAAGTTGCGTGTTGATTCCACCTGGTTGGCGCCTTTGGTGAAAATGCCTGAGACATTGGCGCAGGCAGACATGACAAAACCGCCCGCCGGACCCAGAAGCAGGTAAAAGACCACGAGCAGAAAAAGCACTTCTGCTGCCGACTCCGAATCAATCGGAAATCTGTTTGGAGACAGTCTTCCCTGGATTGGCCCCGGCATGGTTTCCTCTTATCTTCGTGTAGGGGCGATGCATGCATCGCCCCTGCAGATTCTTATGCTTCGTACAGCGATTGCTCGAGTACGCGGCGATACGACGGCTCGGTGAGCATTTTGCCGGTGCCGAGAGCTACGCAGGAAAGCGGATCTTCGGCAATGAACACCGGCACTTCCGTCTCGTTGGAGATAAGCTCATCCAATCCTTGCAGCAAGGCGCCGCCACCGGAGAGCACAATGCCCCGATTGTAGATGTCGGCGGCCAGTTCTGGCGGAGTGCGCTCGAGTGTACGTTTGATCGCTTCAACAATGGCGGAAAGCGGCTCGGCAAGAGCTTCTCGCACTTCACCGCGGCTGATTGTCACCGTGCGGGGCAAACCATTGATGAGGTTCAAACCGCGCACATCGTACTTATCATTGTCCTGGGTCTTGTAAGCAGAACCCAGACGAAACTTAATTTCTTCGGCGGTGCGCTCGCCGCAAGCGAGGCTGTGCACCTTTTTCATGTAATGGATGATCGACTCGTTGAGTTCGTCGCCGGCCACGCGAATTGATTCGTTGACGACAATTCCGCACAAGCTGATGACGGCAACTTCAGTGGTACCGCCGCCGATATCAACAATCATGGAGCCTGTAGGCTCGGTAACCGGCAGCGAGGCTCCGATAGCCGCGGCCATCGGCTCTTCCGGCAAGTAGCACTGTCCGGCGCCGGCATTGTAAGCGGCATCGCGCACGGCGCGACGCTCGACACCGGTGACGCCTGAAGGCACGCCGATGGCAATGTTGGGCTTCATGAAGCCGCCGGTTTTCCCGCAGACGCGTTCGATGAATTTCTCGAGCATCAAGCGAGCATATTTGAAATCTGCGATGACGCCGTCGCGCAGTGGGCGAGTCGCCTTGATGCCTTGCGGTGTGCGACCAATCATCGCCCGCGCTTCTTCACCAACGGCCAGCACGCTCTTGGTGGCATCATCAACAGCCACTACA
>DATNQY010000177.1:0-9228 GCA_036703785.1 Candidatus Obscuribacterales bacterium
GCGTTACGACACAACGATCTGGATAAGGCCGAAAAGGAATACACCGTGGCACTGCGTGCCGCCGAGCGCCTGGAAGATCAAGTTCCTGGCGGCAATTGCGCAAGCAGGTTGGGGCAGGTCGCTTTTCGACGCGAACAGTGGAAGCAGGCACTAGTGTGGTTTGACTTCGCGATGAAGCATTATGCCGAAAGCAAATCCGGAGTGGTGGCTAGACGTTCTGCCGTTTCGGGCTTGGCTATGACATTGTGCAAACTGAAAAATTACGATCAAGCTGAGTTTTGCGCAAAACAATTGATCGAGGACAGCAGATGGATTCGTACCAAGGATGGAAGCGAGATGCGCGAAGGGCTGATCGAATTGGCAGACATTTATCGTCAGAGCGGACAGCTCGAAAAGGCGACCGCGCCAATGGAAGAAATCTACGCCAGCTGTCGCCAGTATCATCCGATTACCTGGCCGGAAACGACCTTGAATATGTGCTACCTCTCCACTCATTACTGGTCGCTCAATAAGAAGGAGCAATGCCGAAAGACAGTCAATGAGTATCTCGCCGAAGCATTGAAATCAAAGCCCGAGAATCTACAGTTGCCAGCACGGTTGCTCGATGATTATGCAGAAGCGCTAATTAAGGCCAAAGAGTTCGATAAGGCGGCCATTTACTTGCCGTCAGCGTTGAAAATGTTGGATAGGGCGCCCGATGCCCAGAAGGAAAAAGAGCGTTGCCGGCAACTGATGGACAAGACGCGTGCCTGATCGAAAAAACCATCATGTTGCCTACATTGAATCCGGCATATGGATCGAACAATCGTGCATGCGCGGTCTGCTCTGGTCGACTGTGTGATTGACGACAATTGTGTCATAGTCGCTGCCACCTGCCCGTATCAATGTTGCGCTGACGGCAGCTTTGATTGCTGCCGCTGCCGCATTTACAGGCAAGCGTTGCAGTTCACGCACTATCGCTGACGGCAGCAACACGATAAAGAGCTGCTGTTGATGCATGTTCAGGTCGCGGTATAGCTTGACTAATCCGTGAGCGCCGGACTGTCCGAATACCGGCGACAGTGCTTGCGCATCACCTCTGCATATTGCCTTCAGCAACTGATCGGCGAAGGGACAGTTGTTGGAGAATCCTTCACGCATTTGCACGAGCCCCCTCGGTATTGGGCAAATGTTATGGGCGCCGGCGTGACTGTGGCGTGACTTCTTTGGTGAATTTCAGGCTTGTGACTTGGCTAATTTTTCAGCTCGCCGATGCGGATTAAATTGCCGCTGGGGTCGGCGATTATGAACTCGCGGCAACCCCACTGCTGAAGCTGCAGGGGCGACCGCATGGTGACGTCAGTGGTTTTAATCTCGGTGTACAACGCATCGATATTTTCAACGCGCAGATAACAGGAAGAGTTTTCTGGAATCAGCTTATTATCGCAATGCCATAAGTGAAGCTCGAGTTGCTCGCGCTTGAGGATGGCAAAACCGGGATAAGCTTTCATCAGCTGGAAGCCCAAAATATTCTTGTAGAACTCGATGTCTTGGGACAGACTGAGCGACGGCAACTGCGGAACTACGGAAAGTAACACCGTGGTCTGAGCGGTTTTCATGGCAAAGCCTCCAGAAAGAGGGCGTCATATTACCACTCTTGTCTGGCTGCTTGAATTAGGACGGTTTTCGACTGGGGTTTTTCCGGTGTGAGGCAGCCGTTACTGATAATAGGATGGGTTTGGTGGCTTTAGCGCGGTTTGATTGGTTGTAGGGGCGACGCCAGGCGTCGCGCAGTTTGCGGCGGTCCTAAGCCCGCCAGGGTACGCCATATGGCTAAAAAACATAGTTTTGTCCACGACATTCGCGTCGCCAGGCCGTGCCCGGCAGACTGGGACAAAATGACGGGCGACGAGCGGGTGCGTTTCTGTGGTCAGTGCAAGTTGAACGTCTACAACATCTCGGATATGACGACCGAAGAAGCGGAGCAACTGATTATCGAGAAGGAAGGCAAGTTGTGCGTCCGCATGTTCCGACGCAAAGATGGAACATTGCTGAATCAGGATTGTCCGATCGGCCGACTGAAGAAACGTTTGATCCTGGCCTTTGGTGCGGCATCTGCCGCTGCCTCGCTGATTGTTGTGTGGTTCATGAATGGGCGCGCGTCTACTTGCACGTCGCAACCGAATGTGGAGATGGGTGAAATAAAAGCGCCGATCGGCCGTCCGGTTATGGGCAAAGTTCTCGCTGTTCCGCACTGCGGACCAATCTCGCCCTACATCATGGGCGACGTCGCTATTCCCACAAGACACCAATTAGGACAAAACTAGAGGACGTATGCAGAAGAAACACAGTTTCGTTCACGACATTCGCATCGCGACTCCATGCAAAGCTGACTGGAACAAGATGAGCGGCGACCAGCGAGTGCGATTTTGCGGGCAGTGCAAGTTGAATGTCTACAATATCTCCGAGATGACAACGGAAGATGCGGAGAAACTCATTCGCGAGAAGGAAGGAAAACTTTGCGTTCGCATGTATCGGCGCAATGATGGAACGCTGCTCAATAAAGATTGTCCGGTTGGTGTTTTCAAAAGACGTTTCGTCGCCGCCTGTGGAACCGTCTCGGCTGCGGTCGCTGTCTTCGCTGCGTGGGTGTTTAACCTTTCGCGCACGACAACAGGGGACATCGGTTTTACGCAGGGACAAGTAATGGTCGTCAAACCCCAACCATCGCCTCCGCCTCAGGCCGGGTGGGCCGCTGGTGGGATGGCCGTCACTGCGCCGCAGAGCACGGCGTTGCCGGTTCCGGAACTATATCTGGGCGGCAGGCACGGCGAAAAGGATTAGTCGCTCTACTTCTTGCCTTTGTCGTTTTTCTCTAGTTGTTCGAGTCCGAGCTGACGTTCGAGATATTTGATATTGTCGGCGATAATTCGCAAGCTGCGCGGATCTTTGGTCTGAATAAGCGACTCGATGCGCTCGCGATTGAACATTCGGTAAGAAGAAACGTCGACTTTTTTGACGAACAGCTCGTGAATGCGAGTGGCGACGCGGATGCGTTCGAAGAGAAACGGCCCGTCGTTGGGGCAGTCTTCGCCTAGTGTTGATTTAAGCAGTTGCGTAGCCAGGGTGGTGGCAACATTGGTTTCCGACCCCTTTAGCTCGGTGACGGAGTGGTTGCCCAGAAACGTCCTGAACAGTTCATCGGAAGTTGGCGTGCCTGCCTTGAGATTGGGCGATGCGGCTCCCGCGGCTGCCGGCGCCGTGGCACCGGGTACCAGCGATGGTGGCGGCGGCAGTGTCTGGAATGCCACCGATTGCGAAACGCCCGACTTCAACTTTACCGTGCTGCGACTGGATAATTGCTTTTCTTGATCTTTGAGATCCTGGTCGAGCTTGGCGAGGCACTCCTTACCGGCTTCCATGTTGCCTTTCTTGAAATTCTCTTCGCTCTCATTGAGAATGGCCATGTAAGGATGAACTCCCACGCCCTTCTTCTGGAGCAACTCGAGGCGCTCAATAATTTTGGCTCTCTGGTTTGCCACTTCCGGTGGGGCGTGGCTGACCGCCGGCAAAACGACGACTTCGTCTGGTGGAGGCAGGTTTTCGTATGGGTTGTTGCTGGACGGCATGGCCGCCGCTACGGTCGTGGGCTTGAAGTCCCCGACGGCACGCTCGCCTTCGATTATCTCCAGTTGGGATGCCGCATTCGGGCTGTCTTTTGTGGCGAGCCACTGAGTGCGTTCTATGCAAATCGATTTCACGCGGTCGACGGCGGAGCCTTCGTAGACAACCGTCAACCGATCGATGTGGGATGACGCATCGCCTAGAATGCGCGCCGCCAGCTCGGCGGCGAATTTCCTGAGGTCTACGTCTGAAGTTGCCTGGCTCACCGCGATGCTGGCGATAATTTCGCTGCCGGCATACATCACGGTTGCATGCCCGGACAGCCCAGCGGGCGCCTGGTTTTGCAGGCTTTGTAAGATTTGGGTGGGTGTTTGCAGTGCTTGGGCTGGTGAAGTGGTAAGGATACCTAGTAAAACAAAGCCCAAAAGCTGTGATCTGGTTATCATAGTCTTTTGTAAGTAGATGAGGTCCGCTTAATTATATGCCACCTGCGGAGCACGACAAACTAAAACTTTGTCGGACGGGTAGGATAAGACGAGGACACGCGCCTGGAATTCGCCTGTGAAAATTGACGACATCGATAAGGAGTTTCAACAACTCGCCGATTCGCTGAGAAGCGGTGAGGACGCATATCAACGTGGCGATATGCAGCAGGCGGCATCGCTTTTCGAGCAGTCGTACGAAATTATTAAGATCTCCGGCGACGAGCACCCTGATGCTGATGTCTGCATGTCCAGGCTGGCTGATGTCTACTACCAGCAACAGCGCTTTGCTGAAGCGACGCAACTTTTGCTCGATCTTTATCAGCTACGAGCCAAAAGCATAAGCACGCGACATCCGTCGTTCGTGCAGTTGCTGTTCAAGACAGCGAAATGCTACGAGCGCCAGGGACTCTTTCTCGAAGCCGAATACGTTTATCTGCAAAGTCTCGGACTGTTGAACGTCACAGGCATGCCCGACCGCGCCGCCGCCGCTACGATCGCTGAAAGTTTCGCCAAAATGTTGCGCGGACTCGATGGGCGCATGGAGGAAGCTGAAGACCTCGAGGAGCAGGCGCGCGATCTTCGCAACTTGACTCGCGAAAAGCTCAATCTGGAAATCATCAAGCGCATGGATTTCGACGGTGTGGAAATTGTCGACATCGATGAGGGCGCCACCGAGGGCAGATCCGGCATCGGCAGTTTGCGCCGGCGCGCCGGTGGCGACATGGATCTCGAACCCAAGGGCGGCATGACGTTGAAGATCGTCGCTGTCGTCCTCAGCTTGCTCATGGTAGTGGCGGGTGCCGGCGGATATTTTGTCTGGAAGACTCAAAAAGAAGAAGAGCTGAAGAAGCAGAAAGCCGCTGCCGCTGCAGCTGCGGCCAAGGCGGAGCCGGCAAAGCCGCGTTCGCTAACATACAAGACGGTGGATGGACTAGAGCAGTTGATTCTCTTCGATAACAATGACGGCACGTTTGTGTCTGGCGGCGAGACGACTCAGGGACGATACACTCTGTCAGGTGGCATTCTGCACCTGAAGGTGAAAGAAAAAGGGAAGTCGACGAAAGAACTTCAATACCCGCAGGTGGCGCAAGGATTTACCGACGAGAACGGTGTCATTCTCTACAAAGAGACTGCTAAAGAATGGAGCGTGGTGGCAGCCATGCGGCGCATTCTCGGCGATGCGCAGGCTTCGTATCACGCGGGCGGCAGCTATTTGGCCTCCGTGCCGACGTACACAAACGCAGTTACCGGACGCGAAGAAGCCGCTGCCATCAACAACATCGGATCGATGGATCGCAACGTCAATTTCGAGAAGATGGAACGCTATCAGCACCAGGTTGAGCAAGTCCTGACATGGACGCACTGGTCTACCGGAAAACCAGGCTGCGTGGAGATTTATCACTACGCATCAGGCGAAGACGGCGATACGCTTTATGTAAAGGGTTGCGACGACCACGGCGTCTATATCCGCGGCTCCGCACCGCAAAATGCGTACGTTCTAACACTCGTCAACGGCGACCAGAAGTAGTTGTCTGCTTTCAGGATCGAACGCGGTAGCCGAGCCCCTTGCTGTTTTCGATGAACGATGTCCGTCCCGGAAGATCGATTTTGGAACGCAGGCGATTTATACAGACGCGCACAGTAAGCGGCGAAGCCTCTATATCGGATTGCCAGACTCGATCGAGCAGTTGCTCGGCGGTAAAATATTCGTTGGCATAGCGCGCAAGAAATGCCAGGACCGCATATTCTCTATTGGTAAGTTGCACTGGTTTGTCGAGTATCTTGACGGAGAATGCGGCGGGATCTATGACCATCTCGCCGATTTGCAAGACGGGCTCGTGTAGTGCGGCCGGGCGGCGCAATACGGTTCGGATGCGGGCACAAAGCTCGGACATATCCACAGGCTTGACGATATAATCATCGGCGCCTCCATCCAGTCCGACGATTTTGTCATTGAGCGCCGACCGTCCGGTTAGAACTATTACCGGTGACTTGCCCTTGCCGGTTCGGTATGCGTTTAAAACAGACATGCCATCCATATCCGGCAGCATCAAATCAAGAATAATCACGTCGTAGGCGTAGCTTTTGAGCATGTCCAATGCCGATTTGCCTTCTAATGCCAACTCCACCGCGTGATGTTCGCGCTCTAACCAACTGCAAATCGTCTTTGCCGTCGGCGCGTCATCTTCAATTACTAGTATTTTTGCCATAGGATTCTTCCGTGTATTCTCACACCAACGGCAATCTGATCCAAAAGGTAGTACCTTCTCCGATTTTGCTGTCGAAGCCAATCATGCCACCATGCCCTTCGATTATAGTTTTGCAGATCGGTAATCCGAGCCCGGTTCCCCCGGACAGTTTTCGTTTATCATCGCGGCTGACTTGCCGAAACTTCTCGAAGATCGTTTCTTTATATTCTTCGGGGATTCCACGTCCATGATCGCTAACCTTCAACTCCAGCCAAGGAGGATTTTCGCTGGCGTGCACAATTACCGATTGACCTTCCGGCGAAAATTTTATGGCATTGGTAAGTAGGTTGACCAGTACTTGTACCATCCGCTCTCCGTCGGCTCTAACGTCAATATCCGGAACTTTCGAAGTGATTGTAACCTCGCGTTTTTTTGCCAGTCCCGCTACTGCCTGTTCTGCCGCTTCTGCGATCGCGGGCAGTGGCACCATATCCAGCGTCAGTTCAAACTTACCGGATTCCATTCTTTCGATTTCCAGTATGCTGTTAATCAGCCGCATCAATCGTCGGATTTCGCGACGCATGCCTTCGACAAGCCGTGTCCCTTCCGTATTCAATGTGCCGCCAGACCCCATCAGCAAGAGATCTACATTGGCTCCAATTGAGGTGAGCGGGCTCCGCAGGTCGTGGCTGACGACCGAGATGACTTCCTTCTTCAGTGCTTCCACCTTATGGCGGTCGGTTGCGTCGACCAAGCAAAGAACGAGCCTGCCTGTATTGGCCGCAGTGTCCTCAGAAACAGAAAGATCGACAGGGATTTCCGTCCCATCTTTCGCGCACAATATCAATTCCCAAAATCTCCCCGTGGCCTTCTCTTTGAGCGCATTGATAAAGCTCTCATTACGCGTATCATTGTACGCAGGAAAAAACGCTCGTGCGCTCATTCCTACCGGTTCGGCGCAATCACAGCGCAATAGTTGGCTGGCTTTCTCATTGATGGAGACCACGCGCCCGGTTTCGTCGGTGATGATAACGCCCATCGGCAATGCATTGAGCCATGCCTCTGAAATGCTGCCTGGAGCCTGAGGTTGGTGGACAACGGCCGCCAATCGATCAGCAGGAGAATGCTCGAATGCTGTTATTGGCAGGGTGCGATCTTTATCCGGTTCCGCTGTTTTGTCGTGCTGGTGCCTGAGGCACAGACGCGCTTGTTGCTGCTTATCAGCTATAAATACGACGCAGAGCAAAAGCACGCTGCTTGCGGCCGTCAAGTAAGTAAGCCAACGATCGCCAGGCTTTTGGGCAACTGCCGCCAAGGCGATTACCACAAGCGCTAAAGCGAGCAATTGGGACAACTTCAACATAAGCGTGCCTTGGTCAAGGGGCATTATTCCCGACAATCAGTCAGTTTACGCCATTGCGCCAGGGAAGGGTATAAATCTATTAGCCCGAGGTATGAGCATGACCGACTGGCGTGAATTGGACGATTCAAATCCCGACGAGCTGGTGGCGGACTCGTCGGAATTTCAAGGCTTGCTGGCGCGCGTCGTTGAAAAGCACAAAGCCAGGAGATTTTATGAACCGCCCAAGCGGCATGACTCACAGCAAGCGTCAGAAGATGGCGACGGTGCCAGTTTTCTGACAGCGCAGAAAGCGCTCGAGCAGTCGCACATCCGACCCGAGGACATGCTCTCGGAGTCGGCCGCGGCTCCCAGACGCAAAACGCACGCGCCTGCTCTTGGAGAAGATGCGGTCGATCAGTTGCACAGGTTGCAGAGTCAGGGCAATTTGGATTTAGAGGCAGAGAAAGTGAATAGCTCTGCCCTGATGTCATTCTTTAGAGTATTCAATCGGGACAAAACAAGCGGAAGAGCTAGCCAAGAATCATCCACGACTCGAGTCGGGCTGGGGGTTCTGTCGATCACGATCGTATTGCTTACCGGCGGTGTGTTCGCGGTTCCTTACTTCATCTGGACGCGTGCTGACATCAGTGATTCTCAGCGTGTCCTCATCGAAGAGCAAAGGGCTGCAACTCTTCCTTCAGATGGTCCAAAAGACGCGCCGTTCAAGCTGCCTGTCGCCAGCGGAAACAACAGTCCGCCTGCAACCGGTGTCTTAGACAACGGTGGACCGAAACGCCGTGGTGCGGATGCAACAGACACCGCCGACAGATCCGACAGCGTCGAATTCCGCCTTGCCGATAGCCGATCCACTCTCGGCAAACTAGAAGAACTGATTTATTCCTACATTGCCAGAGGCAAGTTTCGCCGAGCTCGAGACTTGGCTGTTGCAGCCATGCGAAGCCGCGTAGCCACGAAAGAAGAACGCATGCACTTCTTTGATTTGTACAAGCAATGCCAACGAAGCATTCTCACCTGAAGTCCTAACGCGCCGGTGGTGATGTGTGCCGGTATCGTTGTTGCGGCGTTATCGACTGTTTCTGTTGCTTGAGCGCGGCATCCGACGGTTGCAGCAAGAGACCCTCGTTGATTGCCTCCAACGCTTCCGCCTGTTTGCCTAAACCCAATAACGCGCGTGACTTGATCAGCAGTGTTGCGGCTCTGACTGACGGTGCCGTTGTGGGCATTCGGTTCAGGTACGCGTTGCAATCGCCGATGCATTTTGTATATTCATTTTGCGCAAGTTCCGCAAAAGCTCGCAGTCGGTAAATTTCCGTCGATTGCGGTCGAAGTCTCATGATTGCTGCTATGTCTTCGGATGCGCGCTTATACGCGCCGATGCAAAGATATTGGCTGGCGCGATCTTGGTAAAGGTCGATATTTCCAGGTGTCAGTTGTATCGCTTTGTCCAAATCGCCGATCGCCAGTTTGTGATCGCCGCTGGCACTACGGGCGATGGCACGATAATGATACGCCTGGGCTGAGTACGGATTAGTAGCCAGGCAAGCAGTTAGTTGGTAAATAGCATCGGCAGACCGGCCGCTGGCTAAGG
>DATNQY010000178.1:0-2694 GCA_036703785.1 Candidatus Obscuribacterales bacterium
GGGCGATGCATGCATCGCCCCTACAGCTTGCTGTGGAGGCCGTGAGATGGAAAAGAAGAAAACGATTGCTCAGGTAAAACCCGAAGCCTTTAAAGGCAAACGCGTCTTTGTGAGGGTCGATTTCAACGTTCCGCAAACCGATGATGCAACCATCACCGATGACTCGCGCATCCGCGCCGCTCTACCAACCATCGAATTGCTGCGCAAAGCCGGCGCTAAGGTCATTCTCGCGTCCCACCTGGGCAGACCAAAGGGCAAAACCGAAAAATATTCTCTGAAGCCGGTGTCGGTTCGTCTTTCCGAACTGCTTGGCGCACAGGTAAATCAGTTGCCGGATTGCATCGGCAAGGAAGTTGCTGACTTCACGTCGCAGATGAAGGACGGGGATGTTTGCCTACTGGAGAACGTCCGTTTTCACCCCGAGGAAGAAAAGAACGATCCGGAATTTGCAAAGCAACTCGCGTCTTGCGCTGAGATGTATGTCAACGACGCCTTCGGTAGCGCGCACCGCGCGCACGCCTCGACTCAGGGCGTTTCAAAATACTTGAGCCCGGCTCTGGCTGGGCTTTTGATGGACAAAGAGTTGAAAGCTCTTTCCAGCGTTCTGGACAACCCGGCACGGCCGTTTGCCACCGTAATTGGTGGCTCGAAGGTCTCGTCGAAAATCGGCGTGCTGGAAAATCTGGTGCAAAAAGTCGATGTGCTCGTGATTGGCGGCGCCATGGCTTTCTCTTTCCTGAAGGCACAAGGCAAGCAAGTGGGCAAGTCGCTTGTTGAGGACGACAAACTCGACTTTTGCAGTGATTTGCTCGGCACCGCCAAGCAAAAAGGTGTGCGCATCTTGCTTCCGTCCGATGTCGTTTGCGCGCCGGCACTTAAGACAGGCGTGCCGACGACGTGCGTGGCTTGCGACAAAATTCCCGCCGATCAAATGGGACTCGATCTCGGTCCGAAAACGGTGGAAGCGATCGATCGCGCTCTTGCCGATTGCAAGACCATCCTCTGGAACGGTCCTCTCGGCGCCTTCGAAACCGAAGGCTTTGAGAAAGCGACATTCGCCCTTGTCGACATGCTCGTCGGCTTCACCTCAGGCGGCGCAAAAACCGTGATCGGCGGTGGCGATTCCGTAGCAGCAATCGAAGAGAAGAAGGTCAACCCGAACTCCTTCACGCATGTCTCCACCGGCGGTGGCGCCTCTCTGGAATTTCTGGAAGGACTCGAGCTGCCCGGTGTCGCTTGCCTGGATTCCGCTGAATCCGTCGGCTCGCGCCAGTAGAGGAGCGCAGGCTGCCAGCCTGCGATTGTGCCGTCCCTATAACGGCGGGTGTCAGCTCGCCTTTAAGAAACCGACACACCTGGATATAACCCCTACTGCCGGTGGCACATTAGCTCCAGGACGTCCGGGAGCGCAGTATTCTCATGACTAAAGCCGAATCGCTGAGATTCATGGTGGCCGCCTCATTGGCGATTTTGTGTTCTGTCGGCCCATGCGGCTTGTCTTCAACCGCTTTTGCCGCCGACAAGCCGCAAGCTGGTACGGCGCCGGACGTCGACAGCATGATTTCCGATGCCATCGGTCTGTTGCGCGCTAATCAGAATGCCGAAGCGGCGTCCGAGCTAAAGCAGGCTTTGAAAATCAATCCCAATTCTGCCGAAGCTCACCACAATTATGGTCTGGCGCTGGCAAAAATGGGCGACATGCCCGGTGCAATCGAGGAATTGAAGCAAGCGACGATTTTAAAGCCAGACCTTGATGCCTCTTGGCTCACGCTAGGAGGGTTGGAGCAGTCCGCCGGGCAAATCGACGAAGCGCTCGCCAGTTATCGCGAATGGGAAAGGCGCTTCGCCGATCGCACGGATTTGAACGAAACACGCAGCAAGATTGACGCGCTGATAACAGCCTTAGGGCAGGAAAAGGCAAAAAAAGAGCAAGCCGGCCTGTTGCAGCAAGACCGTCCGGCGCCGCTGCAGGCGACTCGGCAGCGACTGCTGCAGACGCCGGCTGCTGTAGTGGGAAACGATGATTATGTAGTCGAAGCCACTAAGGGAAAGATCGTTGTTTGGCCTGCTTCAAGGATGCCCTTACGAGTAGCCATTCACGACGCCCGCGCGGCGGCTGGATTTAAGCCCCGCTGGCGTGACATTCTCATCAGGTCATTCAACGACTGGGCTGCGGCCTCTAACGGACGCGTTTCATTTAAATTCGTAGATGAGTTTGGTGCTCCCAATTGCGATCTCGAGTGTCAGTTTTCGCCGTCCAGCGCCAGTAATGATGGCGCTGCCGCCGAAGGGGAAGCAGGACAAGCCAGTATGTATTACGGGCAGAGCGCCCCCGAGCCGAATACTTATTTGCAGTACGGCAAGCTCACCTTCTTCACCAAATCGATGTCCGATATGCTTCCGCTGACGGATAATCGGATGCGCACCATATGTCTGCATGAGATTGGGCACGCTCTGGGAATCACTGGACATACCACGAATCCGGACGACATAATGTTCTATTCGTCGTCGTTCAAAGATCAGTGGCGTGATCTCAGCGGTAGAGATGCAAGAACGATTCAACGGTTGTACTCTAGTAAGTAGACTGCAGAGCGGGCTTCCGCCCGCCGCTACAGAGCCAGAGGAAAGCGGGCTTCCGCCCGCCGCTACAGAGCCAGAGGAAAGCGGGCTTCCGCCCGCCGCTACAGAGGCAGA
>DATNQY010000179.1:0-16889 GCA_036703785.1 Candidatus Obscuribacterales bacterium
GAAAAAGATCCGGTCCTGCGGATTAAGGCACTGCACGATTACGTTGCCGACCGAATTGCATATGACAGCGACGCGTTTTACTCAGGCGATTATGGCGATCAAGACGCTCAAGCAGTGTTCGAGAAACGCAAAGGCGTGTGCGCCGGTTATGCGAACCTGCTATCTGCGCTCGCGGCGGCTATTAACGAAGAGATTGTCGTAGTCGCCGGGGATGCGCGCAATATAGAGACCGGTAATCAACTCACCGGCACTGGTCATGCCTGGAGTGCGGCACATATCAATGGACGCTGGTATCTGATGGATGCGTGCTGGGATGCCGGATACGTTAGTCGGGAGAAGGGATTCACCAAAGCTTACAAGACGGACTACCTCCTGCCTCCGCCCGAAGTGATGATCGAGGATCATTTTCCCGAGGATGATACCTGGCAGCTTCTTTCACAACCGCTGTCTCAGGGCGATTTCCTCCGCCAACCCATGCTTCGGCCCAGCTTCCAGGCAGCAGATCTCACTCTCGTGTCCCCGTTGCGTGCACTCAACGAGTCCGGATCAAAAGCTTTTGCCGTAGTGAAAAATCCGAAGAACGAATGGCTCATTGCCGGATTGGAGCAGAACGGAAAGCAAATCGGCTACTCGACGCAACCGACCAATAGCCCGACGGCTCAGATGGAATGCGCGATACCCGACAAGGGGACATATCGTTTGAACATGTTCCTCAACGAGCACCAGCATGGTGGACAATACAAATTCGTCGGCTCACTCGACTTCGTCAACAGATAAAAGAACAGCCACCAGAAATGGTGGCTGTTCAAGAGGATTACAACCGTGTGAGCCCGCTTATTCGTCTTCCAAGCCCGACATGTCGCCGGTAGGCAAACCAAGCTCCCAGGCCTTCAGCAAGCGACGCATGATCTTGCCGCTGCGAGTCTTAGGTAGTTTGTCTTTGACTTCGATCTCACGCGGATAAGCATGGGCTGCCAGCTTGCGCTTGGTGAACTCTTTAATTTCCTCAAGCAACGCATCGCTTGCCTTGACGTTGTTCTTCAAAACGATGAACGCTTTGATGATTTCGCCGCGCTCCTTGTCCGGCTTTCCGATGACGCCAGCTTCGGCGACTTGTGGGTGTTCCACCAGTGCCGACTCGACTTCAAACGGTCCGACTCGGTGTCCGGCGGTATTGATCACGTCGTCGGCGCGTCCTACGAACCAGATATAGCCGTCTTCGTCCTTCCAGGCATTGTCGCCGCTGAAGTACCATCCGGGAATCTTGAAGTACTCTTTGTATTTCTCAGCGTTGCGCCAAACTTGACGCAGTTGCGACGGCCAGCCCGGACGTACCACGAGTCTGCCCAGCTGTCCGGGCTGAAGCTCGTTGCCCTCATCGTCTACGACAGTAACGTAAGTTCCAGGAAGCGGTCTGCCCATCGAGCCTGGCTTGATCGGCATACAAGGCAGGTTGGCGCATAGCATCATGCCGGTTTCGGTTTGCCACCAGTTATCGTGGATCGGCAGTCCGTAAACCTTCATGCCCCAGCGCACCACTTCGGCATTGAGGGGCTCGCCGACGCTCAGCACATGGCGGAGGCTGCCTAGCGAATACTCGTTGACCACCTCGTCGCCCGCTTTCATCAACATGCGCAATGCGGTCGGCGCAGTGTACCAGACGGTGACGTGCAAGCGGTCGATAAGCTGATACCAGCTGCGAGCGTCGAAACGGCCTTCATAAGTGACGATGGAGGCGCCGTTGGACCACGGGGCGAAGATACCATATACGGTGCCGGTCACCCATCCTGGATCGGCCGTGCACCAGTACACATCATCATCGCGCAGGTCGAGCACCCATTTAGCGGTCATATGATGACCGATGATGTCGTTGTGGACGTGCAACACGCCTTTGGGTTTGCCTGTGGTACCGGAAGTATAGAGCAAGTACAAGCCATCTTCGGGGTCCATGTGCTCCGGTGCCAGGACTTCGGAGGCGCCTACCATCAGCTCTTCGTAGCTAATTTCGCCGCGCTTGAGCTTGCCGTCATTGCGCACCACAACCACATATTCCAGATCCGGAAGTTGATCGCGAATCTCATCCAGATTTGCTTTCAACTCGGGTGTTGTGATGATCACTTTGGCATTGCTGTCTTGAAGTCTGTCGCGCAATGCATCCGGTCCGAAAGCTGAGAACAGCGGGCCGACGATGGCGCCGATCTTCGCAATGGCAATCGTGGAGACGTACATCTCAGGAATGCGAGGCATGTAGATGAATACGCGATCGCCCTTCTGGACTCCCAGTCCTTTGAGCGCATTGCCCAAACGATTGGAGAGGTAATACATATCTTGATATGTAAAAGCGTCTAGATTGTTGTTTTTGTCCACGCAGTAGAGTGCAACCTTGTTGCGGCGTCCGTCTTGCATGTGACGGTCGATGGCGTTGTATGCGGCGTTAACCTTGCCGCCTGCGAAATAGGCAATCTCTTTCCGGGCGTCGTCCCAAGTGAAGGTCGAGTATGTCGACTCGTAATTGTTGATGTTGGCGTTGACCGGAAACTTTTTGATTATTTCGCGGCGAACTCCTCTCGGCACACTGGTGGTGCTCCCGGACGCCATAAATTCGGTTTCTTGAGCATTCTTCTTATCGGCTGCCTTACCCTTCTGATCGGCCAACTTCATTTGGCAATGTCCTCCGGTGACTAAATACTGGAACGCACTCAAGCGCGCGGGTACACAAGCTTCAGCTTGAGAACCGTACGGTTACAACAGACTTATCTTAGCCGGAAGTCGGAGCATCCTGCCTTAATATGCGGATTCCAGGAGACCTTACGTGGACTATATGCCCGGTTGAGCCGGGCGCCATGCGCCCCGGCTCGATATTTGACGACCTGCTCAGGAGTTAGTCGTCGTTTGAGTGAATAATGGATTTATTCGTAATGAATATCGATGAAGTGACGCTCGTCGGTGAGCCAACCGATGAGCCAGCCGATGAAGCCGCCGCAGATAAAGCCCCAGGCGGCGCCTGTGGCGAAAAGGCTGTCTTCGAAATAAGGCGCCACTGCCACCGGCAGCGGCCAATAGATAATGACGTTGAACGAGGCGCCTACCAAAATCGCTCCCACGACGGCAAAGACGATCATCGAGAGAATGGGACGTGGTAAGCCCGTCGATTTTTGAGTGTTTGCCATGGTGCTCCTCATTCGAGATTCCGGTGCTTTGCGAAACGATCGCTTTTGCAACCGCTAATAGTATAGCGCTCGCGAGTCATGCTCTCGGGTCAGAGGTAAACGCGATTTGCAGCTTGGAAGTTGAAATAAGTTTCAGTTTGCATGGCAAATTACCCCAAGAATCGCGATTGTTTTGGCATCGCATATCTTGCGGTCTATAACCAATTGCCATGCTTCTTGCAAACTGACCTGCATGACATCGGTTTCTTCGTCTTCATCTAAATCTTTGCCGACCCACTTGATGTCGGTGGCCAGATAACAGGTGAGCAGCTCGTCACAGAATCCGGGCGCCGAATACATGGCCGGCAACTCCGACCATTGCGCCGCCTGATAGCCCGTTTCCTCAATAAGCTCCCTCTTGGCTGCTGACAGCCGATCCTCGCCTGGATCCAGCCTACCTGCCGGCAATTCGATCAGCTCTTTGTCGATGGCATACCGATATTGCCTAATAAGCAGGACCTCATTGCCGGACGGTTTGCAAGCGATAACCACGCCTCCCGGGTGCTCAACGATTTCGCGCGTTAATTCCGAGCCGTCCTGACGGCGCAGGCGGTCGACCCGGACAGTGAAAATCTGCCCTTCGAAGATACGTTGATTGCCTACAGTGTCTTTACGTGTGTAAAGGGTCAATGGAGTCTCCTTGGTATCTGCTGCGATAATCAGCTTATGAATTATGACCAGTGCGTGGCTTATATAGAAAGCCTTGCGCCCACTATCTTAAATCCCAGCCTGGATCGGTTTTCCATGTTCATGTCGGAACATGGACAGGTTCAGGACAAACTTAGCACGATACATATTGGTGGCACCAACGGTAAAGGATCGACCGTCGCCATTGTCGATAGCGTTTTGCGTGCGGCGGGTCTCAAGGTTGGGCGATTTACCGGCCCTCATCTGCTGCGCTGGAATGAGCGATTTCATGTGGATGGTAAGCCGATTGCAGATGAGGTGCTCGCGCGTTACGCCAGCAAGCTGAGAGCGCTGTCCGAAGAGTTCGGTGAGCGCCATCCTGAGCACGGGCATCTGACATGGTTTGAGTTTTTGACCGCGATTGCTTTCTTTTATTTCAGCGAAGAAAAAGTCGACGTGGCGGTATTCGAAGTTGGACTGGGCGGCCGCTGGGACGCCACCAACGTGATCTCCAAACCGCTCGTGTCCGCTATCACGACTGTTGATCTCGATCACACGCACATCCTCGGTGACACGGTGGCGCAAATCGCCAGAGAAAAGTCCGGCATTATCAAGAAAGGGGTGCCGGTGGTCACTGCAACCGATGGCGATGCGCTGGCCGAAATCAGCGAGAAAGCGAAAGAGCTAGGATGTCCTTTGTATCGTTGCCAGGCACCGCACTCGGTATCAGGACCGACCGCCGTCGATCTCAGTCATTATCGCAACGTGCATGATCAACTGGCGCTGCCCGGTGAGTATCAGCAGTTGAACGGACTGGTGGCGGCCGCCGTTTTGCAGCTTGCGGATCGCGTGCTGAAGCGCAATTTGTCGACTGATCTTGCCGACGGCTTCCGGCGCGTTTACTGGCCCGGGCGCTTACAAATATTGCCTGCAGACGACATCGTTTTCGATGGTGCGCACAACGTCGCCGGAGCGCGCGCCCTTCGGCGGTCGCTGGATGATTTGTTCCCCAACGGGAGGCGATCGTTTGTACTGAGTTTCTTTCAGCACAAAAACGTCAGTGGTGCCGTCGATTTACTCGTGCGTCCCGGTGATTTGGTCTTTGCCTCCGAAGCGCAGACGACGCGTTCGATTTGTCCGGCCGCGGAAATAGTCCAGTTGTGCGAGCAACGGGGCGCGCAAGCTACGGCTTATAAAACTATTGCCGATGCGCTGCATGCTGCGCAGGCGGCCGTTGGCGGCAGTGACGAGCCGCTTGTGATTACCGGCTCGTTCGCTACGATTAAAGAATGCATGCTGGCGCTGGGCTGGCATACTGTAGAGGACGGTCTGGCAGAGACCTGGCGGCAAGACAACTGGGAACGCAGCCGGCTGGCATAGAGCAGCGCAGGCTACCTGCCTGCCGATTCCGGCATTCTACTAACGCAGGCTGGTAGCCTGCGCTCCTCTACAGTACAATTGCCACGGACGTGGCGGAGGACGAGTGTGACTACCCGAGAGGTTTCCTTCAATCTGGCCGGCTCCGTGCGCAATATGGGGCTGCCGGTAGCCGGCACCACAATTGTGCTGTACGACTTCTGGAGCACAGGCCGCGGATTGCGCAGGCATTATCTGACTGAGCAGGTCACCGGAGCCAAAGGCGATTTCAGCTTTGATGTGCGCAAGGGCATTTATAGCCTCGAGGTCATTCCCAACCGTGACACGCGCTTTGCGCGGCAATCTATCGAAACTATCAAAGTCGGCAACAACACCACTCTCACCGTGCAGATAAAAAATGGCTGCCTGGTAAGCGGCAAAGTGCGTACCGCCTCGGGTGAGGCCTGCGCCGATTGCGAGTTGTTATTCTTCGGCGTCGAGCCCGAACCCGTGCGCGCGACAGAGGCTGTGGCAGCCGACGGCAGCTTCAGCATTTCCTTGCCTAAGGGGCGCTACGAAGTCGCATGCCGGTCGTTGAGCAGCGGGCTCAAGCGCGCCGGTTCTAATGGTGCGAAGAAAACTTCCAACACCACGTTCTTGTCCACAACTATGACAGTCCTTGATGTCGAGCGCGATTTGAGGGGCGAGGATCTGGCGCTACCGGAAATGGTGCCTTTTAAAGGAACGGTGACCAATCCCGAGGGACATCCGGTGGCCGATGTGAAAGTAACGGTGCGAAAAACGCAACCGGAGGAAGGACTCTATGCTGCCGAAGCCGCATTGGCGGGCGTCTGTCATACAAGCAAAGCGGGCAATTTCGAATGCTTTGTCGAGCCGGGACTCTATGACGTTCGCCTCGAGCCTGGCCCCGATTCCCATCTTTCCGAGCGGCAAGTAAGCTCCATTCTGGTCGACCAGGCTCGTTCGCGAACCTACTCTCTGGGCGCCGGCTATCGTTTAGCGGGATGTATCACCTTTAATGGTGAACCGGTCAAAAACGCACTTGTCACCGTCCATGGTGCCAAGACGGATTCTTCGGTGCTCACCGATGACGACGGCGCTTACGCTTTCGCTCTATCCGGTGGAAAGTATGTATTGGGCGTCACAGCTCAGCCCGATTCTCTGGCTCGGTTGCCTTTCAGGTTGCTGGCACCTTTCAGCTGCGAGTTGAAGCTGGCGGAAGATACCTTGCGAGACATCAGTCTTGTCGAAGGGATATCGGTGAGTGGAACCGTTACCGACGGCTCAGGTAATCCCCGCCCGGGAGTCCATCTTTCGCTTTTCCTGGACACCGGGATCGGTGTTGATACCACATCCGGTGCCCAACGCGCTTTGACATTCGGCATCACCGGCGACGACGGCTCCTATGAGTTTCGAGTCGCGCCCAACAAATATTGGCTGGTGGTCAACAATCAACAATCCACAGCAAAGGCGATCGAGACGGGTGACAGCGACCTGCAGGACGACATTCAATGGCACAGTGGTTGCATGGTGGACTTTGATATTGTTTCGGAGTTCGACGAGCCGATCGCCAATTGCCAGGTGATTTGCCACTCCTACGCAGCCGGCACCGATGCCGGCTCCGAATTGGTGCAGGGCAGCTCCAACGAGCTGGGAGCATGCCGCATGAGCATGCCCGCCGGCATTTATTCCTTCCGTTTCGAACCGCCCGCGCATGGGTCGTTTCAACCGAAGATGATCCGCCAACTTTCCGTCAGCTCGGATGTTCGCCGCAAGGTGAAGCTCAGCCCTAAGAGCGTGGCAGCTCAGCCGTCCGGCTGAGGGCATCGGCCGGCAGCTCGAACCAAAAAGTGCAACCGACGTGCTCGTTGTAAAAGCCGATGTTTCCTTGATGCGCTTCCACCAGCGCTTTGCAGATCGCCAATCCCAGTCCGGTGCCGGAGATTTTGCGGCTATCCGACGAATCAAGTTGCTGAAACTTTTCGAACAGTTTGTGTGCATGTTCAGAAGGTATTCCGGCGCCGCGATCGCTTACGGCAAAGCGGATGTTCTTATCTCGACGGCTGATGTTCAGTTGCACCGTCTCGCCCGCCGGTGAAAACTTGATGGCGTTGGAAAGCAGATTGGTCAGAACCTGAGTTATTTTGTCGCGATCGGCATACATACCCGGAACGCCATGCTCGCATTCCATCCGCAGCTGCACGTTGCATTGGTCGGAAAGACAGCGCACTTCTCTAACGGCCATTTCCGAAAGCACTTCCGGATTGAGCCTTGTCTTAATGAGATCAAGCTTGCCCGACTCGATTTTTTGCAAATCAAGGATATTGTTGATGAGACGAATTAGCCGATCGGAACTTTCCTTAGCCGCGTTGATGAGCTCGATACCTTCTGCCGACTCGAAGTTGACTAAACCGCCGGAGATTAATCCAAGCACTCCACGAATCGACGCCAGGGGCGTTCTCAATTCGTGCGAGATCGTCGAATAGAACTCTTTGACACGGCGTTCGACATCTTTGCGCTCGCTTATATCCCTGCCCAAAAGCGCATAGCCGACGCATGTTCCGGCTTCGTCGCGCATTTCCGTCAGCAAGGTGGCAGCAAAGAACATAGAGCCGTCCTGACGCACGCAAACGTGTTCTTCATGAGCGCCGACCGACAGTTTCACCGGCTTTCGGTTCATAGTCTCGAAAAGCGCATCCAGCCGCATGCCTTCCGCTTCTTCCGGCGTGTAACCGAAGGTCTGTTGCGCGCTCGGGTTCCACCTCGTGACGCAGTAGCGGCTATCGGTCATGATCACGGCCAGGGAAACAGACTCAAGCAGGTCGGACATTTGGCTCGCGCGCAACTCCGCTGCTTTGCGCAGCGATATGTCGCGCCCGATGGCGTAGATGCGAGCCTCGTCCGGCACCGCCGTCGCCAACCAGGACATCCATTTGTAAGTCCCATCTTTCGTCAGGCTGCGGCATTCGAGCCCGGATGCCTGCCCGCCACGGATGGTTTGCAGATGGACGTTGGCGCGCTCGCGGTCGTCCGGGTGGATTAGCTCTACGAAGCTTGGTACCTGGCTGAAATCCGTGCCGAGCACATTCTTGTGGGAAGGGTTGGCCAGCAGAATCTTGCCTGCCATATCCGTCACCACGAACACGTCCTGCGAAATGTCGAAAAAATGCGCCTTGCGCGCCGATTCATCTTCCACGCTACTGGAAGTCGCATCGTCAACGGACGGCTGCTGGTTTGCAGGCGTTTTCACAGGCAGTCCTTCAATCTTAGCCGCGGACCATTATAGGCCCAGGAGGAAAGGCAGTCTCGAAGCAGATGTTTTTTAGCGTTGCAAAATGTTTCGCTTCTGCATAAAGTCTGCTTACCTTGTTTGTGCCCACGTCTTTATGGGTAAAAACTGCTTGCGGGCAATTGTTTTCACACAACGTATTGTGCTGCAAACAGCTTGCAAAAGCCTATGGCAATAAATACCCGTCTCGTTTTCTTCGTCACTCTTTTGGGGCTCGTCGCGACGAGCCAGCCGCTATCTGCTGCTGTCGATGCGCGAAGCCCACGACGTTTAGCGGCATTACACAAACCCGTCCTCAAGCCGCTAGTGCCGCAGGAAGACCTTTCGCTCGAGCCTGATCCGACGGAAGTATTCGATCACGCGGTAAAGGAATACTCTGCCGGGCATATGGCGCAGGCCGAAAAACTCTTTCAGGAGGTATTGCGCCTGGACCCTAACAATGCAGACGCCCATTTTAATCTGGGCGCGATCAGGGAATGGGCGAATGATTTCAATGCCGCGCTCAGCCATTATCAGGCTGCATTGCGCATTAAGCCGGGCGATCCGGAACTGCAAGACGCAGTAAGCTCGGTTACCTACAAGATTAAGAATCGGGTAGCTCTTCAGGAGCAAGCCCGACGCAATAAACAGGCACAGGATCTGGCGGCACACAGCCAGGCCGCCCGCCAAGCTTTCGCCCAACAGGATTATGTGGGCGCCATAACTCATTTGAACTATCTGGTTAAGGCGATGCCCAACGACGCCAAGATTCAATTTGCGCTCGGGCAGTCATTGCGTGCCATGAAGTACTACCAATGGGCGGCATATCGTCTGAAATTGGCAATTTATCTGGACCCGAACAATGCGCTTTATCGCACAACCCTGGTAGAACTGGATAAGGAAGAGCAAGACGCGCAAGGCGCCGCCTACAAGGAATCCGCGCAAATGGCGTTGAACAAAATTCAGCCTTTTTCTTTCACCGAGCTGGCAGGCACGGGGATGAGGCGCCATGAATTCTAAAGAGACGATACGGATCGCGCTTACCTGCTTGGTGCTTCTGGGCTCTACTAGCGTTGCATTTGCCGCGACACCTTCCGACGAAGTTTTGCATGGCCGCATCGAATCACGCACCGGGCCGACGCGCTTGCAGCGTCCCGGCACGCCGGTGTTGCAATCGGCTGCCGAGCAGCAACCAGGCTGCAAACCAGCGTCCTCGCTCAAGGCATTGGTAGATTTCGGTGATTTCACTTTCGGCCAGCCGGCGCAAAAACCTGAATTCGCCAAAATTGATGATATCGCAGGTGGTGCCACTCCCGAGCCGAGCGCCAAGCCGTTGGAATCCGGCACCGATGAGGGAGCCCTTCTTATCGCCTGGGAAGAATGGCATAAGCGCATTTGCAAGGCTATTTACGAAAACTGGTTGGCTAACAGCAAAATCGAAGGCGTGGCCCACACCACGATATGCATAACTCGTGACAGGCACATCACTGTCACCGTCGAGGATGTGAGTATCTCGCCGATGGCCCTCGCCCGGTTCCCGCGTGGGGCACAGCTTGTGGAAGAGCGTTTGGAAACCGAATTCCGCAAGGAGATTGCCGATACCGTGCAGCCGCTGGATGGCAGCATGGTCTTCGATTTTCCCAGCCGAAGCCAGCGCCAGGAAGTGGTGTTTCATCCGTATTTCAGAAAAGAGGGTAATAGGGGCTATGACTGGACGAAGGGCGATTACGAGCGCGTCCCGGTGAATCAATAATGGCTGCGGCGACGCCGTGCGCGGCCGTCATTTGCTCTCCATTCGGTAACCGAGCCCGTGCAATGTCGTAATCATCGAAGGCTCTCCCTCGACGTCGATCTTCTTTCTGAGCCGCTTGATACAGGTGGTTATGGCCTCTGAGGTCGCCTCAGATGATGATTCCCAAACTCTATCGAGCAGCGCCTCGGCGCTGAATAGTTGATCCAGATGACGCATGAAAAACTCCAAAAGCGCGTATTCTCTGGCATTGAGTTTGAGGTTGGCACCGTCGCTGGTGACGGACCCGGCTTGTGGATCAAGCTTTATGTGCCGGCAGCAGAGAATTCCGCCATTTGAGATGGCGGGCGGCCGGCGCAACAAAGCCCGCACTCGGACTGCCAGTTCTCGTACTTGAAACGGCTTGGTCAAATAATCGTCCGCGCCTGCCTGAAAGCCGGCTTCTTTATTTACGAGCTCTCGCTTGCCCGTCAAAAATAGAATTGGTGTATTACCGCCGCGTTTGCGAAACTCATTGCACAGCTCCAAACCGCTGAGATTGGGGAGGTCCCAATCTAGAATGATCAGATCGTAATTGTAGAATCTCAGCTGTTCGAGACCATCTCTGCCGTTGTCCGCCACTTCAACAATATGGTTTTCGCAATCCTCGAGCCAATCTTTGACGTTTTCGCAGATGTCCGGGTCGTCTTCGACCAAAAAGATTTTTGCCATGGCACACCTTCAACTCGCTAGCTTTTTACCCGGTGAAAGCCCGCCACAATCGTGTAAAACACCGCTTGCCATGAACGCTACAGTGAAAATGGCTGAGGAACAAAGGCCCCGCTGCTCCGTCGACCGGGGCGATAAAAAAGCCGAACAGGAGGGGGAGAAAATGAAACGGTTGAGCATGCTTGCCGCTCTATCCGCCGTGTTGGTTTCTGGGTTTATAAGCAATGCGGCGCAAGCCCAAGTATTGACAGGCGGCGTTTTTACACAAGATTTGGGAAGGCGGGAATTTCCAGCCGGTGTTTATGAAACCGGTCGCTATGCCCGGTTCATTATGGACAGCCGCCTGTCGGATTTGAATTTGAAGAATCGCGATTTCGAAGCGTGGAAGCCACTCGATGTGAGAAGCAAGAACATGATGCGGCACTTCATGTTCGGCAGACTGCAAACGTCTGATTCACCGGTTCCCGATCAGGAAATCGGAAGATATGTCCGAGTGCTGGAAGATGATCGGTTGGAAGCCAATAATATGGAATTCAACGATCGCACATTCTATCCATATCAACAGCCCTCGCCGTACACTGCCGAAGCACGCAGCGCCATGGCGAAGTCATACTTGCGTGGATTGCCGGTGGGCACCAACATCGCTCCGTCGCTCGGAGCTAAATATCTGAGCGGTGCGCCGAGATTGTTGTACTTCTGGCAATAGCACCTGAGCGGCCACATCATAAATAAACGAGGGGCGGCGCCATGCGCCGCCCCTTTACGTATTAGTTGGTTATCCCTACCGAACTATCTTGGACCGGTGTTCTTAAGCGGCGGGCGGAAGCCCGCCTTTGCTCAGAACGCCTGGGCTGGTGACAGATTCGTGCTCCATGGCAGCATGATTTCGACGTTGGCGGCCGTCGTAGCAGCAGGCTGCCACTTCGCCTTGCAAATGCCGGACTTATAGACTTCCTGGTGAGTGGTGAAGCATAGTTTGGCTGCCACCGCACTCGATACCAGAGACTTTTGCAGCTGCGACTGGTGAGCATCATCACGTGAAACCACCCAGATGCCGTCGAGCTTGTTGTCGCTCATGGCTTTGTGCATGACTGCCGCGAGATCCGCTGAAACTGCCGGATGATTCATGATGCCGATGCGTTGCATGGCGCCATCGCGTTTGAAATTAACCACGGCATCGATGCCCATAATCGTGGTGTCATCCTTGCGAATGGTTGTCCATTCCAGCGCCGAGATGATCTGTTCCTTTTGATCCATAAGGTACAACATGCGCAGGTTGGCCACTTCCAGCAAATGGCGCTGAATTTCCGCGTTGTTGAGATCGCTTTTGATCTCGCCGGCTTTTGCCAGTTGCCGCGACATCGGCGACAACATGTATACCAGCGGCTTGGTCGGTGTCGTCCACCAGGGCAACTTGCCGCCATGTCTTTCGCACAGCAGGTAATCCAGGTAGAACAGCTTGCGCAACCGGTCGCGAATCAAGACCGGCTTGTCGTCGCAAGAAATAAACCAGGCGATATGTTTTTCGAGCAGCACTTGGTGCTCGTCAATGAACCTGAATATCAGGTTGTCTCTTTCACTGAGCTGAATTGCCATGGGGTGGATTCCTCTTCGGGAGTTCGGGGTGGGATATTAGTGAGACTGTTTCGGGAGTTCGTGTACTTTTGCCCATTCATGACGACTGTCTGTAAGTGCTTTGCTTGCGTAGTTCCAGATGCCGTCGTCGGTTTTGTGGACTTTGAAGTGTTCCCTTAAGTTAGAATCCATCTCTTGAAGATGCACCATTGATAACTTCTGTTGTTCAGATCTGTTGCCCATGGCTTTGATTTGTCCGTCTAGCTCCTCAATGGTCCGGGCGGCTGGTCGAGGCTTTATATAGTCATCGAGCCAGTCTGCTGAATCGGAATACCATTGAGCAAGTTCTTGCCGATATTGATTCAGAGCAGTAGCCTGCGGATCGTCGGCTATCGACTGAGGTAACGGCGTTGAATTTAAGTAGCCGGCGATTGTGCGGAATTTCTTCGCAACGGTAGAAGCCGTATTCATCCATTCGGTAACGCGCTCCAGTTGCGGAGGCGAACCAAACGGTCGGTTGAGGATAAACATTTCATTGTCCGTGGCGACAAGGCTTTTTACCTTTTGATCCACCGACTCGAACCAAAGTCGTACCGCCGTCTTTTGTATCTGCGGCCGTTGTGGCGTCGGTGGTATGACTATGGAAGTTGAGGGGTTGGTGCTGCGGCTAAAATAATCGGATTTCGGCGAGTCAGCAAACGCAGCCGTGCTGCCCAGGCTGACTGCCACTGCTGTCAGGCTGATTAGGAGTTTGTTTGCTGTGATGCCGTTTGTCATGTCGACTGTTTTTTCCTAGCTGGTTGTCTTTCGTCTTATGGTCCTGGGGCGGCTGCGCCGGTGAAGGGATTGTTGCCTACTTGGTTGGCGTTGGGATTGTCGTTTTGTACCGGCGGTCCGTTCTTCTGTTGTAACGGTTGCGGCGTTCCATTTCTATAGTGAGATTCCCATCCGGTGCTATTTGCGTGGAAAGTATTCATCTGCACGATCTTCCATATGGTGTAGCCGCCGAGCAGCAGCAGCAGTCCACCGGCGGCGCCGATGACGCGATCGCCTGCCCCACGGTTGCCCATGACCATGCCTATGGATGCCATAGCTACCCAGATGGTGGCTGCCACCACACCCAGTATCACCAGGTAGTGGCAGAAGACGCGTACTGTGGGCAGTGGTCCGTCGAATTCATAGCGACTGGGTTGTACATCGTGCACGAAGAGCGTGTCGGTTTTGCCGGCGGCATCAGCGCGCGGTCCGCCGTTGTTTTCGACGTCGGTAGCGCCATTGCCGGGACCGCCGTTGTTCGTCCACTTGGTGCCTTTGTCTTCTTGTCCTTGATCGAAAACGCCTTCTTGTTGACCCTTGATGGTCTGGTGACGGCCGGCGTTGGGAACGTACTCATCCGGTGGTTTGGGACCAGGTGCTGGTCGATTGCCGAAGAAATTTCCTGTTGTCGGATCAGCTTGTCCGGTGGCCGGCGGCAAGGGATTGCCGGTGTCGCCCTGGATTTCCGGTTTATAGTTATTGCCGCTGCCAATCGGCGGCGGAATGTCCGGCATCGGAGCTTGCATTTGCCGAGTCCAGAGAGCGCCGGGAATCAAGGGCGTGCGCAGCGTTTGTGTTTCGCCTTGAGTCGATTCGTAGTCCGCTGACGCCGGTGCCGGGGCGAGCAACAGCAATCCACCGGTGAAGACAGCCGCGGCCGTCATCAGCAGTGTTGCTCTTTGTTGTATGTGCTTGCCGTACATTTTGATGCCTGTTACTCCGTTACTTTTTCGTTTTCGTCTTCGACCATTCCTTCTTCCTGCTCCCTCTGTCTCTGTCTGAGCCGGGACAATTGGTTAGACAGCGAGGTGAGCTCATCCATCGACGGGAAGTCGGTCATCGGCTTAGCATCGGCCCAGATGTTCCTTGGCTCCTCAGCTGCAGCCGGCGCCGCCTCGGGCGTGACTGCTACCGGTTGCGGCACGGACGAATCAGCTTCGTCGGTGATCATCACGGACTGGATCTCAGGTTCGTCGAGAGCGGGCTGCCCAGGGGAGGCGCATTGCGGCTCGCTACGCGAGCACGCACTGCTGCCAAGCCCGCCGGTACCAATCAACTGTTGTTCGTCAGTAGGTTCGAGAATGTCGCTGATCTGATCGCTTATGAAGGCATCGACGAGCGCGCCGCCGACATCCTTTTCCACTTCTTCCTCAATGTCATCGATGAGCGGCTCTTGTGACAGCTCATAGCGAGGTTTAGAACCGTTGCGACCATTGGTGAGCGAAGTGATGATCGGCACCGGTGCCGGACGCACCACAGGCTCGTAGTCGCCGCCCGGGATTTCGATGATTGTCTTTTCGCCTTCTTTGAATTGGTCGACTTTCGAGACTTGATATTCTTCCTCGAGAGTCTTCGGTGCATCCGGCCTTTCCGACGGGTGCGAGCAAGACTTGCTTTCGATGGGTGTGTCGCTGTCGACGACTCTGCCCAGTGTTACTTCCATGCCCAAGCCGCGAATTTCGCAGCACAGTCCGTCGAAGGCAGCTGTGCGACCGGCCGGTGTCACATCCTTGCCTTGCACCATGTCGGCATACGCCTGGTGCCGTCCCTGAATGTCGTCCGATTTGATGGTCATCATTTCGTTGAGCAAGTTGGCAGCGCCGTAAGCCTGAATGGCCCACACTTCCATTTCGCCCATGCGCTGACCGCCGTGATTGGCCTTGCCGCCCACCGGCTGCTGCGTGACGGCAGCGTACGGTCCACCCAGGCCGCAACGGGCGTTGATCTTGTGCAGCACTAACTGGTTGAGTTTGAGCATGTACTGGCGACCGACGAGAACCGGACGATCGTATGGCTCACCGGTGCGGCCGTCGTACAATGTGGATTTGCCGTTCTCATGCAACCATTCGAATCCCGGCAATTTGCGCACTTCAGCCAGCGCCTGGGTGACCAGCTCGAACGAGGCGTCTTTGCGCAACGATTCGTCAAACTGGTGAATGCGGTAATAGCGATTGAGCACCTGGGAATAGAATCCGAGTTGGGTATCGAAGACCTGTCCCACGTTCATACGGCTGGGGACGCCGAGCGGGTTCAAACAAATGTCCACCGGCGTGCCGTCAGGCAGGTAGGGCATATCTTGGTCGGGGACAATGATCGAAACGATCCCCTTGTTGCCGTGGCGTCCAGCCAGCTTGTCGCCGACTTCCACCGGACACAGACGAGCAATGAGAACTTCGATTTCACAGATCACTCCCGCCTTCAATTCCGGTGTAGTTTCCGGAGTGAAGATGCGAATGTCAATGACGCGACCGCCCGATCCGTGCGGCACGCGCAAGCTGTTATCGGCCATTTCGTCAGCGACTTTACCGAAGATTGCTTGCAACAGCTCTTCTTCCGATGACATGGCGCGCGCTTCTTTGGGCGAAAGTTTTGCCACCAGAATGTCGCCCGGATTGACGTAGCTGCCAATCTTGGCGATGCCGCGCTCATCTAAATGTTCGAGATCTTTTGTCGCGACGTTCGGCAGCTCTGGTGTGAGAATCTCAGGTCCGCGCAGCGTTTGGTGAACGCCCAGCGAATGCTTTTCAATTTCAATGTGGCTGAGTTTATGATCGCGAATCAGTCCTTGTCTGACTACAATCGCGTCTTCATAGTTGTAGCCGTTCCAGGTAAGGAACGCTACAAGCAGGTTCCTTCCAAGAGCGAGCTCGCCCTGGTCGATGCCGGGGCCGTCGGCGATAATTTGTCCGGCTTCGATTTTGTCACCGACCTGAACGATCGGACGCTGGTCCAAAATCGTGTTCTGGTTGGTGCGGTCATAGCGGATCAGCGGATACCAACGCGATTCGCCGGAAGCCTGAGTCAAGGTTATTTCAGTTCCGGTTACCTTAGTTACAGTGCCGGCGCGACGGGCGACTACGGAGTGTCCGGACGAACGCGCGACGATTTTCTCCATGCCGGTACCAACGCGTGGTCTTTCCGGCTTGATGAGAGGCAAGGTTTGGCGCATCATGCCGCCGCCCATGAGAGCTCGGTTGGCGTCATCATGCTCGAGAAAAGGAATCAAACCAGAACCCACAGAGATGAACCCCTGCGGCGCAATGCCGACCATTTCCACTTCTTTGGCATCGACAGCGAAGAATGATTCGCCGCGGCGAGCGTTCACCGGGCTGATCAAATTGCCGTTTTCATCCACTTTGGAGTCAGGAGGCGCCAGAGTATATTTCTTGTCGTCGGCCGGTGTCAGGTAGCAGACTTCATCGGTGGTTATTCCATCAACCACGCGGCGATAGGGCACCGTCATGAAGCCGTCTTCATCGATGCGGCAGTATGTAGCCAGGTATGCCACCATACCGCAGTTTTTGCCTTCCGGTGATTCCACCAGGCAGACGCGTCCGAT
>DATNQY010000180.1:0-9715 GCA_036703785.1 Candidatus Obscuribacterales bacterium
GGGCAGCGAGCCGGAGGCGCTGTCAGTCTCGCATCCGGCGCAAGAACGGAAGATTATCTCGGAGCCTATGGATAGATTGGTCGCAAATTGCACGGCACTGGAAGTCAACGATCGCCCGGCATCCGCCAAAGAGCTGCGAGCCAGGATAACTGAGGTTAAAGCCATGCCCCGGGGCGGCATAATTAAGGTACCCGGGAGCCGTGGTTAATGAAGCCACCGTTAGAACCATCTCTGGCTTACAAGTACTTTGTTGCCTACCGCCTGCATGACGGGCAGCGGTTCGACGAGATGGTTATTCCGTATCGCCCCAAGCATAGTTTTCAAAAGAAGTTGCGCAAGTCGCTGCACCTGGACACGCGCATCTGGTTTGGACTGGTGCTGATGTGCTTGCTTTGTTTCTTCGCCCTCAATCCACATCTGGCGGCTAATCCGGTTGCTGCCCTGGTTTTGCCGCTGCCGTTTTTTGTCCTGATGATTGGCGCCGCCTTGAGCTGGACGGGCGTCGAAATGTACAACAGCGCCCAGCCCACGCACTTCGGACTGAGCGCAAAGGGTCTGCGTCTGTACTGGATTCGCTGGTTCGGTGATAACAGCAGCGAATATATTCCGTGGTCCAACGTTTCGCACGTGCGATTGCGACACCATAAAGATTTCGGCGTGCTCAACGAAACGTGGATTGATTTTCTCGGCACCACCGGCAGTATCATGTTTACTTTGCGCCTCGACGGCATCGTCACCGGCGAACAGCGCAAACGACTGCATACCGCCCTGAAACAGTATTTGTCGCCGGCTCAGATTGAGCCGGCGCTGCACGATTTGCTCAACCCCGTGAAAGTGGACGGCTACACCCAGTTGTGGCTGGAGGTATTGGCTACATCGCCGCACCGCTTGCGGCAGGATGCCCTGCCGGTGCGCTCGACAATCGCCAACGAACGATATGAGATCCACGGCCACATTGGCTCGGGCGGACAGGGCACCGCCTATCTCGGGCGCGCCGTGCGCGGCGCGTTGGCGCCGGGCAGTGACCCTCTGGAAGTAGTTCTTAAGGAATTCGTATTGCCATACAACGGCGGTTTGGGCGTTACCAAAAAAGCGCTCGACAGCATTCAGCGCGAGGCAGATCTACTCAAACAACTAAAACATCCGCAGATCGTACGGCTCGTCGATTTATTCGTAGAAGATCAGCGCGCCTATCTGGTTTTGGAGCACATTGAAGGCGAGTCACTGCGCAACTCTGTCGAACGGCAAGGCAAATACGACGAGCGGCAGGTAATTAACCTGGGCATGCAGATGTGCGACATTCTCAACCACCTGCACGGGCAAAATCCGCCTGTCTTGCACCGGGACTTCACACCGGAAAACCTGATTATGAGCGTGGACGGACAGCTCAAATTAATCGACTTCAACGTTGCGCAGGTGATGCAGACGAACGCCACGCGCACTGTTGTCGGAAAGCATTCATATATTTCGCCCGAGCAATTCCGAGGAAAGGCGAATCCGCAAAGTGACATTTATGCGCTCGGCGCTACCTTGTTCTATTTGTTGACCGGCTGCGAGCCAGAGCCCATTTCCGTCGCGCACCCATGCAAGCTCAACAATGAAATTTCGGGCGAACTCGATGCCATCGTTGCGCAAACGACGGCTCCCGATTGCGATGTCCGCTTTAAATCCACGCAAGAACTGAAAGAAGCATTGCACAAACTGCAAGCGCGCGTTTGTTCGTAATTTTTGATCACGAAACATGGACTAACCCGGCGTGAATTGAGGGGAAAACCCGAGTCAACGGTGGGTTAAAGTGATCTGTATGTGAACCGACATCGCTTGGCGGGCGGACGATAGATCCAGGCACTTCAGTGTTCAGACTACATATAGCAAAAACCACCTTGGCGCCGGCAGCGGCTTTATTCGCCATTGTCTCTATATTGCCGACCACCGCCGTCGCCTCTCCCGGGTTCGCCCATATGGAGCAGCACGGTATGGCACCAAATGCGATACCAGGAGCCGGGCGCGTTAATGGCAACGGCTTTGCCTTCGGCCACAATTCCGACGGCAATGCCTTCGGACTCATTCAAAATCTCGCCGGCGGCGCGCTGAGCAACACAGCGGGAGCACACGGACAGCCGGATGTGCCAGGATCGGCCGTGGTGAGAGTTCTGTCAACCGGCGCCAACGGCTCCGCACTTTCGCCGACTGGCTCGGTGTCCGACATACCGGCCGACGGCAACCCCACCAATCGGAAAGCGACCAACACAATGGTCTCTTCGGGGATGCAGGCGCTGAGCCGCGAACGCGCACCGGCGCCTGTGTTTCAAGGAAGTCTCACACAAGGCATACCAGGCATCCATCCCACCGACATTTCTCCTATCCGATCGGCGAATCAATCGCCGGCAGCAGAAGCTGCAGCGTTCGATAGCAGCCCTCCACGGCGCGGCGATCGGATTCATATAGTGGCGGCGCGTGGAGCGCTCTTTCGGCGTCCGGTGCCGTCGGTAATCGATCTCACGTCGGGACAGCTTCTTGTATCTTCGCGCCGGCGTCAGGGCTCGGTCGTGATCAGGGCTGCCTCCGGTGAGCGAGTCGTAATCAATAAAAGCGCGGATGTGCTTGTCACCGCCGATGGTGACAAGTTGCGTGTGCAGAATTTGACCGGATTCGGCAAGTCCGTCAATGTCCAATCAACCGGCGACGAAACTGCCGGTGATGTTGCCAGATCCGTAAGCGTGGACCCTGGCTATGAAGTGGTTACAAAACGCTCGTCGGTGGCGGCTTCGGACATTTTTTCGGCTGATGGGATCCTGAGACGCAACGCGGTTGTGGTCGACAACGGCAGTCTTGGAGTGAGCGAGGTCAACCTTGCTAGCTTGATTACCAACAACCAGACGATTCGCACGGCCCTGCATGAGAATGTCGATCCGAGCTGGCAAAAACAGTTTTCTGAGAATCTGATACGCACCGCAGCGGCTATCAGCACGGTAAGAGGCGACGGCGGTTTTACCAGTACAGCTATTGCCTCCGCGAATGAATCCGAGCCGCGCAACCTTGGCGAAGCCGTTTCAGCAGCCGCGCACGCCGCCCAAGCAGCCGGAGAACGTGTTTCCGGCGCCGTTCATGAAGCGATACGATCGTTTCATCAAGCACCACCGCCACCCCCGCCACCACCACCGCCCCCTCATTCCACCGGTAGCGGCGGGCTTCAGCCCGCTCTGACCGCGACACGAGGAACCACCGCTAATCAAGCCCAGCAGGCGACTAATTCCGCACAGCAACAGGCCCTAGCCGTTACAGTCCCCCTGCAACTGCAGAACATCGATACGACGCGTCCACGCATTACCGACTTTGCACGACTGTTTCGCGAACATCCGTCGACATCGGCGCAAGCCAGACAGAATGGCGCCGAAGAAACAGAAACTTCGACTCGCCGCACTGCCGAGCAGCTAAACCCGAACAGGCAAAACGGAACTTCGCCGTCAATGACCGCCACGACCCAGCACAATCTGGTTTCAGGCAGCGCCGGCAATGCCAACAGCCGTAGTCGACGCAGTCTCATTGCCGCTAATGCAGCTCACGAACGGGAATTTTTGCATTTGCCGAAATTGAGCAGCCTACCGCCGGCCATCAAAGAATCCATCCAAAAACACCCAAATATAGCCCTGGCAGTGGGCGTTGTAATCTTCATTCTGCTGTGTGTAACTGCGTACTTTGCGTATGTGTCCCATCGCCGAGCCCTGGCGATCCAGGCACAAATGAATGAAATGAACGTGCTCAACCGGCAGCTGGAAGTCGCACGCGATCAGGCTCTTGAAGCGTCGCGGCTGAAGTCGCAATTCGTGGCCAACATCAGCCATGAAATTCGCACACCGATGTCGGCGGTGCTGGGCACGATTGGGCTGCTGTTCGATACGAAGCTTGATAAAGAACAACAAGAGATTGCCGCCGTTCTCAAAGAATCTGCGCGATCTCTGCTCGATGTAATCAACGACATTCTCGACTTTTCTAAAATCGAAGCGGGCATGGTGCACGTTGAAGCGCTGGATTTTTCACCGACACGTCTCCTGCGCGAGGTTGCGGATATCGTTCGCGTTGCCGCTTTGGATAAACAGATTCAGCTGGTGACGAATATTGATTTGGCGATTCCCGAGACATTGCACGGTGACTCGTTCAGGTTGCGTCAAATTTTACTCAATCTCGCGAATAACGCGGTTAAATTCACTGCCCAAGGCAGCGTATTGATTTCGGCCAAGCTGCACCATATTGCAGACAATAAAGTTTGGCTACAATTCAGTGTCAAAGATACAGGTATCGGCATCAGCAGTGAGGCTAGGGAGCGCCTATTCCAGCCGTTCGTTCAGGCAGACGGATCCACAACCAGACAATTCGGCGGTACCGGGTTGGGTCTATCAATCAGCAAGAAGTTAGCGGAATTACTGGGTGGCACGATAGAACTCGAGAGCGCGCTCGGCAAAGGATCGACCTTCACGGTTCTGCTGCCGTTGGCACCGGCCGACGGTGCGGCAGATCCGACATCGGCTCCGGCTGTTTCCGCTCCTGCCACTACCGGCAGTTTCACACACAGGCGCGTTCTGGTCGCCGAAGACAGTCCCGTGCTGCAACGAATCATCAAGTCCCAACTTGAAAAACTCGGTTTTGATGTCGAGGTGGTAGCAACCGGCGCCGAAGCCGTTGAGAAGGCTAAGACCGGCGAGTACTCGCTGGTGCTCATGGACTGGCAAATGCCTGTGATGGATGGACTGGAAGCAACTCGAACCATTCGTGGATCGGACTTTGGCGGCGCGCTCACCATGCCGATTATCGCCATGACCGCACATGCTATGGAAGGGCACCGCGACGCGTGCTTGGCGGCTGGAATGAACGATTACATCAGTAAACCGTTTTCCGTCGAGCAGCTGAAGATAATTCTCGAGCGCTGGTGCCCACCTGATAACGCATAAAACTGCGTTCAGGTGAGGAATTGGCGCGGATGCAAAGAGTGCCGGCCGGGCGTTTGCCGGGTTGTTATGTGTTATTGTTTAGTCCTCTGCTGAGCGTGGGGCGAATGATGATTCAGGCACTAAAACGGCTTCCGGCGATTGCGTTGGCGCTAGCGGTTTTGCTCGCGACTTGCCACACAGCATTGGCCGGCAGCCAATCCGATGACGGCTGGATCGACGATGATCAAATCAACGTTCGCTCGCAGCTCGATCAAGCCGGCAACATCAAGGACGAGGCCGCCCACAAAGCAGCAGGATCGCCAGTCATGCTCAAAGGCGGCGTCACTTATTGCGTTCCCAGCGGCACGCCGATCAAGCTCAAACTGGCTTCGGTTCCCAGCTTCGGCATGCGCGCATTGCAGAGAGACCTCGACGGCAACTTGATACCTGCAGAAGTCGATGAAAAGATCAGCGCCAAGGTTACCGAAGATATTTATGTCGACGACGAAAAGGTGATTCCGGCCGGGACAATTTTCTACGGCAAAGTAAGCAAGATATTTCCGCCGAAGCATGTCGGCCGTCCAGGTTCGCTCGCCATCTCGTTCGGCGCGTTTGAAACGCCCGACGGAAGAAAGTTTGCTTTCCGCGCCGAAGCAAACAACACTCGTAAGTCCACAACTAAGTCGAAGTTAAAAGGCGCAGGGATAATTGCCGCACACATGGGTGGCGGCGCAGTGGTCGGAGCTCTGATTGCGTACCAGATCTTCGGCTTGCAAGAAACAATTGCGATGCACGGTTACAACATCGCCGGCGGCGCGGCGGCAGGTGCTCTCATGGGACTCGGCGTTGCGCTATGGAGAAAGGGCCCGAGAGCAGTGCTCGAACCTGGCGATGATCTGAATATGGACATCGATCAGGACTTGCTGATACCAGCCGCGACCGCGCCGACAGTCAAGGCACCACTTCCAAAAATTCCAGGCTTGGATATCAGAATACTGAAAACCAAGCTGGTCAAAGACGGCATCGACGGCAATTTGCTTCGAATCAACGCGCAAATCGACAACAATAGCAATCACAGGTTGCAATCAATCGACCTCTTCGTAGAGGACGACAACGGCGAGCGATACCCGGTAGTCCCAGACATGCACGAAGAGCACAGCGACATGCTGTTCACGGTTAATCCCTACAGCTCAAGATTTGTCAGCTGCGATTTCGCGCTCGAATATCCAAAACTCAAGCGAAGACTGATCTGGCTCGATCACGACAGCCGTCAAGTAATCATCGAAGAGCCGCTTCCATAGTAAAAGGGCGGCGCGATGCGCCGCCCCTACACCGAAACATGACTGTCTACTGGATAGCTTTCTTCGCTTTGACGCCTCGCGTTTCAGCTTCGATTTCAGCAAGTGCTGCTTTGAGCTGTGCGTCGTTGGCTGAGCCCGGTACTACCCCATCAGGATTGTTGACGGCTATGTCCGGACGGATTCCGTAGCGGTGCTTCGCAGCATCGCCGGGCCATGTGCCATTGGGCGAAGTGTAGTGGAGTGTGGTGATCCGCGTTGCGCCGCCCGTGAATGCATTCGGAATAAGCGTCTGGCCAATTCCTTTGCCGTACGTGCCATGGTTCTCAGGTTCTTTCGGGTCGCCGTCGCTGCCGACAACTCTGGCACCATTATCGCCAAGAGCGCCGGTGAAAATTTCCGCAGCAGAGGCGGAGTTGCCGTTTGTGATCACGACCACCGGCTTATCTCCTCCTAAGTACGGCATGGAACGCGTCCTCGTAGTGCTGCTTCCTTTGCGTCCATCGGAGAATGTCACATCTTCATGTTCAAACTTATCGTCCATCCACAACTTATCGGTGAAAGTCACGATGTTACTAGGATTTGAAGGTACACGTTCGACCATGTTGACGATACCGCCGTTTTTCACAAACAGCTTGGCGGAGTCTTCTACAGTGTCGACCAGTCCTCCCGGATTATCACGCAGATCAACGATGAAGCCTTTGGTGTTGGGGAATTTTTGCGTCTGCGTCTTCAGCTCTTCCGCAGTATGCTCGCCAAAACTTTTCATCTTGATGTAGGTAAAACCGTTCATGTCCTTCGCATCTTCAACGGTGGGCAGTTTTATTTCCGCCCGCGTAATGTCCATGGGAGGCATTTTTTGACCGTCGCGTTCGACTGTAATATGCACATGGCTGCCCGGATTACCGCGAATCAAGTCGACGGTCTTATCCACGGCGAGGTGTGTGGTGTCAGTGCCGTCTACGTCTGTGATTATGTCTCCTTTCCGGATGCCTGCGGCCTGTGCCGGAGTGCCCTTGATCGCGCCGTTAAATCCGGTGTGCAATGTTTTGGGATCGATTGGCGGATTAATAACCGGCGGCTCCTGCGGATTGTCGCTATGTTTCATCACCGGATATGGTGAGAAAGCATGCCCGGCTTTATCTATCTGAAAACCAGTTACTTCCGCTCCGATGCCGCCCAACCGTCCTGACGTATTCGTTTGCATGTCGCGCCATTGCTTTCTGGTCATGGCGTAATTGAATCGGTCGCCCGTCGCATCAAGCAGGTTCGAATTGGCCACTTTAACCGGATCTTTGTCTGTTCGGCAATCGAATTTCGACTCGAGCTTGCTCATGTCGCCGAGATCCTTTGGATCATATATACGTCTTTCCGCGGTTCCGATTATGGCTGTATAGTCGCCATATTCCGCGCACGAATGATCGGGTGGTCCTACCGGCGCAGCAGCCGCTTTGGCGACAGCTTCCATGGGCGCCCCGGCCGCACCAGGCGCGGCATCAGATACTCGCGTGTACTGTCCGCCGGTTCTCAGGTCATTAATATGGTCAAGCAAATGCGATCTGACATCCGGTTGTTTGGGTTCGTCTTTACCAAGAACTTTTGCCGACTCCGGAGCCGCGTTATCGCCTTGAAGATTTGCCATGCTAGTCCCGCCTCTGGTTCGTTATCGAAATCAAATTGTGTAGAGAGAATATGCCAACATAATCGCAGCCATACCCATTTAGCGGGAATGGGATTTCCACTCACCATGACGGCGCGCTGGTATCACTTTTTTCCATGAACAGTCCTGCTCGCAGAAGCGAGCGCCGGCGCGGGTTTGCAGACGCCGACGATCGTCTGCCAGACCAGCGTGCTTACGCCCGCCGTTACAAATCGAACACAAAAGTCAGCGGGCTCACACGGACAAAAGTCAGAAAGCCCCCTTTCGGAGGCTCGCTGACAGGAGGAAGGCACAAGAAAGAGATTGCTACGCGACTTGTAGCTGAACGTCGTAGTTGATTCGCACCGCTTCGTATTCCACTCGAATAGAGACAGTGCTGCTGGTGCAAAACTCGAGCCGCACTCGACCGAGGCTATTGCCGCTGTACTCTTTCCAATGTGTGGGAACTGAAACAACTACATGCTCGGGACCCCACTCTTCAACGTAAGCCTTCAAAACTTGGCAGAGTCTTTCTTCATCAGAAGGATCTTTGAACATGCTCATGTGTGGCTCACCTGTTGCTGGTCGGGAATTCCAAGTGACCTAATAGTAGGCAGGCCGCACCGGGCCGCCAATTGGTGGGATTCCCATCGGGCTTCGTATTTTTCCCATGGCGATGTCCAAAATGCGCGCCGCTCGTGTAATCCTCGGCGGTTACATTTTGTGTGCTTGGATTTAAGGATTCACGAGTTCGATTTGAATCGTCGTGTGTTGAATCCCATAGTCCTTTTGGGCAATTTTGGTCACATTCGACAAAACTTCCTCAGCGTCAGCTCCGCGCGTCACGCACACGTGCCCGGACATTGCATCCAATCCTGAGGTGATGGTCCAGACATGGATGTCGTGAACATCAAGGACGCCGGCAACCGAAAGCAGACTGGTGTGCAGCTGTCCAACATCAATATGTCTGGGCGCGCCTTCCATAAGAATGTTCGTGCACTCGGCAAGAAGCAACCACGTCCTCGGCAAAATGAGAATGCCGATGAGAATACTGATGACCGGGTCAGCCAGGTACCAGTGAGTGAAAAAGATTATCGCGGCCGCGATTAGAACGCCCGCCGACGCCAGCAAATCACCCAGCAGCTCGAGGTAGGCGGCTTTCATGTTAAGTGAGTCATGGGCGACCGCATGCAAAACGCGCATCGATACAAGATTGACGCAAAAGCCGACTGCCGCCACGGTAAGCATGATCGGAGCATGGACTTCAGGGGGGCTGGCCAGCCTGCGCGCCGCTTCATACAGCACGAACATGGAAATACCGACCAAGATCACGCCGTTGATCAAACTGGCGAGAATTTCGGTGCGGTAGTAGCCGTAACTTTTGCCTGGGGTGGGCGGCTTGGCCGCAAACCAGATCGCCAACAAGGCAAGAGCCTGAGCAGCAACGTCGCTCAACATATGTCCGGCGTCAGCCATGAGAGCCAAACTGCCCGTGTAAATGCCCGCTACAAGCTCGACAAGCATGAAAACACTAGTCAGTATCAAAACAATGGTCAGCCGTCCGCGTTTTTCCGTGCGAGAGTGGCTGTGTCCGTGCCCGGCGTGCCCGTCAGTGTCCCCGGCAAGCGCAGCAACGGGGGCGTGCGGCACATGCAGCTCGCCTAACTCATGGTGATCGCATCTAGGGTCAGCTTCCGGCACCGGAGTGTCCTTCTGCCTCTTCGGCGTTTGTACCGGCGGGCGCAAGCCCGCTTTCCTCTGCCTCTGTAGCGGCGGGCGGAAGCCCGCTTTCCTCTGCCTCTGTAGCGGCGGGCGGAAGCCCGCTTTCCTCTGGCTCTGTAGCGGCGGGC
>DATNQY010000181.1:0-5863 GCA_036703785.1 Candidatus Obscuribacterales bacterium
CGATGAATAGCGCTTCGTCTTCCGAACCGGCGTTCACCGCGAGCACTCCTTCCATGCCGAGCTTGACGATGCTCTTCTTGGTGAGCACGCGGCAGCTCGTCATGCCCTCGGACTTACCGGCGATTTCCTTGGCGATGGAAGCCAGCTTCTGAGGGTTCATGGTGTCGGAAGGCTCGTTGACCATGTCGCGGCAGCGGTTGGTGGCTTCGCCGACCAGCTTGCCGAACTTCAGACCGCGCTTCACCGCCGACAGATTCCACTGCTGGCAGAGCAAAGTCATCGACTTGAGATGCGCCTGCGGCTCAGTGTCGAGCTGACGCGTCTTGCGGTGGTTGATTTCGTAGTCGAGCAGGCAGGCATATTCCGCGACAACTTCGGCAAACTGCTCGCTCGTAAGACCGCGCAGTTCGACGTCGAGTGTCGGGAAGAGCAGATGCTCGGAGCGCGCAACGTCACGAGACATTTCGAATGCCGTCGTCAGTGCGCGCCGCAGTCCGCTCAGCGTCAGCTTAGACCGCTGTCCAAGTCCGACGACGATGATCTTGTCCAGTCCCTCGACAGAGAGATCGGAGTCGATAACGAGACAATGCTTGATGCGAGGGTCGAAGCCGTCGCGCTCGAGGCGGCGAGTAATCAATCCGCCTGTGAGCTCGTCGGCTGCCATTGACTGTCCAGAAAGCTTTTCTCCGGCGAAGACAGTCAAGATCAGGTTTGCGCGATGCTCTTGCCGGCGCAGCGCAGAAGCCAGTTTGCTCGACGTAGCGAGAAACTCGATCATGGGTCTACCTCCAGCGGTCGGAGCATGCACAGTCGAAACAACGACTGGCAGTGGCGGCCGCAGTTTGAATGCAGAAACGCATGCGTCGAAAGACACAACGCAAGCGGGGTTTATTGGTGCAGCACACGGGGGCCACACATGTCCGCCAAAACGACGCGGTGAAGTTAACGCTGAGAATGTTGGGCTTTTATTTTTGAGAGAGACTTTGGCGTGAATGAGGAAATAGAAGTGGCCTCAACGGTACTGCTGCCGTACTCGGAAAACAACGTGGCATCCAGATTCCAAGCAGCGCTTTCGCGCGCAAACGATTCGCGAGCCTCGGCTAGTAAAGAGATGCGCAAAGATCGGCTCGTCAAGCGGACTTGCTTGTGGTGTCAACGTATCGTTGGCGAAGAATGTACGTGGCATTTGTCGAGGCAACGTGCACGAATTCTCTGGCCGTCACGGCTTGCCGCATCATGCTCAGAGCCATTCCCTGGTGGAACAAGGGGAAATCCGAACCGAAGAGAACGCGGTGCGGACCGAGCAGATCCAGGGCGCGACGAATGATTGCCGGCGGTTGCCATGAAGTTTCCACCGAGACATGCTTGTACTGTTGCGCAAGCTCGAGAATATATCGCCATGATTCCCAACCGATATGCGCGAGCACAATCTTCGCGTGGGGGAACGCTTTTACGAGCGGAGCCACGGCACGCACGTCGCCGCATCCATTAGCCAAACCGCCGATCGCACTCGCCGGAATGTGGCCGGTATGGATCAGAATCGGCAGATCGTACTCCGTTGCCAGAGCGACCACGTCTTTCGTGCACTCATACAGCTCGTTGCACGCGTATTGTCCCACCTGTGGATGAATCTTCAACCCGGCAATCTCGCCGCTCTCTATGTGTTTTTGCAGGTACTGCACAGGATGTGGCTCGTTTCTGGCCACAGAGGCGAAAACCAAAATGCGATCTTTGTGTGGTGCCACTGCTTCCAAAATTTCTTGCGTAGTAATAAACGGTTCCAGCGAACAAACGATTGCCCGGTCTATGCCATTCCGGTCCATGCTCTTCAGCAAACAGCGGACGTCATACGTTTTAAACAAACGCAGCGTTTCCATCAGAGCGAACTGGGCGAGATTGCCATAGATATGACGGTGCAATTTGCCGCGATAGTTCATTGCGAACCAGCGGATCAGGCTGCTGTGAACCGGCTCGCTGAGCCTGGCCAGTCGCTCGAACACGGGTGCAGTTTGCTGAAAAAATTCTGATGCTTGGTCCTCTGCGCAAAAATTGGGCAGGACGTTCGATTTGCCTCGAAGGTGCGCATGGAAGTCGGTGATGTATAAACCCGCAAGCATCTGTTTCTTGGTGAGTAGCGCCGGGCGGAAGCCCGCTATGTGGTGCCATTGTCGCTCGGTCATTTCGACTGAACGATCGGCGGGAAGTTCCAAAAGTAGACTGCGGCGTGATCGGCCAAAGCTAGCGCAGCTTGCGTTGTTTCATTTCTTGACATCATACCTATAAGCACATGCTGCTGCTTTAGGGTGGAGTTGTCTCTTGGTCCCGCACAAACAGGAAAATTTTCTCGCAAGCAGTATCTAGCTGCTAACCCAAAGAGCTCTGGTAGGGATAGTTGCTCCTGTGGGTGCGTACGGCCATTAGCTCGGCGTGAAACGAAACTCGTTCGCGCATTCTTCCACTGAAGGAACATGTTCTATGGACTTCTTTTCCAACATCCTCCCGCACGACGGCTTGGCGTATGTCGGCGTGTTTTGGCTCGCCATGGGCCTCGGCCTCGTCGTCGGCGGTCTGCTCGGTAAGGGCCTTAGGCGCGTTGCGCTGTTCACGCACTTCGCCGTTCGTGGGCTGCTGACGCTTGCCGGCATCGGCGTTACCGTCGCTCTCGCCGTGCCCGCGGTCATTGCCTTCAACACGGTCGCCGTTCTGCCGGCCGCTGCGCTCCTCGCCTTCACGATCGCTCTCGTCGTCTGCCTCGGCGACCCGGCGAACATCTGGGACGGGGAGCAGAAGAAGTGGGTGGTCAGCCTGGGCGAAACGCAAAAGGCCTGACCGACTAACGCGTAACGAGAGGCGGCTGCATAGCCGCCTCTCGATCACCTCTACGCTCTGCATATAAGTTTTCACCCGACACTAACTATCTATTGTCGTACGACCAACACAAAGATCAAAGGCAAATCCTGACCGCGAAAAGGAGAAATTCCCGGTTCTGTCGTTTGAATTCGGACAGACTTTTCAAATAGAAACAACTTCCAAGCATTTCCGTTTCTATTTGAAAAGCCGCGTTGAATACCGCAGAACGAATGTGGAAAAGTTGCGGGCGCAAGGTCGAAAAAGTGATAACAACGAGGCGAAAATCTGAGATTCGCGCCTCGTTGTTATGTTGGAGTTCAGGCGGTTTCCTTCAACCAGTCCTCGATGATCTTGCGATGCGTCGGGAACGCAACGTCGTCGATTGGAACGGCATCTTTCTTGATGACCATGACGTCGCTGGCATCGTCGCCGGCGATGGGGGTTCCCAACGCGGGCTTAGCCAGGAAGAAATGGAGATGCTCATTGACACCGGGTGGCATGATGACGTCGAGCTTGCGATCGATCTCGATCACGAGCCCGGTCTCTTCCAAAGCTTCTCGAATGGCGCCTGCTTCCGGCGATTCCTTCTGCTCAACGTATCCGCCCGGCAAAGCGATTTTGCCGGCGCGCGGATTGCGCAAGCGACGAATCATCACGAAGCCCTCGCCCATCGGAATCAGCGTGATTGCCACCGGCTTGGGATTATCCCAGTGCACAAACGAGCAGCAGCTGCAATGCAGGCGCTGTTTGCCGTCCACCTCTCCCATAACCAGCTTGGCGCGGCATCCCGGGCAGAAGCGCATCTGGAAAGGCTTGTTTTTCCAGGATCTCGGCAGCTCCAGCCACCAGATGTAGCCGAGGACTGCCACGGCGAGCAGCATGGTCGCCGCAATGGTGATACTCATCGTTGTCTTCCTTAAAGCGGTGAAGGATCGCTTCCGAGCGACCCTCCACACGTCAGTTATTACTTGCAGCAGCCCTTACCGCTCAGAGCCCTCGGCTCAGCAGCTTCGGGCGCGGCCTTGCGTCTGCGAAGAAGGCGCTTGATGCCCTTCTCCTCGGCTTCGCGCCAGTCCTTCACCTCGAACACCTCGAAGTCACTTTGCGGCAACTCCTTCGAGAGGTCGAACTCGGTGCCGTGTTCCAGCGGCAGGTAAATGAAGTTGGTGACAGCCAGACAAGCACCGTCGGCAGTGCGGCTATTGCCGATGAATGCCGAGTACTCGGGGCTGATGTTCCAATCTTCCATCACTTGCTTGACGATTTCCGGCTTGTCCGCCTTCGACGTGATCATCGCCTCGTCGAAGATGGTGTCGAGTCCGGCCTGGCGAATCTTGTATTTCTGCGCCTCATGGTTGCCCATCGAGACGGCGAACACCAGGAAGCCTTTATGTGCGCGACCGAGTACTGCTGCGCAGTTGGAGAACAGCTGCGGCAGGCGGAAGAAGGGGCCGAGCCCGATGTTGTGCACGATGCGCTCGTCCAGCTTGCGCTTGTCGGCGCGCAGGCGGCGATTGTCCTTTTCCACGAGGTGGTTGTATGCCGCCACCAGCGCTCGGGGAAACACGTCTCGCTCGAAGCCGTGCTCGCGCATGAAGCTGCCGTTGAATTCGCTGCAGGCCTTGCGCGCTTCAGCCGCGTCGAACCCGCGCAGCGACATGAAGTGAGCGAAGTTTTCCGCAGCTTCGTCGAAGTATGGCTGGCAAACGACTGCCGTGCCGTCCAGGTCGACGAAGAGAGCCGCATTCTTGCCGTCGGGCGTGCAAAAATTGCGGCTCGGTGTTTGGCACTTAACCATGTGTGCCTCCTAGAAAAATAGTAGGGACGATGCATGCATCGCCCCTACAGGATGAGAACGTATGCACCAAACGTGGTGCTAAGCTGTGAGCGAACTTGCCACGCCGGCTAGAAGCCGGGTGATTCGTGCCATGCTCGAGAAATCGACTTTGTCAATCGTATCGTCGGGCGTGTGATAGTGCGGATAGCGAAAGTTGGCGGTGTCGGTGACCATCAGTGCGGGATAACCCACCTGCCAAAAGCTACGGTGATCCGAACGTTCCGTGTCGCGGAACTTCGGCGGTGCAGCTATCCCTTGCGCGGGGAAGCCGGCATGCTCAGCGCGAAACAGGCGAATTGTTTGACGCACAAGTTCGCGCGAATCTGTGTTTCCTACAAACGCCAAGAAATTCCCCTTGTCCGGATAGAACAAATCGAGCGGTGGCGGAAACTTTTGCGATTGGGGCCGCTGGTTGTAATAGCCGAGAGTTTCCAGCGACCACATTCCGATGAGCTGCTCGCCGCGTGCTTTCAAATTCTGCGCATAATGATGCGAGCCCGTGTCTTCCCACTGCTGTGCACAATGTTCTTCGTTGTCAAAAGCAACTAACTGAATGCGCTGCGAAAGTTGAGCGGTGCTCAAGATTCTTGCCATCTCAAGCATCACTGCTACGCCTGACGCGTTGTCGTTTGCCCCGGGAGAATTGGGCACTGTGTCATAATGCGCGCCGATTACCAGCAGCTTGCCGGTTTTGCCACGCTCAACGATGACGTTTTTGCCGATGCCGCCGGGATAACTGAAATTTTGCACCGACGGTTGGTAACCGCTTTGCCAGAATTGCGCCTCGATGTAGTCGGCCGCAGCGTTCAGCGAGCCGGCGCGTTCGTAATGGCGAATGCCGATTGTCTGCGCGAGCTGCTCGACGTGACGGCGAAGATTGGCGGCAATTTCGTCTTCCGTCGGGGTGAGTTCGATTGCGCCGCTATATGGACGACCAGGCATCAGCACGTGTTTGGCGGCAAGCGGAAGCATCAGCAACCTTTTGCCAAGACGGATCAAATCCATACGCACCGCAACGCGCCAAGAGACAGTCAACTGCCAATCGTGATGTTCTTTGCGCGTGTTTCCTTTTGGGTGGAAGTAAAAGTGATACCAGGACCTAAAACTAACGCACTCCCACAGGCCTGAACAATTCTTGGCTACGCGCGCGCATGAGAATCGTTTGAGAAACCGGCC
>DATNQY010000182.1:0-3905 GCA_036703785.1 Candidatus Obscuribacterales bacterium
CGCCACCTTGTGCGCAACCAGGTTAATCGGGAAATTAAACGGCGTAATTCCAGCGATCACTCCGATCGGCTCGCGGACTACCAAGGCCACTCGCCCTTCGTTGCCGGGTAGGCGGTCCATCGGAATCTGCTCACCTTCCAGCCGCAGTGCTTCTTCAGCGGCAATGGCGAAGGTGTTCACCGCCCGTGAAGCTTCAACGCGCGCATCTTTAATAGGCTTTCCACCTTCCAGGGCAATCGTCTGCGCGAAATCTTCGAGATTGTCGGCAATCGCCTGGCTGGTTTTGCGCAAAATTTGCGAGCGCTCGTGTGCCGGCATTTTGCTCATCACCTTCTCAAAGGTTTCCTGGGCGACTGCAATCGCCTGCTTGATCGCCTTTTCGTCCGCCTGCGCGACAGCGCCAATCACTTCGCCGCTGTACGGGCTCTTGATTTCTGTAAATTCAGAAGAAGAAACGCCTTTAATCTTCAGCGGATATCGAACAATCTCTTTCAACATATCGCCCAGTCCTTAGAGAAATTGAATTCCGTATTAATTGTACCGCTCGCAGCAGCATCCCAGGCCAGGAGTAATGCCTCTGCCGGGCGGCGCCCTGCACCGCCCCCTTGGTGATAGGCGCCCCCGGTTGTCAACTGTTCATTAGTTCAACGAAACTATCCGGCGTTGAGGTCGTTGTACAATCCAAGAGCTCGGGGCTCGCCCCTGAATATCGGAGACCGCGTTTGAGTTCGCGCGTACTATCAATTGGTCTGGCTATCTGTCTGGCGCTTTCATTCGCGCCGCGGCTGCAGGCAACCGCCGCACCGCTTTTGTCGCACGAGCGGCAAAAGCAGGAAGCCCACGAGCGCCTCAAAGCCATCGAACGCAACAAGCAGGAAGTCCACCAGAAGCTGCACGAGGCTCGCAAGAAAGCGGAAGCTGCAGAGAGCGTCTTGCACGAGATCAAGTCTAAACTCAACGCAACCCAAACCCAGCTCACTCACAGCCAAAAAGATCTGAAGAAAACGCAGAACAAAATTCAAGAATGCGCCACCAAACTGGTGCAAACCAAGTCACAACAAGAGCTGATGGAAGACGAAGCCGGCAGGCGCTTGCGTGAAATCTACGAAGGCGAGCGTATTGGCCTTGTCGAAATGATTTTCGAGGTCACTTCACTTCAGACCCTGCTCGATTTGTTCTATTACCAGCAACGCATTGCCGACGCAGATCGTCAGATGCTCGAACAATTGCGAGCGAATGCCGCCGCACTGGCCGCGAAGAAGAATCAACTTGGTTCGAAAAAAACTATCCTGGGAGACCTGATTACCCAAATCGCTCTCAAAGCGATGGAGCTGACCAAGAAGAAGGACACGCAAGAGCAAATCGCAGACCGCCTTCGCAGCGACGTGAAGTTCTACGAGGAAGCAGAACGCCAGCTGGCAATTGAATCGCATCAACTAGAACATCAAATCGTCGACATGTGCGACAAAGGCGGCGGCACCGCAGGCAGCGGAACATTTTCGATGCCCTTGCATGCGGCCATCACTTCTCCTTTCGGCTGGCGCACACATCCGATTTTCGGCGTCAAGAAATTCCACACCGGTATCGACATTGCCGGTCCGAACCATTCGGAGATTCGTGCCGCCGACAGCGGAACCGTCGTATTCACCGGAGTTTATGGCGGCTACGGCCGGGTCGTAATCCTCAGCCACGGCAAAGGAATGGCGACGCTGTACGCGCACATGTCGCGTGCCGCCGTAAGCCAGGGCGCAAATGTACACAAAGGCGAAATTATCGGCTACGAAGGAACCACCGGATTCTCCACCGGACCGCATCTGCACTTCGAAGTGCGCAAAGACGGCAAGCCCAACAATCCGCTGAATTACGTGCACTAACAATAGTCGGGACCAACTTAGAATCGGGGCTCCGCACGCCGCCACATTTACATTCAATCCGTCGCTGTAATTTTTTTCGGCACAATAACTGATCGCGGCTATGCTTCCATCGCAAACTATCTCGCATCTCGAGATGCGAGATAGCCGCAAGGGACACCATCACAAGGCAGGACGTCCAGCGATCGAAAATGACTCACTATCATGCATCTCGAGATGCATGATAACAAGAGCATGGCAACACACAGGTTGCGCGTTTCGGCGATCGAAAACGACGAGTATCTCGCATCTCGAGATGCGAGATACTCCGGGCTGCACCCACCTAGTCGACCCGGTAGCGGCAGGCTGGCACCTTGCGGTCCGGCGCGACGATTCACCCTACCCCCAGCTGGGCATGATGTAGGGGCGATGCGAGAAGGGCGGCTTCACTGCACAGCCCCGCAAAGAGTGCATCGCGCTGCCGTCGCTGTTCTGGAGGACTTTGCCCGCGTGACGGAAGACATCGGAAAACGCACGTACACCAAGATTTGCCTGGCTTGCGAGCAGGGCTTCCTCGAACACCTCTCGCACTGCCCGAATGACGGCACAACCTTGATGACGTTCAAGACGGGCGACGATAGCTGGGCCGGCAAGGTCCTGGACAACCGCTATCGGGTAGATGAGCTGCTGGGTAAGGGCGGCATCGGCATTGTCTACCGCGCGTACGATATGGTCACTAATACTCCCGTGGCACTCAAGATGCTGCAAGAAGGGCTCGACCTCGATCCAGTTAGCGTGCGCCGCTTCCAGCAAGAAGTGAAAGCGACAAGCCACCTGCATCACGATCACCTCGTCGAATGGCGAGACTCAGGAATCACGCCAACCGGGCAGCCATACCTGGTTCTTGAGCTTCTGAGCGGGCGATCCCTTTGGGATGAGCTCAAGCAAAATGGTGCGCTCAGCGCACCACTGGCGGTTCACATTTTTAGCCAGGCCGCCGAAGCGCTTCAATACTGCCACGAGAAAGACATCGTTCATCGCGATCTCAAACCGAGCAACATCATTCTCATCAATTCCAAGGGCGATCCCGACTTCGTCAAAATCGCCGACTTCGGGCTGGCAAAGCTGACCACCGGCTCCAGCAAGGCGCTCCAGCGCACAACCAAAGCCGGCGAGTTCATCGGCAGTCCAATTTACATCAGCCCTGAGCAAGCACTGGGCAAGACGGTCGGTGCGCAGTCGGATGTGTACTCACTGGGCGTTGCCCTATTTGAATCGATCACTGGAAAACCGCCTTTTCTGGGCAAAAACAGTGTTCAAACTGTAAACATGCACATCCGGCAATCACCGCCGCGTCCAAGCGACGTGGCGCCCCAGTTTGAGATTCCGCCGGCTCTGGATGCAGTCGTAATGAGAGCACTGCAAAAGGAACCTGCCGACCGCTATCGGTCTATGGCAGACTTCGCTTCGGCACTGACGCAGGCAGCCAACGGCTCGCCGGCTGAGGTTTTATCCGACTCTGAGCCCGTCTGCCAGCCCGAATCGGCATCAGTCCGGCAGCCGGAACGGCCGAACGGCATAAAAGCAACCATTTCAAATTGGTTCAAACGGTTCAATGAGCAGTAGTTACGGGGAATAAAAGCTAAAGATGCAGTCTATCGACCAACTCAGCCATCATGCAACATAGCGACCAACGAGCGACTTCAGAAGATGTGACGGGCTCCAAGACCCGCCAATCGAATGAACGCGTGCAGCGCTCGCATGATGAGCAAGAGCCGACCGTACCGTTGTCGGTACCGGTCGTGTTCAAAACACTCATTCTCTCCGACGATATTTTTGCGCAACTCGAAACGTTGGTAATCAACGGCCAATATTTCGACGGCATCGTCATCGACGTCACTCAGCTCGGGTTTTCAATTCGGCTGGATGTAATGGTCAAACTTGGTCAGTACGCCGAGCGTTTGCTCATGGAGCAAGGCGTTTTGTTGCTGATCAAGACGGACGCCGCGATTGCGCTGGTGAAAGAAGAGCCGGGTCGCGGTTTAAGCTATAACT
>DATNQY010000183.1:0-3748 GCA_036703785.1 Candidatus Obscuribacterales bacterium
GCATTCATGCTTTGCCAGAGGTTCGTTCGAACGACGCCTGGACATACCGCGTTGACGCGAATCGGCGCTAACTCGACCGCCAAGGCACGCGTCAAGGCTTCGATAGTTCCGCAGACGCTTGCGGCCACTGTCCATCCCTTGTGCGGGCGCCTGCCTGCGACTCCGGTTGTGAGCACGATCGATCCGTCCTTGCGGATCTGCGGGCTTGCGTACTTGACCGCGGCCAGAACAGCCCAATAGCGCAACTCAAAAGCACGCCGGGCCTTGGTAAGGTCCGTCGCTGCAAGCTCATCCAATTGCAGCGTGTCGCCAGCAGTGAAGACCAAGTGATCGAAACCACCGATCTTCTGAAAGAAAGTTTGAATGTCGCGCTCATTCGAGAGATCAAGCGTGTGCCCTTCCGCTTTTCCGTCGAGCGTTGCGACCGCTTGCTTAACCCGGTCCGCGTTACTAGACGCAATGATTGCCGTTGCCCCTTGCGCCACCACCTGCTGTGCCACTGCTAACCCGATGCCGGACGACCCGCCGAGCACTACAATTCGTTTCCCCGAAAGCTCCCAGTGATTCTCAATTTGTTGCTTTTGTGTCATCGCGTTCTCCTCTTGCTGTGGCCTACAACTGTCGCCACACTCCAATAGACGCTTTTTATTCAGCATACGGCTCATGCATAATAGTCATGGCCGCCATGCGTCCAGAGAAACTGCGACAACAGGCATCGACCCACAAACCGGCACATCCCTCGCCACGAATCTGGCTCGGTTGTTCAGCAACAACTTCCGGCACGTGAATCTCGACATCAACAGTGCCTGTGCGACGAATCGTGATGCTTCCTACGCCCCTTTCGCCGGACTTGAACTTGGACGCAGTAGATCACCGAGGCCCATGTTGCGAAGAAGTTCCGCCCGGACTCGGTCGGCGACGCCGTTGACCACCTCTGCTCCGTCATTTGCTGGATCGACGTGGACGCGGAAGGGACGCTTTCCTAAAGGCATGTCCACGACCTTTACGATCGCATTTGCCACTTCAGCAACGTCTGCATCGGGAACCGCTGTGCGTGCGAACCCCTGCATGATTTCCTCGCCGAGCTTCGCAGTCGGACCGGATGAATACTCGTTAAGGCGACTGGCGTCGCTGGGCTTCCCAGCGTTCGCGAAGTGATTGGTGCCAGACGTGAATGCTCCGGGTACGACGATAGTGCTTTCGATTTTCCACCGAGCCAATTCGCCCGCATAACTCACTGCCATAGCGTCCATGCCAGCTTTTGCCGCGAAGTACGGCGCGAGGTAGGGAGGTGTGCCACCACGTGTGCTGCTACTCCCGACCCAGATGACTAGACCGCCTCCTTGTTTGCGAAGGATCGGGAGCGCTGCGCGGTTTACTCGCTGGGTGCTGAGGACGTTTGCGTCGTAAACCTCAGCAAGCTGTTCCGGGGTGAACGCTTCGGCTGGGCCGAAAACCATGTGACCTGCATTGTGGATGATTATGTCGAGACGTCCTGCTGCGCCAAGAACTTGTTGTACCGCTCGATCAGCAGACTCTTGAGAACTGACGTCCAGTTCTGTTGTCCGAAGATCAACATTTTTCTCGGCGGCAAACTTCCGGGCGGCTCCGACTTGTTTCGCATTCCGCCCGCCAGTCTCACGCATCGTCGCATAAACGGTGTGTCCCGCCTCAGCTAGACGAAGTGCCGTCAACGCACCGAATCCGCTAGAAGCTCCCGTGATCACGATTACGTATTTCACCGCTGCTTCTCCCTTCTGTCTCTTCGCTGAGGTCGCTATCAATACGCAAAACCACCGTTGGCACGCAACACCTGGCTGTTGATCCATCCGCCGTCGGGACCGGCAAGGAATGACACTAGATTTGCCATATCTTCTGGCAGGCCGAGCCGTTCGAGCGGATTCATCTTCTTTAATTCCTCGATCAGTGCGTCGCTCTTGCCCTTCAAGAACAGGTCCGTTCGCACCTGGCCTGGTGCCACTGCATTGACCGTGATGTTTCTGCCACGCAGTTCGTTGGCAAGCACATGGACCAGCCCCTCGACTCCTGCCTTGGAAGCGATGTAGGCGCCGTAAGTCGGGAAGGACTTGGCGAGAACGCTGCTGGAGAAAGCCACGATGCGCCCGCCATCCTGAACATGTTGCGCCGCCTGAGCGAATACCAGGAACGTTCCGCGCAAGTTCGTCGCGATCACCTTGTCGAAGGTAGCCACGTCTCCGCTGGCAATCGGAAACAGCGGCATGATGCCCGCACAATGAACCACCACATCAGGCCTGCCGAAAGCTTCTATCGACTCTTGGAAGAGCCGCTCCACGTCTGCGGCAATCGCCACGTCTGCTTGCACAGCGATACCCTGTCCTCCCGCAGCCTTGATATCCGCCACTAAAGACTGCGCCGGAACTGCTTTTCCGGCGTAGTTCACCACCACCGCAAACCCGTCTTTTGCCAGACGTTTTGCGATCGAGCCTCCGATTCCACCAGAGGCACCAGTAACGATCGCGCTCTTCGTTGTTGAATTTGTCACAGGGAATTCTCCTTGTAGTTCTCTCGGCTCCGCCACGGTCACATGATCTGTCCGCTCTATACATTCGATAATCCCTCGCATTAGTTGTTTCATGCATTGTTAGAATGACAGGCATGCGCCACACACATTTACGGCATGTTGACCTCAATTTGCTGCTCGCTTTACATGCGCTTTTGGAGGAGCGGCACGTCACTCGCGCGGCGAAGCGTTGTTTCTTGAGCCAACCTGCCATGAGCCGAGCGCTCGAAAGGCTTCGGGAAATGTTCGGCGACCCGCTTTTGATCCGTAGCGGTCGCGCGTACGAACGCACGGTTAGAGGAGACAGTCTGGTGAGAGAGTTGCAGTCACTGCTGCCTCGGCTCGAGTCGATGGTGCGCGGACAGGATTTCGATCCACAGAGAGGCCAGGAACGATTTCGATTAGCGGTAACGGACCATGCATCGATAACGCTGATACCGCCCCTCATCCGGAGAATACGCAGCGCTGCGCCCGACGTAAGATTGGAAGTGTCCCAGTGGCAGGATCGAGCCTACGAAGCTGTGATCGAGGGGAAGCTCGACGCAGCCTTCAGCGCGGAGCATCCGCCCTCCGCCCTGCAGAGTGAGGTTCTGTTCGAAGTCGATTTCGTCTGCGTGGTGGGGACCGCTCAAAGAGTTCGATCCCCTCGTCTTACGTTGGCCCAGTATTTACAGCTTCCCCATGTGGTGGTCGAGACCTGGGCGGGCGAACAAACTCCCGTCGACCGTCCGCTGGCTCAGTTTGGCGCGAAGCGGCGTGTTGTCCTCAGCGTGCCATTCTTTGCGGCAGCAATATTCGCAGTTGCGAAAACGGACCTGGTCCTGACTGTGCCGCGAAAGCTGACAAAGCTTGTCGGGCGAATCGATGGCGTACGCTTTGTAGAACCGCCTAGAGAAATCAAGCCATTCCCATATTTCATGACGTGGCACCCGCGCTTGAACGAGGAACCGGCGCACGCATGGTTCCGCGAGCAAGTGCGGATAGCCGCGCGGACAATTTGAATATCGGACTTTTGGTTACTCTCACAAAACGAGCATCACGCATCTGAATATCGTCGCGCGTCGCAAGACGACACGCTGCGATGCAAATGCACGTGCTCATGCATAATGGTCATAGCTCCTATGCGTCTAGAGAAACTACGACAAGTCGATTTGAACCTCTTGATCATTTTTGCGGTGATCGCCGAGGAAAGAAGCGTCACCAAAG
>DATNQY010000184.1:0-7405 GCA_036703785.1 Candidatus Obscuribacterales bacterium
AAGCTTGTGTTTATCACCGAGAAAATTCGATTGGCCTTGGAGCAGCCTACGTCCGAAAATGCCTACAAAGATCCATTGCAGTTTCGTGCGGATCTGATGATTCTCAACGACGTACTGGTCAAGGCCGGTTGCGGGCCGAGCCTTACCAGCCTGTCGCGTTTGATTCATGCCGTGGATATCTTTGGTTTCCACTTGGCGAAGTTGGACATTCGCCAGCATAGTGAACGTCACAGTGCAGCGATTGATGAAATCGTCAGTTCGCTCAAGATCGAGCCGCAGACTTATGCAAAGCTCAGTGAAGACGATCGACTGAAGTTTCTCAATCGCGAGTTGGCATCCGCTCGGCCTCTGATTCCGGCCGATTTGCGATTTTCAGAGAAAACTGTGGACGTGATTGAAGTATACCGGACGATGGCAAAGTGCCAGGATCAGCTCGGTACGAGAGCGCTTGACACATACATCGTCAGCATGACTCGTGGCGCCAGCGATTTGCTCGCCGTGCTTCTGTTCGCGAAAGAAGCCGGATTGTTCAATCCCTCCGCCTATCCTGATCGCACAATCAGCATCGTGCCACTATTTGAAACGATTGACGATTTACGCAATGCAAGCGGTATCTTTGGCACGCTGCTCAAAAATCCGATTTACCGCGATTATTTGAAACACCGCGGCGATCTGCAGGAAATAATGATCGGCTATTCGGACAGCGGCAAGAATGGTGGCATCGTTACTTCGACGTGGGAGCTGTTCAAGGCGCAGCGAAGCCTTGTGCAGTTGGCCGTCGATCATGGTGTACAACTGCGTCTGTTTCACGGACGCGGAGGAACCATCGGACGAGGCGGGGGTCCCACGCACCGCGGTATCATGGCTCAGCCGGAAGGCACGGTTGCCGGACGAATCAAGATCACCGAGCAGGGCGAAGTCATTTCGTCGAAGTATGCACTACATGGAATTGCCGTGCGCAATTTCGACATGCTGGCGGCGGCGGTGATAAAAGCCAGTCTTGGCGGGCACGTCGACGGACAAAAAGAAGAGCAAGCGGGCTGGTACAAGTTTATGGAGGAGTTCTCCCAGGCGGCGTACGATGCTTATCGGCAATTGGTTTACGGCGACCCCGATTTCATCGAGTTTTTCCAGCAAACTACGCCCATTAAGGAGATTGGACAGTTGCGCCTCGGTTCGCGGCCGACAAGGCGGTCGAAAAACAGCCGGTCGATCGACGATTTGCGTGCGATTCCCTGGGTGTTCGCCTGGACGCAAAGTCGATATTTGCTGCCTGCCTGGTTCGGGTTTGGGACGGCGTTTGGTAACCAGTTATCCAAAGGTGGGGACAGCTTGGCTTTGATGCAGAAGTTATATAAGGAATGGCCGTTTTTTCACGAGTTGGTCAGCAAAATCGAAACTGCCTTATCCGTCGCGGACATAGATATCGCACGCCATTATGCCGATACGCTAGTCGAGTCGCCTGAGTTGCGAGAGAAATACTTTGAGCCGATTCAGGCCGAGTTTGTGGCTGCACGCGACGCGGTGCTCAAGATTACGGGCAAGAAGATTCTGCTTGAGGGCAACCCGTTTCTGGAGCGGTCAATTGCTCTGCGTAATCCTTATGTAGATCCTTTGAGTTACCTGCAAGTTCGCTTTATTGAGCGGTTGAGACGCCGTCAAGCTAGCGAGCCCGAACACGACCAACCTGATGAGCCTGGACAGCAAGTAGAGCCAGATCCGCTGCTCGACATGGTGATGATGACGATTAATGGCGTAGCCGAAGGTTTGCAGTCGACGGGATAATTTCGTCGATCTTCGGGGCGGCGCCTTACCCTTTTGAGGTATCTCGACATCAAGTATCTCGATATCGAGGTAAATATGCTATACTGGCAATCAAAAGGAAAGAAGGGAAATGAATATTGAAGGCGTCCATGTCTGGTTGGTTCTCTGGAAAGCGTATGATGCGTTGCACGCTCATGCAATGGAAAGCATTGAGTCGCTGGACATGTGCGTTTCCGATTTTGGAATTCTCGAGCTATTGCTGCACAAGGGGCCGGCTCCCATCAACGTACTGGGACAGAAGTTGTCTCTGGCAAGCGGGTCAATTACTGCGGCGATAGATAGACTCGAGGCTCGGAAACTTGTAGTGCGCACACCGTCCCCCACCGACCGGCGGGCCAAAGTTGTCGAACTGACCAGAGAAGGACGCAAGTTAATCGAAAAAGCATTCGGTACGCACAGCCAGCATATGGAATCCGTGCTCGCCGGATTGACGAAAGCCGAGCGCGTGGAATTGACCGCGTTGCTCAAAAAACTAGGTAAGTTTGCCGTGGCGAGCTTGAGGACGGCGTAGGCAATTCGCTGCGCCGCACGCCACACGGCTGATCAAGGAGTCATTATGAACAAGAAAGTAGTAAGCATACACAAAGGGCACGCGCCACATATGGTGGGCGACGGTTTGCCGGTGAGAAACGTTTTCTCTTATACCGATCTTGGCCGCAAAGAGATGAGTCCTTTCTTGATGTTGGACTACGGCATGCCTTCTCAATTTCCTCCGACCAGTGAAGTTCTCGGTGTTGGCATGCACCCGCATCGCGGTTTTGAGACGGTTACATTCGTGTTCCAGGGTGGGCTGCAACATCGCGACACCGCCGGCAACCACGGCGAAATAGGGCCCGGCGACGTGCAGTGGATGACGGCAGGTTCCGGCGTCCTGCATGAAGAGCTGCATTCGACTTCCTTCCGCAAGACGGGTGGAACTTTGCAAATGGCTCAGCTTTGGGTAAACTTGCCGGCGAGATTGAAGATGACTGCGCCGAAGTATCAGACGCTGCTGAGTCAGGACATTCCTGAGCTGCATCCGCAGAGTGGTGTGACGCTGCGAGTGGTAGCCGGTTCATTCGGCGACGCCAAAGGTCCGGCCGTGACTTTTACGCCGATGAATCTTTGGGATGTGTCCCTAGCCAAAGGAAAGTTAGAACTCGAAGTTCCTGCAGGATACACAACCGCGCTGTTCGTTGCCGAAGGTCGCGCCACCATTAATGGTGAGCATGACGTTGGCGAGGTCACGCTTGCAGTGCTTGAACGCGAAGGAAGTCGCTTCACGATCGAATCGAGTGAATTGGCACGCATCTTAGTGTTCAATGGGCAGCCAATCGATGAGCCTGTTGTAGGCTACGGTCCATTTGTCATGAACACGCAAGACGAGATCATGCAGGCGTTCAATGATTACTCGAGTGGACGCTTCGCGGCTGTTAAGTAAGCTTGACGATTGCATGTACTTGGGGGGCGGCGCAGTGCGCCGCCCCTACGTGCAGCAACTGCGAAATATGACGTATACGAAGCACCACGTAACGCATCCTTAATTAATGATGCGCTCGCTATCTCAGTTGCGCTACAAGTTTGAATATAGCCTCGCTTGATAACACATCCGTTTCCAATTCGATGTGCAAACAGATCTGTCTTATCTCGGCCATTCTCCGTCGCATATAGGTACTTACATGAAAATCGTCAGCAGCGGCACAGCTTTCCCCCAACATTACTACAAGCAACACGAGATAACTTCGGCGCTCACAGATTTCTGGCACGAAAAATCAAATACTCCGCAGCGCAGTGCCCTCGTCGAGCGGTTCCACAAAAATGCCGGAGTCGACGGGCGTTATCTCACTTTGTCCTTAGATGAGTTTCGCGCTCTCGAAAACTGGGGGCAGGCCAACGACGCATGGATAGATGGAGCGGTCAAACTCGGAGAGCAAGCAATCACCCGGGCGCTGGAACGTGTAGGCGTAGGCGCGGATAAAATCGGTGCCCTGTTCTTCGTTTCTATCACCGGCATCGCCAACCCATCGATTGATGCGCGGCTGATGAACAAGCTTTCCTTCTCCTCTCATTTGCGACGCATTCCGATCTTCGGACTCGGATGTGTGGCCGGCGCTGCCGGTCTTTCGCGCGCCGCGGATTATGTCCTGGCTCATCCGGATCAAATTGCTATTTTGTTATCCGTAGAGTTGTGCTCGCTAACCTGGCAGAAAGAAGACACAACCGCCGCCAACATGATTTCCACCGGGCTCTTCGGTGACGGCGCTGCAGCGATTGTAGTTGCCGGAAAGGACGTGCCGCTCTCGGGGCCGCGAGTGGTGGCAACTGAATCTTGCTTCTACAGGGATACAAGCAACCTCATGGGTTGGGATATATCCAATGAAGGACTTAAGGTCGTGCTTTCACCGGAAGTACCTCAAGTGGTCGTGGACAACCTCGGCGCGAACGTCGACGAGTTTCTCGCCAAGCACAATCTAAATCGCAGTGACATCGGCTCGTGGATCATGCACACCGGCGGTCCGAAAGTACTTGATGCCATGGCTAAGTCGCTTGATTTGCCTCGCGAAGCGCTCGACGCGTCCTGGCGCTGGCTGAAGGAAGTAGGCAATCTCTCGTCGGCGGCCGTGCTCGTTGTTCTCGATGACATCATGTCGAATGACCGCCCGGCTCCGGGAACCTACAGCGTTCTTGCGGCGATGGGTCCTGGTTTTTGCTCAGAAATCGTTCTCATTCGGTGGTAGGGCGCAGTGTCTCTGGCGGATAACTCAGTCGATGCGCTCATAATCGGCGGCGGGCCTGCTGGGCTCGCCGCGGCGCTGGCTCTTCACTATGCCGGCTTCCGGACAATGGTGGTTGACTCGCGCCGGCCGCCGCTCGATAAGACGTGCGGTGAAGGTTTGATGCCTGATGCGCTGCTGAGTTTGGCAAGGCTTGGTGTTCAGGTTGACCCGGCTGATGGTGCTGAATTTACCGGAATTCGGTTTTGCGATGATGCCAGCAGCGTTGAGGCGAAGTTTCCAAATGGTGTCGGCATTGGTGTCAAACGCACGCGGCTTCATCACTTGATGCTCACCCATGCTAAGCGAGTCGGAGTCTCGCTTGTCTGGGACGCTAAAGTCCAACTTGGCGTTGATGGGAATGTCTTTGTAAATAACCGACGAATAAGCTATCGCTGGTTAGTTGGTGCTGACGGGCAATCGTCTTCGGTGCGGCGTTGGGCGGGGCTTGAGCAAGCTAGAAGCTTGGAGGCGCGCTACGGATTTCGTAAGCATTATTTGCTGCACCCTTGGACCGATCGAGTGGAAGTCCACTGGGGATCGCGCGGACAATTCTACGTCACGCCCATCGGAGCCGACCAAGTCTGCGTGGCGTTGGTGACGCGTGACCCGCGGGTGAGAATCGATGATGTTCTGCCTGAGTGTCGGGAGCTGCAGGATCGATTGCGCGACGCGACTTCGGTAGCTCCTGAAAGAGGCGCGGTTACCACCACAAGAAAACTCGTCCGAGTCGCTCAAGGATCAGTTATCCTCGTTGGCGATGCTTCCGGCTCTGTCGATGCCGTGACCGGCGAAGGGATGGCTATGTCTTTCCGCCAGGCCGTTGCCCTTGCTGATGCGCTTGGCAAAAGTGACTTGAGATCCTATCAATCAACGCATGATGCGATTGGGAAGTTGCCTTCGGCGATGGCAGGGTTGCTGCTACTGATGGATCGTTATCCGTCCGTGCGTAAGCGTGCACTTCAGGTTATGGCTGCATCACCCCAGGATTTCGGCCGATTGCTCTCGGTGCACGTGGGCCACGAATCGCTTTCTCATTTTGCGCTGACAACCGCGCCGGCGTTTGGCTGGCGTTTGCTTACCACTCCGGCAGTGGCCAGTGTTCCCTCTGCCACCATTTTGAGGAGCTGAACGGATGTGGAAATATATGCTGGTCGGATTTGTGGCAGCGACAACCGTCGCCCTTCCGAGTCATGCACAGAGCGCCGGTGATGCCTGGAATATTGATGCAGCTCATTCGGCGGTGAAATTTATCGTAAAGCACCTCATGGTCTCGAGTGTGTCTGGAACCTTCCATGATTTGACAGGCACTGTGCTGTACGACGGTAAGGACTTGAGCAAGGCCAGTGTCAATGCACTGATCGGTGCCGGCAGTATTGATACCCAAATTCAACCCAGGGACGAACACTTGCGCAGCAAGGACATCTTCGATGTCGCTCAGTTTCCCACAATAAATTTTAAGTCGAATAAAATCGTCCCGACGGGCGACGGCGGCTTTAAGATTACCGGCACACTAAACATGCATGGCGTTTCTCATGAGGTGGTGCTTGACTCGTCTCCTCTTACACCTGTAGTCCGTGATGCTGAAAACAAACTCCATACCGGCACAATTGCCACCGCTGAGCTCAACCGCAAAGACTTTGGCGTGTTTGTCGATAGAGCGATCGATCATGGCAGCACCGTGGTTGGTGAGAACGTGAAGATCCAACTACAAGTTGCGCTTGTGAAGTCGGCTAACTAATGGCCGAACCAACTGCTAGCTCAGTCTCCAATGACTGCGCGGTTGCTGCCGTGCGTTTGAGTTGCTTATGCAAAAACTTTGGATCATTGAGCGCTTTGGCCGACTTGGATGTGCAAATTGGTGCGGGCGAGCTATTTGGATTCGTAGGACCGGATGGCGCCGGCAAGACGACGCTATTGAGAATACTTGCCGGAGTTAAGCACTCCACATCCGGGGAGGCAAGAATATTCGACGAGGATCCCAGACAGGCCAGATTGCGTGTCGGCTACCTGACTCAGCATTTCTCTTTGTACAGCGAACTCAGCATCGATGAAAATCTAAAATACTATGCTGGTGTCAGGAATGTCTCTCGCGCGAATTTTGAACAACGCCGGGAAGCATTGTTGCAACGCGTCGGGTTGAGCGAATTTCGCAATCGTATCGCGGGACATCTATCCGGCGGCATGCGCCAAAAACTTGCGCTTTGTTGCGTATTAATGTCGGATCCGGATTTGCTGCTGTTGGACGAACCTACAACCGGCTTGGATCCCCTCTCGCGAGGTGAAGTGTGGCAGTTGATTCGAGAGCTCGTGACAGACGGGAAGACCGTCGTCATAGCCACGCCGCATTTTGACGAGGGACAAAGATGTTCGCGAGTTGCTCTCATGCAGGGTGGACGAATATTGGCGGCAGGACCACCTAGTGAATTGATTAAGCAATTAGGTTCGACGCGACTGGAGATTCGTTGCGATAAACTGCAGGCCGCGACCCGATTGCTTCTGAAAGCGCAAGAACGCCCTGATATCGCCTTCAATGAAATGAATGTGTACGGTGACAGAGTAGATTTGATTTCGGTGGATCCCGCTGTGGTTCAATCCGATGTTCAGACCATGCTGTCGCAGGCGGGAATGTCATCATATACGGTGTCATTTGCCGAACCAACGCTTGAGAATGTCTTCATCGCATCCTTGCGCGCGCGAGGTTTTGTCGAGCCCGAGTGTCCACCATTCCCATTCGCCGGTGCGTCGGCGCAAATTGCCGGTGAAATTGCCATTGAAGCGCGGCAGCTGGGCAAACGATTTGGGCATTTCACGGCTGTGGATAAAGT
>DATNQY010000185.1:0-2827 GCA_036703785.1 Candidatus Obscuribacterales bacterium
CGAATCGCCAAGCACTTTTTTGGCCAGTTTGTCACGGTCAACCCTGCCACCGCTCGTCGTGCCAGGAAACGCCGCCTCGATCAGTGGTGTCGCCTCGCCCTCGTAGAGCCGATGAACCGCCGCATCCGCGTCGTGAAGAGGAACTCCTTCCTCCGCAAAGAACCTCGCGGTGGTGGACTTGCCCATCCCAAGCGAACCTGTCAGCCCGAGAACGAACATTGGCTAACCATCAATGAACTTGCCGTGCCTGAGGAAATCCAACAGCGGCAAAAGCGGCAGTCCGAGGATCGTGAAATAGTCCCCTTCCACGCGCTCGAACAGGTGAATGCCGATACCTTCGAGTTGATAAGCCCCGACGCTGCTCATTGCGCTATCTCCAATCATATCGAGATAATTATTCAGGAAGCGATCGGAGAAGTCGCGCATGGTCAGCTTGGCGGTGTCAGCGCACGAAAAGATCGTCTCGCCGTTTCGAACCAGAGCAAGCGCTGAGTGAAGTTCATGCGTCCGTCCGCGTAACGCCCGCAACTGATCGGCAGCCTGAGCCCGATCGCGAGGCTTGCTTAGCCGCGCTGATCCGTTCGCCAGTGTCTGATCGGCCCCCAAGACTAGACGGCCCGGCAATAGGGCTGCGACCGCCTCTGCCTTGGCACGTGCCAAATGTTGGGCCACACCGGCCGCATCGACCACGCCTGATTTGGCTTCCACGGTCCGCTCGTCGATTTGCGATGGCCTTATTTCAAACCGCAGACCCACTGCCGCCAGGATCTTTCCCCGGATGTCGCTTCTGGATGCAAGCACCAGTGGCTGGGAGGTGAGCCAAAGAGCCATGGGTCAGGCCACCGGATGCCGGCGTCGCTCGCTCAAAAGCCTCATGACCGCTGCTGCCGTTTCCTCAATCGACCGTCGCGTGACGTCAATCGTGGGCCAATTGTGCCTCGCGCAAAGTCGCCGCGAAAACGAGACCTCTTCAGCGACCGCGGTCTTGTCAATGTACTGATCGTCATCGCGATGCGCCTTTAACCCAAGCAGCCGATTCTCGCGGATCTGAACGATACGCTCGGGGCTCGCATATAGCCCAACCACAAGCGGCCTGGTGAGCTTCTCCACCGCCGGCGCCAGCGGCACGCTGGGTACCAGCGGTACATTGCCGGTTTTGACGCCGCGATTGGCAAGATAGATGGAAGTTGGTGTCTTTGAGGTGCGCGAGACGCCGACCAGAACGACGTCGGCCTCTTCAAGACCTTCAACATGTTGGCCGTCGTCGTGCAGCATCGTAAAATTGAGTGCGTCGATACGCTGGAAATATTCTGCATTCAACACATGCTGAGCGCCGGCACGATGGATGGTTTCGGCTCCAAGATAAGATTGAAAGAGCCGCAATACCGGTCCTAACACCGACATGCACGGCAATCCGAGTTCACGACATTTTTTCTCGAGCAGCTGAATGAGATCCTCTTCGAGCAACGTGTAGAGAACCAGACCCGGCGACTCGGTGATTTCCGCCAGCGCGTGGTCGAGCTGCTTTTTGGAGCGCACCATCGGATAGAGATGTTCGACGGGCGATACATTGGCGTACTGCGCCGCCGCGGCCCGCGCGACGGTAATCAAGGTTTCACCGGTCGCGTCAGATACCAGGTGGAGATGGAAATAACCGGTCTCAGACATCTGTATAAAGGCCGGACGACGTGTGGACATTACGGGAAGAGGCCATGGCTTGACCTTACAGGCAACCCGACACCGGTTTGAAGTCCAATATCCATCCACACCGGTGCCCGCGGGATGATCACCGGGGCATATCCGGTCTGTGCTGCTGGATTGTGCATACCGAGCTGGGGAAGGCCGGGGACAGCTAGTCAAAATCCCTGAAAAACATGGGCGATTGCTGTGGAAGGATGACGCGCCTGATTGAGCCCTATTCTGGACAGAGCTCTTTCATCCAGTGGACAGAATGTTGATCGACAGGCATGAGTCCAATCAACGCCCTAACAAACACAACAGATTCTTAAGAAGAGTCTTTAATGCAAGAAGCCGGATCGGCAGGTGCCGTGGGGAAAAAGCTGTTACGAGTGCTCGCCGGCAAGCATGAGACTATCCCTCCAGTATGGCTGATGCGACAGGCCGGTCGTTATCTGCCGGAATATCGCGCGCTGCGGCAGCAGGCCGGTGGCTTTCTCGATCTTTGCCTTAACCCGAAGTTGGCAGCGGAGGTGACGTTACAGCCGGTACGCCGGTTTGGGTTTGATGCAGCAATCCTGTTTTCGGATATTCTTATCGTACCACTTGCCCTTGGACGAAAAGTTGAGTTCCTCACAGGCGAAGGCCCAAAGCTTGAACCACTTGTCGACGTTGCCGGCGTCGCGGCCTTGCGCGACAGTCTTGATGAGACGGTTGTAGCTCCTGTCTATGAAACGGTGCGTTCGGTCAAAGGGCAGCTCGGCAGCCATACCGCTTTGATTGGGTTTTGCGGGGCTCCATGGACTGTTGCGACCTACATGGTTGCAGGAGAGGGTACATCCGATCAGGCGCCAGCCCGGCGATTTGCGTATCACGACACTGAAAATTTCCAGCGATTGATTGATCGACTGACGCAGGCCTCAATTGGATATCTTGTGGGCCAGCTCAAAGCAGGCGCCGATGTCGTTCAAGTGTTCGATACCTGGGCTGGCGTTCTTTCACCGGAGCAATTCGATCGCTGGTGCGTCGCACCCACGCAAAAGATCGTCGAAGGAGTCCGCAAGGAAGTGCCGGGTGCGAAGATTATTGGGTTTCCCCGCGGTGCGACCGCGATGGCGCTGCCTTATGTCGAGATGACGGGCGTAAGCGC
>DATNQY010000186.1:0-39162 GCA_036703785.1 Candidatus Obscuribacterales bacterium
AACGAAGCCACGAGTGAAGTTGGGCGAATATACATACTGTCGCTCCTCCGGAAGCGGGCTAAAGCCCGCCGGTACCAAACAAAAAGGACGTAGGGGCGATGCATGCATCGCCCCTACAATATTCCCCAAGCGTGGAGACGCTATTCGGCGTCAGACACTATTCGGCGTCCAAACCGCTGTCCACGATCATTTCATCTGAGCGTGAAACTGACCCAGTGTACGCCACAGGTATGCTGGAAGAGATGTTAACTCCACCCTGCAGTTGAATCTGGTTGCTGTTGCTGGCCTCGTCGAAGATGATTGTGCCAAAGCCGTTTGTGACCACGGTGTTCGTCGGCGGTAGCACCGAGATACCGAACTGTCCCCAGAACACCGAGCCCGTGCCACCGACCGACACGTTGCTGCTGGGCGCGGTGCCGGCAGCCGCCGTGATAACGGCCGAACTGTCTGCGGCCACAATCACATTGCCATTAGCGGCAGTAAGCGACGAGCCTGTTCCAATAATGACTTGTCCGTTGGTGCCGTCAAGATTTTGCAGCTTCAATCCGCCGGCCGATGAAATCTGAGCGAATGGTACAGTTCGCAGAACTCCGCTGTCAGCCAGCACTGTTAGGTCGCCGCTTGTAGAACTGAGCGCTGTTAACGTCGTAGAGCCGCCGGTTCCGATATTCACCGCTCCACCAGTGGATGGCGCAATTCTTATTCCGTTCGCCGAGCTGTCCTGGACATCGACGTTGCCGGTAGTGGTGAAACTGAATAACGGCGATTGAAATGCATTGGTGACGCTTTCTGCATTAAAAGTAGAATTGCCGGCATTGGCAATGATGCTTCCGGTTCCAGAAAAGATGTTGAAGCCTCCATTGTCACCCTGGTAGGAGCCACCGTTGATTAGGGTGTTGCCGCTACCGTTGTAAGCGGATTCTCGCACATTTACATATCCCGAAAACGCTTCCATCGTGCCGGTGAATATTGTGCTCGAGACGGTGGTTGTTCCGTTCAGGATAATGTCAGCATTCTTTACCGGACTGTCGATTCGGATATTGCCGGCCGTGGAGTTGATGGTGCCGTAGTTGTTTACTGTCGCCAGCAGGGGCGGGCTCTGCGGGTTCGCTCCCGGCAGAAGAATAACGTCGCGTTGTCCATTGATCAGTCCCGTGGTGCCGTTGGTTATCGCACCATATGCGGTGGCGAATTTCAGATCGCCGCCGCCGAGAATAGTCCCGTTGTTTGTAATGGTATTGTCGGCCGCCAACACTAGATTGATGCCGGTCGTAGAGATGAGACCGGTAGTTCCATTCGTAATTGTTCCTCCACCGACGTTGCCGGCACGGTCGGACGAATAGAACAAACCGGTGTGAATCCGGTTGCTCGTAGAGAAGAAATCGATGGTGCCGTCGTTGACCATCGGCCCCATCATTCCCATCAGTGGATTGAGACGGATGTTGTCCTGGGCAGTTACATTCTGCGGAATGACCAGCGTCGTGATCCTAGGCGAAATCAGGTGGTTCAATGAGAAGGTGCCGCCTTCGGCAATGCCGCTTGGATCCAGCTCCAGCGTTTGAGTGCCCCGCCCGCGGTTTGCCAATACCTCGAGGATGGCCACGAATTCAGCGGGTGTCACCGATTGATTCGCCCTGAAAGTTTCGTGGGTTACAATGTCCCCGCCCCCGCTGAGGTCGTCAAACCGGATGGTAACCGTGTTGTGACCGTGGATCAACCCGTGTCCAATACTAATGCTGTCGTTGGTACTCGTTAAATCAAGTCCCATTCCATGTTTCGCCAATCCGATACCATTGGCGATACCAGGGATATGCGCGTTATGAGCCGGCGTCCATGTCGAGTGTGAAAATGGCGAGCCTGCAACGAAGTTGATCGGCTCACGATTGCCGCCTGGTGGTGTTCCTACGGACGATGCCTGCGCGGCCGTCCCGATCGCCAACAACGCAGCCGCCTGCATAAAAGCTACCGCGCCTTGCAGGCAGCGATTTTTCTTCAACATGGAATGTATCTCCTTCGCGGATGATTTCGACATGGTGAGCTACGTCACTCAAATGGCGCTTGACGGCTCAACCACGGCCATTATTGTGGATGAATCGCAAATAGCACAAGAGGTCTGTAACGACCGTCACCATGCGTCATTAATCTACAGACCTCAAGTAGAAAGCGGGCTAAAGCCCGCCGCTACAATGAGGGGGTTCCGACACTAAAATCCAGGAGCCCACTCGCCGTAGCGGGCTTGGGTTCCGGTGCTGCGTGGTGGCGGGGCTCCTGGTCCACTCTTGATTGGCGTATCACTTTCATCCGTGTCCATTCCTGGCGCCCATCGAGGCGCGCTAGAAATCGAAGAACGACTCGGCATATGCACTCCGTGCTCGAACACCGCACCAGCAGTGGGTGCCAAGCCCATCTCTCCCATGCCGCCTACAAATAACGCGAGCTCACTGTCCACAGGTGTGTAACCCTTCGGAATACTAAATTTGTCCGTGACCTCGGCTCGCTGCGAAGTTAATGTATTCCAGGCAATCGTCCTCGCGCCCATCGGACTATATCGAACAACCTTAATTGGAAAACCAAGATTCGACGGCAGATATGTTAATGCCGTGAGCAAAGAAACGAACTGCGTCGGCGTTTTTATTTCATCACTGATAAACATTTCCGTGTTGTACATGCGTCCGTTGTGTGTCGGACCTCCGGCGGCTCGCGGGCCGTGCGTAGACTGCACGAGATAGCGTTTCACCTTAAAGTTGGCGATTGCCGCTGTTCCGTCCTGAACAGATTCCGCCTCATCATTGATTCGAGAAGCGAGAAATCTTTCTCTCCAAACTTTATAGTCCTCGGAAAAATAAGTTTTGGTCTTGTCGTTGTAGCCAATAACTTTGTAGTCGGCTGACGAAAGACAAAAGTTGATACCGTAGCGCCCGAGCACGATTCTGATCGATTTTTTGCCCACATAACAGGTCATCGGGCCGAGGTAATCGCCCGCCTGCTCAAGCTTCCAGCCTTTCTCGGCAAATGCCGGCGTCGCAGCGCCCCACCAAATGCATAGCCCGACCGCCATAGCCAAATGTATCGGGCGCAGATTCATCGTTAATCTCCAGAGCACCGGGCATATAAAGCTAGGCTCTCGGCCCCTTCTATTTATTGCGTACCCGAAATTAGCGTGCATTATCAGGAAGAACAACAGGAAACGACACACTCGCCGGTGCCCGATGCGTTTCTAGACAAGGTTCTGGTCGGTCGGTACAAAATCCTCGAATTGGTCGGCAGAGGCGGCATGAGCGCTGTATACAAGGCGCATCATCTGCTGCTTAATAAAACCTTCGCCGTCAAAATAATGCACGCCAAACACATTGCCGACGCCAGCGCTGTGATGCGTTTTAAGCAAGAAGCAGCGGCAGCCAGCAAGCTTTCGCACCCGAACATTATCACCGTTCATGATTTCGATATCGCCGATGATAGACCCTTCCAGGCGATTGACTATCTTGAAGGAATCTCTCTTCTCGATGAAATTAACCGATTACACGGCTTACCGCTTAATCGCTGTTTCCACATTTGGCTGCAAATCTGCGCGGCACTTGGCCATGCTCACAAGAACGGAGTCATCCACCGCGACCTCAAGCCGAGCAACGTCATGCTCACCAATAAGGATACCGATCCGGACTTCGTCAAAATTGTGGACTTCGGCATCGCCAAAATTTTGCCGCAAGAAGGGCAAGCGATTCACCAGTTGACGCAAACCGGCGAAGTATTCGGAAGTCCGTATTACATGAGCCCCGAACAATGCCTCGGCAGGCGTCTTGACGCGCGCTCGGATATTTATTCGATGGGTTGCCTGATGTACGAAACGGTGACGGGCAAACCGCCGTTCATGGGCAATGTCGTTTTCGAAACGATTCAAAAGCACCTCGACGAGATGCCGCCGAGCGTGAAAGATGTGGTGCGCGATCAACAATTGGCGCAGCAACTCGATTTCATCATCTGTAAAACGATGGCTAAGGATCCTAACCAGCGTTATCAAACGATGGAGGAACTTGCCCGCGACATGGAGCCGGTGGCGCGCGGCGCGAAGGCCAACTGGCTTTTGCAGGCATCACAAAGCCTGAGCGTCGCGCTGATTCGCAGCGGGCAATGGCTCAAGAACAAACCAGTCCGGCTAATTGGCGCGCTCTTGATGCTGAGCGGTTCACTCGCGGTTTTTTGCGCTGGTCCTGCAGTAATAAAATTCTCCGCGGCAAAAATTCCCGAGTATCGAATAAAGGCGTGGCCACAATTCTCGTCGGAATTTGACACGGCTCAGGCGGATATGATTTCGCAGAATCCGGAAATTGAAGCTGCGATGCCGAAGTTTGAGCAAGCGATCAATGAGCTCGCCGGATTCGACGACAAAGAAATTGCGCTGCGCGATCGGGCGATCGCGGTGGCAAAAGCCAGGCACGGAATTTATACAGAAACTTTGAACGCGGCACAAGATCTCAAACGCAGGATCGAAAGTTTGCAACGCGCCGGCGTGAAATCACTAGATCCCCCAGAGAAGCTGGACCATACGAAGGTGATGGAGGACTATGCCGCCATCGGCGATGCTTGCTATTTCTCGGCACCGACGCCCGAGACCACTGAAGCGGCGATGTTCTTTTATAGGTTGGCTGACGAGCAGATGGGCGACGCAGCAGAACGCACGCATCGGCGTCTCTATATGAAGATGGCGCAAATATCGCTGAGAACCGGCAGGCCGCTCGACGCGGAGACGCAACTAGAAAAAGCCAGCGGCGAACAAATCGGCTTTCCACCCAACTTTTTCGAAACGCAGTATCATTCGGCCACCGGAATCAAGGACAGAGCCATCTATTACAGCTTGATCGGTGATGCGTCCATGGCGCTCGGACGCGCTCAAGCTGAAGATGCTTATCGCGTAGCGCTCAATGAATGGACTGCAATCGGCGACCACGAACTCGCCACGCAATGCCGCTACCTCATCGCCCAGTGCGAGCTCAAGAACACCAGCCCATATGCCGGCAAAAATGCTCAGGACAGCCTTGTCGAAGTGCTCCGCTACTATTCCGGCATCTCTCCGCCTGACTGCATTCAACTCTCAGCCATCTACGCGGCGCTTGCCGCCGCCGACCAGAAGCAGCAAACATGGTGGCAATGGCTGCTCGACACCATCCAGTCCCGCACCGAAGCCATGAACTGCAGCGGCTAGCGCCGCGCCGTTTCGCGTAGCGGCGGGCGGAAGCCCGCTTCGAGGGACCTTCACCCCACTATAAAAACTTGCATGAAATGCACATTTTCCCATGACTACCATAATGAGCATGGAGCCGATACAATATCGCAATGACTTCGCGCGGATCACAACTAAATGCGAAAGCGTTGGCGAAAAATCGCAAGCGCTTTCTGAAGATATTCCCGAGGGGATTCTATGACCCGCAGTATCTCGAGTGGGAGCACAACTACAAGTGGGATGCGCACAAGTTATGGACAAACTTGCTCGGCAAGGACGAATACAAAAAGCTCTTGCAAATGGGCGATTACGCGGGCATCGCCAACAAGGCTTTGCAAGTTGAATCGCGCTGCACGTTTTTGTTCTCATTCGAAAAGATGGCGCTCCGCGACGCACTGCACAGCGGCTCAGGTGCGCGAACATTCGCCGAGGGATTGTTCAACCTCCTGCATGGACGCGATGATCTGCGGACCAGATTCATCGAGTGGATAGTTGCTGTTTCTGAGCTGCCGAGAAAACAGTCGCGAGTGCTGTCATGGCCGATAGTGACGTTCTTTCCTTACATCGCACAACCGAAGCAACACATGATCATGAAACCGCGCGCGATGATGTTTGCGGCAGAAGCGCTGGGTTTCGATCTGCAATATTCGTCGAAGCCGTCGTGGACAACGTATGAGCGGTTGCTGTTGCTTGGAAAATTGACGAGAGAAGCAATTGCAGATCTGAAGCCGCGAAATAACCATGATGTGCAGACGTTTCTCTGGGTGATCGGTTCGGCGGAATATGTGCGCTTAGCTGAGGAGCTAGGCGTTGAGTAGCCCCTAAAGCCCTGCTGCGCCCATTTTGTCGAGCAATGCGGGTGTCCGTCCGCCGCAGGTCCCAGCCCACATCTGACATGCGCTACAATATCATTGATGCCGAGGGCGCAAGCAATGACTGCTCAGCAACGTGATCCAGACTCTTCCAAGGATGCGGACTCAATAGATGCCGTGATCGATCTGTACAAAAAAGATATTGATCGCACTCTTATTCGCGAGAATCTCAAGCTATCCGTACAGCAACGATTTGACAAATTCGCAGAATTCATGAAATTAGCTGACGAGCTTAAACGTGCGGGCAAGGCTCAACGGCAGTAGACAACGATGACGGCGAAGTTCGACGCACTGTTACCGCTGTTGTTGCAAGCCGGCGTCCGCTTTATCGTTGTCGGCGGCGGCGCCGGGATTGCTCATGGAGCTTCGCGTGCTACTTATGATGTCGACATCGTCTACTCACGCGATTTCGACAATATTCAGAGATTGGCAACAGTGTTGCAGGCGCACCATCCTTACTTGCGCGGTGCACCTCCTGGACTTCCATTCACTTTCGACGTCAATACCGTAAAATCCGGATTGAATTTCACTCTGTCCACAGGATTAGGCGATCTTGATTTGCTGGGTGAGGTAGCCGGTGGTGGAACTTACGAAGAGTTGCTGCCATTTACTGAGGAACTTGAGGTGTTCAGCGTTCGGTGCCGATTCGTAACCTTGGAAAAACTGATAGATCTCAAACGCGCTGCGGGCCGCCCAAAAGATCTCGAAGCGATCGCCGAGTTAGAGGCAATTCTTGAAGAAAGACAAAGGCCGGGTTAAAGCTTTAGACAAGTCATGGGATAATTTGCATCAGATGCAAGGTTTTATAGTGAGCTGAAGGCCCCAGGCACCAGCCCCGCACGACGCTAATGCAGGCTAGTAGTCTGCGCTCCTCTGCGTGAGCGGCTTCGCAAAGCCGGCTGCCGCCGGCCAATGCATTGGAGCGCAGGCGGCTCGCCTGCGTCAGCGGGCTAAAGCCCGCCGGTACCAAACGATTACCAATTCAACAGGCGGACTTCGACGGATTGGCCGGCGGGGAGTTTTTCGGCTTCGAGGGGGAAGGTGATCAGCGCATTGGCGGTGGCCAGGCCGCCGAGCATATGCGAATCTTGGCCGACCGTCGGCTGCACGTAGAGTTTGCCGGCTTCGTGCTTGAGACGGCCGCGAACAAATTCCAGACGCCCCGCTTTTTTCCTCAACTCAGATGTCAGCTCGGCGCGAACGATCAACTCATCGGCACAGTCACGCACGCCCATAAGCTTTGCCACCGCCGGCACTACCAGAGTGCGGAAGGTGACGAGGGCCGACACGGGGTTGCCGGGCAGCCCGAAGACATATCGCTTGCGTTTGTTGCGGGGCGTTGTGTAAACGCCGAAGTACACAGGCTTGCCCGGCTTCATGGCAATCTTCCAGATGTGCGTCTCCACGTGCAATGACTCGAGAGCTGCTTTGACGAAATCGTAATCGCCAACGGAGACGCCGCCGGTTGAAACGATCACGTCGGCAAAGCCGAGAGCGCGGTGGAAAACGTCGCGCGTGCTGCGCTCGTCTTCTGCCGCATGCAGGCTGAGCACATCCTCAATGCCGCACGCACGGACAGCTGCGCTCATCGCATATGAGTTGGAATCGAAAATCTTGCCGGGCATGAGATCTCGCCCGGGCTTGGTCAGTTCATTGCCGGTCGTTATAACCGCAGCTTTTGGTTTTCGATAGACGGGAAACGTTCGATATCCAAGATTGGCGATCAATCCTACTACTGGTGGAGTGGCGCGCAAACCGCCTCTGACGATCTCTTGGCCGCGCAGGAATTCACCTCCTCGCCGCCGAATGTTCTCGCCCGCTTTGACAGACTCCAAAATTTCTACATTGCCGTTTTTCTCATTGCAAAATTCTTTCATCACAACTGCGTCCACCGTCGGCGGAACAGTGGCTCCCGTCAATATTTTGATCGCAGATCCGGGCGCAAGATTCACGTCGCCGCGATCGCCTGCGCGGATCACGCCCTTTAGCGATAATTTCACCGGCGAAGCTTCCCCGACATTTGCGACGTCGGCCACCTTGACGCCAAACCCGTCGACAGCTGAATTGTCGAACGGCGGAGAGTCTATTCGCGCGATGACGTTCTCCGCGATCACATGACCCGCGAGCTCGCGAACAGTGGCGCTGGTCACAGGCATCGCCTCCATTCGCTCGAGGATTTTGGTGAGCGCTTCTTCGAAGGTGATCATTTCAACCGCCGATTTCCACCATCGAACGGTTTGCCATTCCGGCAAGTTCTTCCATAGGCGGATGAGCCTCAGGCTTGTCGAGCACCGTATTCAGTATCATCGCCTCAAGCTCGGCATCGGTGGCTCCGGATCGCATGGCGTCACGCAAGGAAATCTCCGGCATGTAGAACAGACACGTCTTCAGGCAGCCGTCTGCGGTTAATCGCAAACGAGTGCAAGTGGAGCAGAAGCTGTCCGTCATCGAGCTGATGAAGCTAACCGTGCCGCTATGTCCGACGAGGGCAAAATCTTTGGCAACATCACCGAGTTGGCCGGGCATTGGTTCGAGCTTGAACCGCGTTTCGATCATCTCTTTCATGCTGGCATAAGAGACGACACCATTCACCTGCCATGCATTATTCGGAAATGGCATGTACTCGATGAACCGTACATTCACCGGCTTGTCTTTCACAAAGTCGACGAAATCGAGAATTTCGTCGTCGTTTTTTCCTGCCATCACGACGCAGTTCAACTTGATGGTGGGGAAACCGGCCTCGACTACTTTTTCGATGGCGCGCATCACCGCCGCGAAATCATCGCGCAACGTAATTTCCTTGAACCGGTCCGCGCGCAACGAATCCAAACTAATATTGATGGCGGTGACCCCAGCGGCTTTTACCACAGGGACCTTGTCCGCCAGCAAGACGGCATTGGTGGTCAGCGCCAGCGTTTTTACCCCATTGATGGAGCCCAATGATTGCAGTAGTTGATCCAAATCTTTGCGCACCAGCGGCTCGCCGCCCGTAATGCGAATCTTGGTTATCCCATGCTTGACGAAGATTCTGGAAAGGCGAGTAATCTCTTCGAACGTCAGCAAGTCGGATTTCGGCTTAAGGGCGATTCCTTCGGGAGGCATGCAATAAACGCAGCGCAAATTGCAGCGATCGGTGACTGAGATACGGAGATAATTGTGTATACGTCCAAAACGATCGACCAAGCCGCTCATGCGATAAACTTCCTCCGCACGGCTTCGACACCACCGACGAGCGAATAAACGTTGTCGTAGCCTTTGTGTCGCAGAGATGAAACCAGCCTCGCGCTATGCGCGCCTTCCTGTGAGACAAAGAGATAGCGCTTCTGTTTGTCCAGCGGAGGATTTTCTTCGTCGAAGGTTGCAAGCGGCATTTTATGAATGTCAAGCCTGAGCAAAGACCTGAGGATGTTCAACTGCTCGCCGTCATCGCGCAAATCGACAATCTCGTATTTGGCAAGATCGGATGTCGACATTTCCAGAATGTCGAGCTCCCATGGTTGTTGTGGCAGCAGGTTGTCCATGTTCACTCCCTGGAAGCGGGCTTCCGCCCGCCGCTACGTTGGAGCGCAGGCGGCTCGCCGGCGAGTACAGGCTGAAGCTCGCTGGTGCGTTCGAGCGCAGGCGGCTCGCCGGCGAGTACAGGCTGAAGTCCGTCGGTACTATGAACATGTTCCTGCGAATGCGCGCAGTTAACCCATGCAGTTTCGCCGTCGGTGTAATGTTCTTTCTTCCAAATCGGCACACGATGTTTGATCTCATCAATGATGAACCGACACGCATCAAATGCCTCGCCACGATGCGCGGAAATTACTGCAACGAACACGGCAACGTCGCCGATGCGCAGGGCGCCCACGCGGTGCGCGCATAAGCAGCCGTAAATGGCAAAGCGCTGGCGCGCTTCTTCAAGAATGCGCGCCGCCTCAGCGTTGGCCAGAGCCTCGTATGCTTCATACTCCAGTAGCGTCACAGATCGCCCGTCGTTGTGATTGCGCACGCGGCCTTCGAATGTCGCCAACGCTCCGGCTCGTTCGTCGTCCAGGCGCAGCCTGAGCGATTCAATGTCGATGGTATCTTTGGCAAGAATAAACATCAGCCGCCAGCCACCGGTGCGATGAACACGACGGTATCACCTGATTTCAATTGCTCATCCCAATTAACGAACTCATCGCGTACAGCGACGCGGACATTGTCGATGGGAAGTTTAAACCCGTGCGCCTGTTGAAGCTCGCGATAAAGCTCACGCAGCGTTTGCGCTTGCGTGTGATGCGACTCGGAAGACAACCCGCGTTGCTCCCGAAAGATCGCGTAATAATCGATGCGTATCTCTTTCGTCATCGCGATTGGCCACTCGGACTGGCAGGAAATGGCGCCAAGGCTGCTCATTATCGCATAGCCTGGCAGGGGTTTTCATGAGTGCCTTGACATCAAGAAGCGCTGGCAGCGGGCTGCCGCCCGCCGCTACAAAGGAGGGCAGGCTGCTCAGCCGGCGACAAGAGCGGGCTGCCGCCCGCCGGTACAAACAACAAACCGGGCTGCCGCCCCCCGGCTGCGGCCCGCTATGAAAACTTGCATCTCATGCAATTTTTATAGTGAGCCCCAAGGCACTATGTCTTCGTGTACGCGTCCACACGCTTGAGCCAACCGGGAAGCCAGCGAGCTTCATGACGCGCCGGTGGCGAATTCTCCACCCGCTGTTTCAGCATAGCCGCAGCCGAGTTGGCAAAATCTTGCACCGGGCTGCTTGTGTCATGCATGTTAGCCAGCACTTGCAAGAGCCCCCATCCTTTTCCGTTATAGCGCTCCGTATCGAGCACACCTTCGCCTTTAAAATTGACATAGTCGATCAAGGCGAACGCCCCCGCGGCACCACTATCAAGCACGCGGCAAAATTCGCGCTTCACTTTCTCTCGCTCAGTCTCGCGCCGCACTTTCGCCTTGTCGTACTCCGTCGCATCGGCTTTGTCCAACATTTTCGGCAAAGCATTTTCCAAACGCTCGACAATAAATTCCGTTTGCTGAGGCACTGTATCTGCAAGCAATTTGCGTAACTCGATCATACGAGAGCCGTTTATGTCCTTCAGAAACTGATCGCGCGAATTCCAGGGCGCCGGCATCTCCGGACTGAGCCACTCAGGCAGTTTGACACCATGCGCTTGCAAAAAACTCAACAGTCGAGGAAAGCTCTCGTCGAAGGGTCCGCGCACGCCGGCGGGATACCAGATAAAGTGCCCGATACCAAGCGATGGAAATTCCTCGCCTGCATTCCATGACGTCAAGCCGGTAATCGATCCACCACACTCGTTGCGCCAAACTTTTTGACCGATTTGCTGCAATTGCGTTTTCGACAAATGCAATTCTTCCGTTGCAGCAATTGCCGCGGTGAAAAACACTAGAGCGATAAGAATTGGGATGAGCTGTACCGGCGACCGCAAGCGCGGTTTTGTATATTTACCGGTGTATGGCGAGTTGCTCAGCATTGGCATCGCGAGTGTGGCGACTGAATAAGTCCCAGCATTCATCTGTTGCCGATAGGTCCGGGTACGGTGGATCCGCTCGGAACCAGGCGCGATGTCCGCCGGGCCAAGAGTGTTTGTAATCTTTGATAGTGTAGACGATAAGTTCGGTTCCGTCTTTCCCACCAAGATATTTCCGGCACTCGACTTCACCATCGTTGAGCTCTTGCACTTGCGGCGGTTTGCAGCCGTCTGCAGCCGCCCAAAAGTCCACGCAATACTCGAGTGGCTTCGCGTGCACATTGAAGCCCCATTTCGCCAGCTTGCCGCCACCGCCGTCGATTGGAATGTGGCGGTCTGCCAGCCCATGAATGATCAAGCCGGAAATCGGCACCGCGGGCAGGCGCTCTGCTCCGTTCATAGAGCCGGACACAGCAGCGAACCCAGCAAACTTCTCCGGCATTTGGCAAGCCAGCTTGTATGCCATCATGGCACCATTGGAAAACCCGACGACGTACACGCGCTTTTTGTCGATGTTATAGTCGTTTTCCAGCTCGTCCAAAAACTTGCGAATGAAGCCGACGTCATTCATGTGATGAGCTTCCGCGTACCCGCAGCAAGCATCGGTATTCCAAGTCAAAACGTGATCGCCCAGCCGTCCCGAGCCGTTGGGATACGCGACAATGAAGCCGGAGTCGTCAGCCTTCTGATTGAACTGAAACATGCGCACGGCAAACCCGATGTCACCACCGCCACCATGCAACACCAAAACCAGCGGCGTTGGATCGGCCGGGTGATAGGAGGGCGGCAGGTGCACGAGATACTTGCGATTCATTCCCTCGAACGAGAGACGAGACATCACGTCGGTAGGAATCGCCGCATGGTAGCCGCCATCGGCATTGGATTCCTTCGCCAGAGCGGGCGTGGTGAGAAGAAACAGAGTGGACAACACGGCGACGAGGCGGTTCACGCGCAATAAACTGGCAAAAAAAGAACCGTCGCCTCTCATCAGGGCCACCGCTGCTAAAAATAGGGAACACTTCCTACCTGGAAATATTCCCAAAATCGATAGGCCGCTAATCGCTTGAAAGCGAGAAAAGAACAGGTTTTTTGCAATTTCCCGCTTGTCAGCTATGCAACCTTATCTGGTGGCAGAATATCAAGTTCTTTTTGGGGTGCCAAATACAGCCAAGCCGTGTAAACAAGCGGCACGGCGAAGGCCACAGCCAGTGCCGCGAGCTCGCCGGCGCACAGCTCAAGCCGCTCGTGGCGAATTAGCGTGTTGACAGTCGACGCCAAAGCCGGGAAATAGCCGGCGAAGAGATAGGCGAGGATATTGCAGCGCGCCAGTCGTTTGACGAAAACCCAGACCAGGACTCCCACAACCACGAAGAAGAGGACGGTCCAGACGTAGTCTTGCATGTAGCGGAGGTGGCTGTTAGCGACCAGATCGGCAACGAGCCCGAAGGCCAGCAACTTCTTCCATGACCCGCCGAAGAAGTGCTGGACAACGCCGGCAAGTATCGCCGCGCCGATGACGGAAGCAATCGCCGCCGAAAACGCAGACAGTATGCCGCCTACAGCCGCACTCCATTCCTGGCTGAGCGAGCTGATCGATCCAAGGGGCAGCATATGTACTGTTGGCGACGTGAGGTATTGTCCAAAATTCACCAGGTGATCGGCGCCGGCGATCAAAAGCGTAAAGCCCACGCTCAGCAGCATCGCATCCAGCCACATCCGCCGGGTTGCCGCCGTCACCTTGCCCATATGTGGCCAGGCGCCGCGAATGAGCGAGGTGACAGGCTGCTCCGGAAACATCCGGTTATAGGCAATGAGCGCAATTGCGGCGGTCAGCCCAGTGGTTGCTGCGCTGAACAACACTGCGATGGCATCGTTGGCCAGGTGATTGGTGATAAACGTCGCCATCGTTACTTCAGTCTTGTAATCCCAGGGCCAACCAACCGCCAGGTTGAGCTGGCGCGCGGCGGCGATGATTGCCGAAATCACTGCCAGCGCAGCCGGAATGCGCCAGCGGATGTGGGCGGTAGGAATAACTTTGATCAACCACCAGATTCCGCTAAGCAACAGGACCACTATCAAAGCCATTCGCAAGACGCGGAAAACCTGATCCTGTTGAGTCATCTTGTTGCGTTCGAATTTCCAGCTTTCCGGAATCTGCCATCCCGTCGAAAGTCCGGAAACCATACTGCCGACCGTGCCGGTGGCAACCTCGAATTCGGCGTCGGCAACCTTCAGTTTCGGTACGTGGTAAGTCAGGCTGTAGTCGGTGCGAGACTTGCGATCGAGCTTGGTTGAATCGACCAAAACCAGCGGCTCTAAATACGAGAAGCTGGTCTTCAGAAAATCATCGATAGACCGCCGCGCCGTCTCCAGCGTAGGACGGTCGCCCCGTGCTTCGTCCTCCTCGATTATCGTTTTTGCCATGGGCGTGCCGGTGGGAGAAAGCGCAACGTAGTACTCGGTTGGGTCCATCGGCTTAAAGAAGCGCACTTTCCAAACCAGGCGCGGCTCCTCGCTTTTGGCTAGTTCAGCCGTTTTCCGGTAGCCCATCTTTTCAAAGACGTACTGCATCTCGAGGTCGTACGTTTCATCGGCGAGTTCGGCTGCCGTTCGCATCCCGAGCGTGTTAATGTCTTGTTTCTGAAGATAGCCTCTCGCCGCATCGATCGCCTGAGTGCGCGAAATTGTGACCACGTTGCGTTCTCCAATTGTGCGCAACGGCACGCCAATCTTCACGGCGGCACCAAGCAATCCACCGATCAAGCAAACGGCGATCGCCGCTTTGGTCAGCGGTTGGTAAAGGAAGTGTTGATCGGGCGGCGGACCAAGCACCTCCTTCTTGCGGGCAGCCGGAATTTCCTCGTTGGTCAGCAAGGCGTCGTCCGCTTTGCCCCGGCGCTTGATCAGGCCAAATCCCGCCAACAGAAGCAGCGGACCAGGCAACACCGCCACCAGTGCGCCCGCTTTATCGGCGAGCGAGGGAACGCCCAGCAGCGGCGAGACTCCGAGAAAGGCGTCGTAAGTATAGTGAGCGAGCAAGGTTGCCGGAAGCCCAAAACTTCTCAGGATATAGCCGTAGAAAAAGCCGCCTATCGTGAGTTCCACGCCCCTGGCGTAGGCGGGCTCCTGGGGATAATCACTGTGCATGAATGCCCATGATGCCGCCTGAAGAAGATTCGCCAGCCAGAAGTTACGAGTGAGCTTCTTAAAGATCACTAGCGCCAGCACTCGATAGAGGAGCTCTTCCATGCTGGACGCGCTGATGCCCACGTTAACAGCGGAAAACACAGGCCAGAGATCGCTCAGGGTGCTGGTTTCCCTGATTTCCATCGGCGACCAGAAGCCGATTTTTTGGCCGCCGAGGTAAAACGCCACCACGTACGCTGTGTGAATGCCGAATGTCGCCAAGCCGGCCACCGTCGCCCGAAAGAGCGCCGGAGAGCGCAATCCGCGTTCTGTCAGCAGCTTTTCCAGCGCCGTTTTTTCAGGAAATGCCATCCTATATATTGGTTCGAGCGCGCCGAAAAGGACCACGCAAGCGATAACACTCACCAGCGTTCCCAGCAGGCCGGAAAGCACCTGGCTCAGCAAGTACTGGTTGAACGACATCGTTGTCTGATAGCCGCTGATGACGCTGGGGATTGAATCTACCCAGTTGAGCACTCCCAGAACGGCGGCCACCACCGCCACTACGCCAATTAGCCGCCAGCGGATGCGTCCGGATGCCAACGCCCAAACGAAAATGAATGCCACTGCCGATGCAAGAAAACTGAAAACGATGTCCGAGATTTGCTTGAGCAGCAGGTTGTAAGACCGAATCTGGTTGTACTTGCGCTCGAACCGGTCGGGCACGTGCAGAAAACGGGAATAGTCGGTGACTTGATCGCCGGAAATACCCAAGTACATCCGCAGGCGACCGCCCTTGTAATCATGACTGCCGTCCTCCCAGGTGAAAGAATGGTCGGTGCGGTGAAGTTGCTTCGTTTGCGCGTCTTTTATCAGATTCCAACCGGCAAGCGACTGTCCGATGTTTTGCTCGATGTACTGTTTGGCTATCTCCTGCGCTTTTGCGTGATCGATAGTCGTGCCCGGAGCATCATTGGCCAGCGAATGGCTGAAGTAATGAAGTGAGCCGTCAGGGCCCAAACCCACGTTGAGGTCTTCCATTTGAAGCGGACGGCAAAATCTGGTTACCCAATTCCATATGGGCACTTCGCTTTTCATCACTGTGTTTGCTTGAGCCTGACCGAGTTCATATTCGAGAAACGTTTTGCCGTCCTCGTCAGGATTGAACACAGTTGAAACCACCGCGCCCTTGTCGTCATATCCAAGTTTGCGCGACCAATCAGCCGCGCGCTCGGCAATCTGCTGGCGTGTCAGCTTTAAGTCAATAGATGCTGAGGGAAACGAATCGTCGTACTTCCAGAAGAAGAACACAATGCCCACGATGCCAAGGCAAACAAGCAGCCAGAGCTCCGGCCGCATCAGTCTCCCATCTTGGGGCTTTGCCTCGGTCATGTCAGGGGCGGAACGTGAAACATATCAGTAGATGATAGCGGATTATGCCGGCAAACGTGGGGGCGGGGTAAGGCTCCGCCCGGTGACGAACAAACGCGCAAGGGCGACGCGCCGCGCCGCCCTTGCAAATAATATTTGCGCCAACTTTACGCGATTGTCACCGCGCCGTGATCGTCGCAGTGGGTGCTGCACGGATGATGCAGGTGACCACCAACGATGTAATCCATGTGCCCGGCGTGCGGTACGGCTTCGTGTCCGCAGGTAGGCCCGTGCTTGTGCGCGGTGTCGTGATCGCTGCACTTGTGCTCAGGTGTGCACGATGACTTCCCGCCCGACAGCGTGTGCTCATCTATGTGACCATCGTGAACGTGGTGCAAATGGCCGTCATGAAGATAGTCCGTATGATCGTCGTGTTTTATCGACTTGTGCCCGCATGTCGCGTCGTGTTTATGCGTATGCTCGTCGTGTGTATTGCAGCTCATGTCTAAACCCCAACTGGTGTTTTCAATTAACGCGGAGACCATTGTCAGTCTAAATGACGTTTACCACCACGTCAAATCATGAAATGAAAACTATTGCCGCTTCGAAATCATACGACGAGCATTGTCCGCACCACATTCGGTGGCACCTGGATTATGTTCGCTTCGCCGTTGTGTCGACAATCGCACCGCTTAGAGATCAGCGGCCGTGTCCACTACCAATTCGACGGAATCCCCTTCGCTTGTCTCAGCAACAGAAGCAAAGCTGACGGCGGAAACGGTGGCACGAGAAGTCAGGTTTGTACCGCCGGCTATGCGAATCGTATCGCGCTTCTTATGATCAATATCAAACAACTTGTGCTCACCGTCGTCCTCGGTAATTAGGGGCCCGACACGGCCGTCCATCCCTGGCGCTCCGGGATCGCCATCAATCATACCGGTAGCACCCTGTCCGGCGGCACCGCCTGCTCCGCCGGTATTCACTACTTGCCCGGCTGAAAACGAAAATGGTCCCAGAATTATCAGCGGACCGCCGTTTCCTCCGTCACCGCCGTCGCCTCCGGTTCCCCCTTTTGCTTGACCGCTGCCGTTACTACCTCCGGTGCCACCGGTGCCGCCGCTGCCACCGGCACCACCAGTTGCCGAAATTGTGAAGCCGCCGGCGCCGGTTTTGGAGATGACGGTAATCGAGCCGCCCTTGCCACCGAGTGCTCCCATTCCTCCTTGTCCGCCCGTCGCAGCAATTCCGATGCTACTTCCGCCGGCGCCGCCTATGCCGCCCGTGCCTCCACTGCCACCATCAACAGACGTGGTGTCACTAGTTGTGACCGTGGTGGCAGTGGCCCGGAGAAGCACAGAGCCGCCGGCGCCGCCATTGGCCCCGGCGCCACCCTGTCCACCGGCAGTAGCAGGTGAACTGCCGCTCGAAGCGCCAAGCCCGCCTGTGCCGCCGGTGCCACCACCCCCGCCACCGTTGAGAATGGTGCTGCTCGCTGTCGAACCGGCAATTAGAGAAATATTGCCGCCAGTGCCGCCGAGTCCGCCTTTTCCGCCGGAGGCACCCTCTTGGATGAGAAAAGACCCCGAAGCGTCGGTTTGCAATCCGGCCGCGCCACCTGTGCCTCCCTTTCCACCGGCACCCCCCTCCGCGGAAAGAACCGCATTGTCGGTTAGCGCCGTGCCAGCAGTAGCCCTGACCAGACCGCCTTTGCCGCCGGCACCGCCGGCGGTGCCCGGCTTGGGCCGCGCAGCAACGGTGCCGGCGAGGCCGTCGGCACCCTGTCCGCCGGCTCCCGCATAGGCATTAACCAGCGACAGGCTAACAGCGGCATTGCCCGGCACCTTGACGGTCAGCGCACCGCCATGTCCTCCGTTGCCCCCGGCTCCGGCGTGGCCGGACACCCCGGGCCGCCCGGCGCCATTGCTGTTTCCCGCTATTCCGCTGAGAGAGCCCGTAAGCGATCCGCCGTCGCCGCCGAATGACGAAACCGTTTGTGAGAGTGTGATGCCCGGAGCGCCGGCAGTAAGAGAAATAATCCCGCCCCGACCGCCGTTGCCGGCCGCGGGCAGTCCACCGCCATTGCCGCCAATACCCGCGTTGAAGTCACTGGGCGCACCGGCACCGCCATCGGTGGCAGCTGATACAAGGGTGCCGCCGCTTCCTCCATTTACTGAAATTTGGGGCAGTTGATTCAACCCAAGTCCCGTGACTGTTATTCTGCCCCCGGAACCGCCAGAACCCAAGGCTTCGGCGTTGCCACCGGCACCGCCCCTGGTTGCGGCACCCCCACCATTGCCACCGGAAGTTACGGCTGGGTTGATTCCGGCGCTACCGGCACCGCCATTGGCCTCTAGTACACCGGAAGTCGAGGTTGCATCTACGGTTCCTCTTGCTGCCCTGAGGGTGATCGACCCGCCTGCTGCACCACGCGCACCGACGCCGGCATTGCCGCCGTCGCCTGCCAATCCGGATACTGTTCCAGCGGGGCCGCCTGTGCCCCCGGAACCCTCAAGGTTGCCGGCGCTGCCGCCGTTGGCAACAATATTCAAACCACTGGCATCGGCCGCGTGAATTGCTTTCATGCCGCTGCTGGCGCTGGTGATGACGACGATGCCTCCGCCTCCAGGCAAACCCGCTTTACCCGCGTCGCCACCATTGCCGCCGCTGCCCTTCGTGGACAAACTGGAGCCGCCATCGCCACCATCACCCAGAGCGTTACCGCCATTACCGCCGGTGACATCGATATCCTCAATGTCGTTTTGAACCGGCCCCGAACCCGTAGAGATGATTGATGCTCTTCCTCCCTTTCCTCCGTGGCCGCCATTGCCATTGTCGCCACCCTGCCCTCCGCCGGATGCGCCATCACCACCAACACCGCCGGCCTTTATCACAGCACTGATGTTGCTGGAATTGTCACCACCATTGCCGCCGCTGGCATCCATGCCGAAGCCCAGCAGCATGGCCGGCCCGTTGCCGGCTGTGACTTTTGCATTGAACGCGCCGCCGGCTCCGCCATTGCCGCCATTGCCGGCCCGTCCGCCCGCGGCACCTTTCCCGTTGGAGGAAGAGCCACCAGCTGCGCCGAGATTGCTCAGTCCACCGTCGCCGCCGTTGACAAATAACTGATTAGTGCTCACGACCGCTGTCACCGTGACGACGGGCGACTTCAGCGAAATGGATCCGCCGTGCCCGCCGGCGCCGCCGTTGCCGCCAGCACCGCCGGCGCCACCACCGAGATTTCCATTTGAACCGGCCCCACCGGCGCCGGCATGGCCGCCATCAAGACCGGACGCATTAATGGTTACGGATGTATCGATCTGGATGTCAGCTGCGCCATCGTTAATATGAATAGATCCCCCCGCACCACCGGCGCCACCAGATCCGCCTGCACCTCCGGCGCCGCCTGTTCTGGTGCTCGTCGGCAAAGCGCTATTGTCGCCGCCCTGTCCACCATCGCCGGCAGAACCGCCTTGTGCTTCGATTACTGATTGAACTAATACTTGCTGATTGCCGCCCGTGGCCGTAATGGTGCCGGCATTGCCTCCATTGCCACCAGCGCCGCCTGCTCCGCCGCTGCCGGTGCTGGCTCCTTGGGCACCGGCTATACCGGGCTGCCCACTCACTCCGCTGCCGCCGTTGGCTAAGATCACCGGCAATTGCATGATGTTGATCGTCATGCTCACCGCGCCACCTTTGCCGCCGGCCGCACCGGCACCACCGTCGCCGCCGGCGCCGCCTATTCCGGTCGTAGCAGAGCCACCGATCTCTCCAGTGCCGGGAGACCCGGAATTGCCACCGCTGGCGGTAAACAAATCATTGGTTTTCGCCTGGAACGATGAAAGCGCGGCTCCGGTACCTTTAATTATGATACTGCCGCCGGTGCCGCCTGCTCCGGCGACGCCGCCTGTTCCACCGTTGCCTCCTTTCCGACTCCCACCGCCGCCGGCCCCGCCCAAGCCCCCCGACGAGCCGCCGCCGCCGTTAACGTTGATGTTAAATTGTCCTTGTCCCAGGTCATGGTCGAAGGAATCGACGGACACGGAAATTTTTCCACCGGCCCCGCCTGCTCCCGCGCGCCCGCCCTTGCCGCCGCTTCCGCCGGCAACTGTGCCGGCACCGCCATCGCCGCCAACTCTGCCGGCGCCGGCCGTGCCTCCAATGCAATTAAGCTGGGCAGTAGTTGTGGATCCGGCTACTTCGATAACCGAAGCGGAAATAGAGATCTTGCCGCCGGCTCCGCCGTTAGTCCCGTTGCCGCCGGCTCCGCCGTTGCCCGCATTGCCAGTCACAGGAACACTAATTCCCCAGCCGTCACCGCCGATGCCACCGCTGCCGCCAAACCCGCCGCCGGCGGAAATTGTCGTGCTCGAGAAAAGAAGCAAATCCGACCCTCTTATGAGGATGATACCGCCGGCGCCACCGCCGCGGGCAGCACCGCCCGCGGTGCCGCTTGGGTGCGCGGCGCTTCCTTTATTGCCGTCAGTTCCGTCGAGGCCGCCGCCCCCATCAGCCGTCACCAATGCTTCTACACGCACGCCACTGGTGGCGCCCAACAAACTGATTTGTCCGCCGGCCGCGCCTCGTCCTCCGTCTGCGTCCAGGTTGCCGGCCAGTATCTGCACGCCACCGCCGGCGTTGGGGCTATTCAGTGTGATCGACCCCCCTCTGCCGGTCTGAGATCCGGATAAAATCTGCCCATTGCTTGTGATGCCCGAGCCGCCGAGCCAGTCGATCGTGCCTCCCGGTGTACTGCTACCGCCGCTCAGGTTGATCAGAGCGCCTGCGGGCAAAAGAATGCTGCCATTGGTGGTGGCGCCCGCAACCAATGTTCCGGTTGTCTTACCTGAGGCACCGGCGGTCAACACGCCAACCGGAAGGGCGGTCGTCACTGCTAACTTCGGCACACCTCCAAACCCTGTCATGGAAATAGAGCTGAGCGTAATTTGCCCAGGGGCGATGATGGTCACGTTGCCCGCCTTACCTGCACTGCTCGTATTGATCGAGCCAAAGCTCAAATCAACAACTCCGGCGTGCGCGCTCGGTATTCCTTGGCCGTTTGAAGAGTACGCGGCCAAAAGAACATTGCCGCCGCCGCCTGCCGTGCCGATACCCCAAGTTGAACTCGACGAAGAACATGTGCCGCACAAGATGCCGCCACCGGTAGCGCCGGCCCCTGTTACTCTTATCGAACCAGCCACAATCGGGCTGGCAGAAGACGATGCAGCCGGCTTGACGAAGACTAAATTTCCACCGGCAACGATCGTCACATTTTCCAACTTGCCGGCGCCAGGCTCGATAATCGCAATCGAGTTTGAGGGCGGCTCGATATTGACGTCGCCACCAGCCAGTATGGTCACATTTTGCCCGGGAGGACCAATCAGATCCGCCGAGATGATGAAATCACCGTTGCTGAAGTAGGTGGGATCACCGGTGACGTTCATTTGCCCCATTCTGAATGCACCGCTCATCGTGCCCACATGTGCATTTCTGGCATCGACATTGACGAGTCCGTTTATCTGATCGGCAAAAATGTCGATGGTGCCGCCTTCGACATCGGCATTGACTTGCCTGCTAATGAAGTCGCCGCCAACCAGCGCAATGACAGCAGACGTCGCTTTGTTGGTTGCAGTGATATTGATATTGTTCGCGGCGGACAAAATGCCGCCTGTGCCATCAAGAAAGAGCCTGCCTTTGGCGGCGGCCAAAGTCAAATCACCGGCACTGGATATGGTGCCTCTGTTCTTGATTGTATTTGCCACCAGGGTCAAGTTGAGATCTTTGATCGCACCAAAGAAACTGTGGAACCCGCCAACAGGCACAACAGAGCTAATCAGAGCACCGCTGTTGTTGAAGATGGAGGGAGCAGCGATCGTCGCGGTTTTGCTTGCTGCGTTTGTAGATAGCGCGAAGAGTGATCCGGAATTAACCAGGTTGCCGGTAAGAGTGAACGTCGATGTGCTGCTAAAGTCGCGCAAAACTTTCACATTGAAAGGCACGACGAGGACTGAGAGTTGCTGGGCGGCCGGGATGATCAATGTTCCGCCGGTTGCATTGCCCTGTCTGCCGATAACAATGGACTGTGTCCCGGAAAACAACTGCTGAACAATCGCCACAGCCTCAGAAGTGGTGATTCGACTGCCGGCAAGGATGGATTGCGAATGTCCGCCGATTAGGATTGTTGCAGAAGCTGGAGCGATGACGCTTTTCGCTGTGGACGTGAGATTCAAGTTGTGCGGCAGCGCGATGTTAGTCGGGGTACCTCCCGCGGCGTAACCGCACTGGCACAACACCATGATTACGGAAAAGCACGCGGACAATCCGCGCCAAATAAGTGGGCATATGCGCGTCATGGAGAACCCCTTCATGGACCTCTCCATGTTGTTCGGCAGCGGAGCAACTATATAGTCGATCGCGCCAGTATATAAGCAATGCTGTGTCGCAGCAACCCACGCTCCCAGCGAGGTATTCGCGCGATCGGCGATCAAGCCTTATCAACGACCGCGTCCGGTCTTTGATGATCGGGGCACGTTACACCAGCGGCAGTGGCGCGCACAGAGCCGGAAAAATCGTGCGCTTTGCGCCAGCAACGGAGGCGGATTTAGTCGTCGATGCCGATTCGGATGATTAACAGCAACAAGACTACCCAATAAAATTGTGGCTAACCCAGCATATACACCCGGCGACCGGGGATAATATTGGACGTGCGGCGGCTGTATTCAAGGAGTTGATCGATGTCTGACGACGATAAGGAATTTGCAACGCTTCCGGTTCACGCGCAGGAACGTTTGGTCGAGATGCGCGGACGTGATGAAGCCCATCGACTCTTTACAAGCGACTTGTCGACTAGTGAGTTTCTCCTCGTAAAAGAAGCCGGCTTCGATCCAATTGGTCTGGTCGTGGGTAGCTCCATCTATCACGTTGGCTATCAGCAGGCGTCGTGGTCGAAAAACCAAGAGATGACCGTATTGACACAAGCGATGTATCACGCTCGCGAGCTGGCGATGACCCGCATGGAAGAAGAGGCGCACGCGCTCGGTGCCGACGGTATCGTGGGCGTGCGACTGGAAGTCAACCACAAGGAGTGGGGCAGCCACGTCGCCGAGTTCGTAGCCATCGGCACGGCGGTGGTTCATCGCAACGATCCTCATCGGTTCAAAAACAAACACGGGCGTCCATTTACTTCTGATTTGAGCGGACAAGACTTCTATGTTTTGCTGCGTTCCGGCTACAGGCCGCTCGGCATGGTGATGGGCAATTGCGTTTATCACATTGCGATGCAGAGTTTCGGCAGCTTCCTGCGCAACTTCACGCAGAATACCGAACTGACGCAATACACGCAGGCGTTGTACGACAGCCGCGAGCTGGCGATGGAAAGAATGCAGAAAGAAGCCGAAGAGCTTGGTGCCAAAGGCATTGTCGGCGCAAATATTCACGAGAAAACTCACACATGGGGCGCGCACATTATCGAATTCTTCGCGGTCGGAACAGCCGTCGAAGAAATCAGCGCAGAACATCGCATCGATCCGCCGATGCTGGTGTTGCCGCTTATCGACTAATTGGTGCACCAGGGCGGGCGTTGCCCCGCCCCTACGAGAAAAGGTAAATGTGATGGGTTTTCTTGATCTGTTCAAAAACGGACCGTATATGGCTTGGGCAAAGAATTTGCCCTATTACGATCGCAATGTTTTTCGGATGGCTAAGTACCAGGTGGTGCCTGGTCCTAGCGGCGTGCCCATGATTCAACTTGACCTCGCCTTTCAACGCGGGCTGCCATGCGTCGCCAATCCCGATATGTCGCTAGCTGTGCTCATGGACAAAAGCGGCTCCATGGGTGAAACGTTTCGCAGCGGACATGCATACAACGCATGTGCCACCATTCTCAACCACGTCGCGCGGGCAGGCGTAGGATATGACCTGTATTTTTATTCCGACAGAACGACACATGCCGGCTATATCAACAGCACCCAGGCATTGACGGATGCATTTCGCGCCAATCGCCCCGGTGGTGGCACCGTGGTCACTCCCGCTATACAGATGGCGATGGAGCAACAACGGAAAACGCCGGGGCTCTATATGATCGTGATAACCGATGGCGAATTCCAAGATAAAGTACAAGTCGAAACTTACGTCACGACCAAAATCCTCCCCAGGTTGACCACAGATCATCCCTATGCGATGCGCCTGCATTTTATTGGTGCAGGTGAAGGCGCCGATGGTGCATTCCTTCGCAAGATGGAATCTTTGGGCAATGGCGGCGGCGTGCAACTAGTGTCAAGCCATCATCATGGTCACATCAGCCACAGTCACGATGACATACTCGATGAGTTGGACCGCGCGTTTCTTTCCGCGGGCAGCAACTTTGTCATCGGCGTGCCCGCGGACGTCAGCAAATTGGCACATGCTCAGACATCCGAGACCAGCGATGCAGAGCATGCAATCATCAAAGTCGGTGACGTACAGGCGCGTCACTGGATCACCGGTGGCGCAGCACGTTTCGACTTTTTACCCTGCCATATGACGATAGGATTCGAGTTTTCGCCGGCGCATCCGGCAACATGTCCGCTGGAAATGCAATTCAAAACGGGACAGACGTTGAAAAAGCAAAGCTTTACTGTTCCCATGCCAAAGGTAACCACCGTCGGACCGGGAGGCGCCAAAACGAAGTCGTGGACGGATATGTTCCAATGGCCAGGTTCTAGCCCCGAAGACAAGGCGCAAAGAGAAGAGTTGCAACGACGCATTCAGGAAGTGCACGAGGCTGAACTCAAACGGCAAGCACAAGATCTGCAGTCACTCGCAAAAGGCGGCATTCCCGTGCAAGCGCGCGAACGTTTGAGCGAGCTTGGCAAACAAGCTGACGCCACCGATGCGATATTTACAAGCAACCTCGCGCCGGATGAGGTGGCACTGCTCAGACGACATGGCTATCGCGCCCGCGGATTGGTTACCGGCAGTTGTATGTATCACGTGGGCACAATCTACGCGTCACAATATGCGGACACTGAAGCCAAGGAACTCTCTGCTGCTTACGACAAGGCCACCGAATTAGCCGTCTCTCGAATGAATGAAGAACTGAAACTAATCGGTGCGCATGGTGTCATCGGTGTAAGGATCAACGTCGTTCGCCACGAGTGGAGCGAGAAGTGTATCGAGGTGCAGATCGTTGGAACAGCAATTGAGGGTCCCGGTCCGGCGCCCGCGAAGCCGTTTTTGAGCGATCTGTCCGGGCAGGAATGGTTTGCCTTGCATAGAGCCGGATACGAGCCGGCGGGATTAGTCTGGGGCCATTGCGCCTGGTTCGTTCTCACAACTGATGCCGATGAACAACTCATCAATCCCGGAATGTTAGGCTACTGGCCAGGAAATCAAGAAATGCGACACTGGAGCCAGGCACTGAATCAAGCGCGGCACATTGCAATGGCCGACGTCACGCAACGCATGAAGGCAGTGGGCGCAGCTGGCCTCATCGGTGTCAAAATCAAACGGCGTCTCGATGAAGTACGTCTGACCGGTGCCAGTACCGAGCGCATGAATGAGCGCGAGCATCACAATCTTCTCATCAGCATAATCGGCACTGCGGTTCGCCCGATGAGCCAACCGCCCCAGCCCGTGAAGCAAACAGTGACTATGCTATCGCTGCGCGATGGCAGATTGAAACCGGCAGTCCTCATGCAAGATGCGGCGCTTGAAGTCGAAGACTAGGCAACTCTGCAGAAGTCTGTGTCTACGCACGTTGACAGCCAATATTCCCATTAATAGACTAGCGATTGTCCGCAATTACTAACTAGCCCTACCCGCCACGGAGCCCGCACCCAGATGGCTGGAGTTTTTTTGCGTCCCCCGAGTCGCCCACTGTGTCTGCGCGTTTGCACAGCGGTGAGCTTTTTCGCAATTGTTTTGCTGAGCACTGCGCCGGCGACAGCTATCAACCCCGGAGTCCCCGGTGTTGGCGGCATAAACCCGTTGACGCCGCGCAAACCGTACCCGACGGACGCCACAAAGAGCATGAGCAAAACAGATCCGGGGCTCGCCAGAGTCCTGGGTGGTCTGTATTACGACATCGTGGATCCCGTCCCGGTGCCGGCTATGCTACATCACACGCAGGGCAACTTGGAGGGAATCGTTTTCACCTCATGGCACAGCCGCAAATTCAACGGCTCCAGCTACGGCGCAATCTTCGCCGATGCCATCGCCAAATGGAATGTCGCGACAGGCAACCCGGCAGAAATTGCCGCGGCATCGGCAATGATACCAGCCGCATTAGCGCGCTATGGCAATGGCGTGATCGTCGGACCTCCGCTTGTTCCCCTGCCGCTAGGTCCCGCTCCGAATGCCGGCACCAAGCTCGCGCAAACCGGCGCGCCGCAGTGAACTCAGAAATCGCCATCCAGAACTTCACAGACACGGCGCTCTCGCCTGCCAGTGGCACGCCGAATGGAGCCGCGGCGAAACACCTCTGATCAGGTTCTAGACGTTTGGGCGGCGAAGCCAGTGTCGGTCGGCAGACCAGCCGAGCAACCGGCGCCCGCCTGATTGATGCGTGCCGTCCGGTTGAAACGACTCGCCGTCCGCAATGGCGAGCAGCCCGTTCATAGCGGGGGCAAAGCGAGTTCGGAATTCGGACGGTTGCTGCTCAAAATGCTCTTTCGCCCATGCGATAAAGACGGCGCGGTCTTCATCAGTTAAGAGCGAAATATAGAACAACATTTGCCGCCAGGCATAAGCGGCGTTTTTGATAAATTGCAGCTCGGTTCGCCAGGAGTCCAACTCGAGTTGCAGCCTCCGGCAAATCCAGGTAAAGCAGGCGCGCCCAGCTTCGGACAAATCGATGTTGTCGCGTTCAGCCCAGCTAAGGGAGTGCCAGAGACTGGCCAAATTATGCGTGGTCAAGATTTGCGCCTGCTCGATAACAGTGCCATTGCCGGCGACGGACTGTGCACCACAGGCGGTGCTCCTCTCGAAGCATAGCTTGTCGAAGTCGGGACTGGTAACCGTTTTTCCCTTAGTCTGCGTGCCGTATATACGTAATATGGAAAGGTAGTCGATGCCATAGTATCGCTCGTACAATGTTTCGCGCAGCAGATTCGCGGCTTCTTGGGCTGCTTGCAGGAAATTCACCGAAAACGTGCCCATAAAGATGTCGGCAGCCAGTTCGTCTACGAGGGCAATTTCGATGCCGGCCGTCTTTGCCAGCGACCGCAACTCTTTCACGAGCTTGTTCGGAACGATCGTTTGAGGGAAGTTCGTTATCGCCAATTTCGTCGCTTGTGTTAGCGCTGCATGCGCCGCAGCGGCAGAATTTTCACTGGATTTTACCCAGGGTGACAGAGCAGAAATCCATGGCAATTCATGGAACTGTGCCTGGCTAGCCAGGTTGAGCAACAAAAGCGACCGTCGTTTCCGAAACGCTCGGTACGAAGAGTCTATCAATCGGGCCAACTTGGGGTCTGCAACGGAAGCCGCGGCGGTGCGAGCCGTGAGCAATGGCAACACAGCGGCCATAGCTTCGGCAGATCCGATGACACGTTCTTTGATCAGCACCGGCAGCGGTGCCACCATACACCGATCGATCTTTTTAAGCAAAGAAGCAGGCAGTCGTGTTCGTCTTTTGGCTGCTATGCGTGCCGCTTCATCACCAAATAATGGAGCTTTGACGTTTGTCAGATCAGAAACGCCCTCGTCGGGAATTTCCTTGTCCAGCCTGGCGCCAATGATTTCAGCAATGTCGCGATGCAAAGGCTGAGCGGCGACTTCTTTCTGCATGGCTCGGGTCGCTTGAAACTTCTCGCTGCCTATTGCACCGTGAGCGGTGGCGTGGTTGGCAAGGATACGCCGAATGTCTTTGAGGTCAGCCGCCGTCAGTTTGGAAAAGTCCTCCGCGGCCAGTTCCAAGTAAGAACGCAACCTGGCGAAGTTTTCCTTCTTTTTCTTGTGTTTGGTGCAGAGCGTCGCCGAACGGCAGACTTGCTGGTAGTCGTATAAAAAAGCATTAGCGCGGGTTTGCCATTCGACGGCAAACCCGGATTGCGAACACTTATCCTCAGAGAGCCTGTCCATGAATAACTGCAGGAGGCGATCGTAGAGCGGTGTCCACACTCTCAGCGTTTCCTTCATGCGCAGCACCTGCTCCTGCTGCGGACGGCTACGCAATTTTTCGGCGCACTCGGCTGCGGTTTGCACGTAGGCCGTATCACCGACCAGAGGTGTGAGCGGAAGATAGTCGATGCGAGGGTAAAAGCGCAACCGATCGAAGAAAGGTGCAATTGTCGCATTGAGTTGATCGCAACGCTCGCGTTCGTTCTTTTGCGATAGCCACGCCGAAACGAGCAGAGCCGCTTCCTCGGGGACATCGACTCGGTAACAACCATTTTCCAGCAGCTTATCGAGCTCAGCGCGGCCATCGCCAGTCAGATAATGCGCGTTAAGCGCCGTGCGCGCCACTTCAGTGCGGTTCAATTCGCCGCGGGCGACAGCATCAAAGTCGTCCGGGACGAGGGCCGTCAATTTTGCGACTTCTTGCTTGCTCAGCTCGCCACCGGCAGCTAGCCCCTCTGTGGCAAAGCCACCGTGAGCCACCTCGAGCGTCGCCCATATCGGAGTGTCAGCAACCGGCGTGCGCGAACCAATGTTCAACGAACCATCGAGCATGCCACCAATAACTGCCTGCCATTGCTGCACGCGCTTAGTCGCCTGATCGCCCTTGCTCGAAAGAGCCTTCACCAACTGTCCCAGTGCATAGCCGGGCGACATGATGACGTCAGTGCTTTTGTCGTCGTTGTTAGTCATGTAATGAAGGCATCGATTGAAGGAATGAGGCCTGGAGGCAGGATTCGAACCCGCGCCCAGCCGGTCCAAGCCGGCTGCTCCGCCGCAGAGCTTCTCCAGGATTAGCGGGAGCGTCAGACGCCTTCCTATTTATGCCCGGGATAATAGGTGTTAATCAGTTGCCGTCGGTATCTGGTGAGTTAATGTGCTAATTCTTGAGTGGCATATTTCTAGCTTTCACCGCATCAGCCGCACGATGTGCCAAACTAATCGCTTGCGCCTCTTGCTGGTTGTTCAGTCCGAGACGATTGCAATGCATGTGAACGAAACTTCGATAGATCCACAACAAATCTCTCGATAAAGATGCGCTTGCGTTAAGGCTGTTGTACTTCGCACCAACGGAAGACAGACTGGATTTCCACTCCGCAAGGATGGCATCTAACGGCTGGTGCGGCGCGTTCTTGTCGGTGACAAACAATGCCATCAACTCGTCTTTATGCAAGCGGTAATCTGCACCAGATTCATTGCGTGCTATGTCGTTATTGCGATACCAGTCGACGCGAGCGGCGGGATCCAGACCGAGCGATGTGAGCATGCGGTCGGAAGTAGCAGCCGCAGTAACGATCCGGCTGTATTGCCATTGCCCTGCTGCATCTAGCTTTATCAGTTTTGCGACAGCTTCACTGTCAGCGGCGAATAAGCATTCGGCAGAATCAATGGCTTCTGGTCCACCGTATCGCTCTATTTCTCTGTCGTACGTATCAAAGGTGAGCCGGGTGCACAATTCTTCGGCTATCAGATTCGATCCCAATTGGCAAATCCGGCGATACACTTCATCAGCAGCTTGCGAATCTTTGACGAGAAATCGTTGGCGAACGTGGCTGTCAGGATCGCCATATCTCATGAAAAACGATAGCCGGCTTAACCGATCAGCAGCTATCGATTCGGAAAGGTCAAGCAGCGGTCCGCTAATTAGATCGTCTGCCAGATTTTGTCCACAATAGAATTTTGCAAAAACCCAAATTTGCCCTGGCGGTTTGATGCGAGTAGCGATAGAAATCGATTGCGGATCAAAGGCGTAATTGACTGCAGACTCGGAGGAATTCGTCGCAGATGGGCCCTTGATCAGCGGCACCACCAACTCCGAAACGAAGTGTCCGTCCTCACCCTGTAACCATAATTGTTCCGGCTGACAGAAAGCTTCTTCGAGCTGAATGAGCTCGTGCTGTTTGACTGCGGAAAGTTCTAATCGCAGCTCATCTCTATGCTGCGAGTTGTCCAGATCAAGCAATAAACGGTTGTCGCCCTGTGTCAAATACACATATCGCGGGACAAACCATTCCGTGCGCCATGCAGCCAGCCAATGCGAGAACTTTTCTGCAGGCAGTCCGGGTTCGATTGGAATATCCGCTGAAGATAGATGCCAGCGCGCCGGTGAAATAATGAATTTGTCATATCGCAATCGCGGTAGAAACACCGATTGCGACGCAGCGCCCCAACTGAACGGTACAATTTCGAGTATTCCATCTTTGCTAACGTCGCCCAGAAATCTGGCGATTGCAGTATCGAACTTAGCGTTCATGAGGTTAGTAACAGACGTCCTCACCCTGCAACCGAGCTTGAGAGAGCGAACGTAAAACCGGCCATTTTCTACGCCGACCAGAAGATCGTCGAGGCCAATCGCGTTGCTCGCCTTACTGCCCGAATGAACCGGTATCTCGAATCCGCGCGCATGCCGCGCCGAACGTACATTTGCCACGCGCAGTGTTCTTGGTATGGAGCACACTTCTGCGATCACGGCGTCGGGTTCGACCGCCTGCTCAGCTTTGTCACACTCCGCAAGGGCGGACGGCACCGGCAGTGGTGCAAGATCGGCGAATCTGCCTAAGTTTCTCCCTGCGCCGGCGACTGGTCTGCAACTGGCAATGACAAACCTACCAGCGTCGAGATCGGCAAGCGAACTTGCAAGAATTGTGACAAAGGCATCCAGGGATGATGGCAACTTGTCCCTGGAGGGCGGCTTGTCACTAAGACTCTCGATCACGGCGTCATCAAGCACTATCTCGAATTGGTGGTTGCGGATAGCTTTGTGCACCAGCCCGTTCATCACGCGCTGTTTCTTCGCGTCGATGGGCGCTTGCCGTTGTCCGTCAGCGGAGTTCGGAAGGCCAAGTCCAACATCTTGATTGAGCAACTCCAGGCACGGCGCTTCACGATGGTCATACTTAGCCAGAAAGCGATCGCGATAATCGGCGATATGCAATGCGCCACTCTCGACGCAGCCGAGTTTGATTAGCAGTTCTACCATTCGGCTCACTGCTGTTGCGACTGCCTTATTTAGTGTGCCACCAGCTGTCGACAGCGCCGTGTCCGTCTGTAAGCCCATGCCGGCCGCCGTGCTGACGACATCGCCGCCCTCACGCACCATGGTGTTAAGCTTGCTTGTATCAATTGTATCGATACTCTTATCAATCAACGCAGAATTTTTCGCCATGTTGAAGAGCAAGCTCTTTTCGCCGCACTCGGCAATATCAGAGAGCGCTGACATCATGGATGGTGCCGCCGCCTCAACGGCACTTGCTCGCAAATTGGTGAGAAGAAAGGTCGTTTCAACCAGCTGTGACAAAATGCCGTGAGCGTCCTCTTCAGTCATTCCAGTCGCGCCGAGGACTTCAGCCAGGCGCGAATACGGCGCCGGCTCGTGCGCAAGCTTCAGCACATCAACAATCTCCGGCGTTGCCTGAATCGAGAGACCATCTACATCCAATTCATTAAGAGTGGGCGCTTTCTCGAGCAAGTAAACGCGATTGCGCCTGATAGACACGGCTGGATTGGCGAACAATAGCAGCGATTTCAAATATTTCTGCTCCATGCTCAGCGCCAGCTTCGCGGCAAACTCGGAGTCCAACCTCGTTGCAGTTGAAGCCGGCTCGCTTGCGATTACGAGGTCGCTGTGATTGGACCATGAGCCGACAGAAATACCGGCATACATTCCAAACGGTGTGGGGCGACTCGACATCCTGATCAGTAGCCGCAAAATTTTGGAGACAACCTTATCTATGTCTTTGAGACTGATTTTAGCGCGCTCAAAGGCCTCGAAGAGCGCGGGGTTGCCCAACACAATCGCGCGCGCTATCTGCGAATGCTTCGAAAAGAGGGCTTCGACTTCGTCGACCCCAACCGGTCTGCTCGCTAGGGCCAAATATTGTTCGATCGGCAAAAGAGGAGCGCGGAGCGTAAAAAACCCCAAAGCCTCATAGATTGGCTCGTTCAACCATGTCTCCTTTTGACTTTTAGACCCCGCATGTAATCCTAACAAATCCCTAACGGCACGGCGACGATACTAGCATTGTCAGCCCAATCCAACCGGAGATAAACCAATGACTACTCTCACAGATTCGACATCGACAACCGCCGGACGCAAGCCTCTGCCGGGAATGAAAGTCCTCCGCAACGTCAACGAAAGAGGAGCGCAAAGCAGCTCTACATTGCAGGCGTCTTACGGCGGCAAATCGTACACGTTTGCCGTGCCGGCATCAGGCCCCTGGTCCGCGTTTCGCTAAAGGTGCAATGCGTCTCCCATGAAAAACGGCACTGCTCAAGCAGTGTCGTTTTCTCTCGGTGCCATCAGGGATCGCGTGCGCACATATGAGCTATTTGGAGCGCTTCCGCCAGTCCCTGTTATTCGGTTCGTCTACTACTGTTGGCCTGCAGGGCTTCCTTGACAAATCTAGCGGGCGTTGCCGGTTGCAACGTGCTATGCTGCTGCTTTGAGACTTTCAAAATTACGATGCCTTGTGGTCATTCCGCGCGCATACGGAACGCGATAATTCTAGTCTCAGCGTTCAACGGCAGCGCCATGCAACCATACAAACACAAAAACACTAAAACCATTGACCAACTCGCTGCAGAGCTGGAAGTGGCGAATACAGAAATCAAACTTCTGCGATCGCAATTGCAAAAGCTAGGTACCGACCTGGCCGATGCGGATGTTAGGTCAACCGAGCAAACGCAGCTGCTGCATGATATGTCTGTCCGGAGCGACGAAGACGCGAAAAAGCTCCGAACGAACGACGCCCAGATCGCCCGACAATTGATAGAGCTGGATCTGGCCCACAAAGCCGTTGCGCTGCAGCGCGACCTGGAAGCGGCCAACAAGGAGCTGGAGACATTCTCTTATTCAGTCTCCCACGACTTAAGGTCACCTCTGCGCTCGATCAACGGATTTGCCAAAGCGTTGTTGGAGGATTATGCCCGCGAGCTTCCTGAAGAAGCGCGTCGGTATCTTGAACACATCGAGAAAAGCGCCGTGAAGATGGGCACGCTCATCGATGATCTGTTGAGTTTCTCGAGATTGAGCCGTCTCGACCTTTCCGCGGTATCGCTAGATCTCAAAGCCATGGCGTTAAATGTTTGGGCGGAAATTACTGCCAACATCGATGATCGTAAGATCGAGCTGGAAGTAGCTGAGCTTCCTCGCATTCGAGCCGATCGCGCCATGATGAGGCAGGTACTGATAAATCTTTTCAGCAACGCAGTCAAGTTTACGGCGCCGCGTGAAATAGCACACGTCAAACTCTTTGAGGAAGAGCGAGGCGACGAATTCATCTTTTGCGTTCGAGACAATGGTGTTGGTTTTGATGATCGTTTTATGGACAAACTGTTCGGTCCGTTTCAACGGTTGCATAAGAGCAAGGATTTTCCAGGAACGGGCATTGGGCTTGCGCTAGTCCAACGGATTATTCACCGCCATGGTGGCAAAGTGTGGGCTGAATCACAACTCGGCGCGGGGGCGTCTTTCTATTTCAGTATTCCGAAAAAAAGCGAGGAATTTATTGAGGCATGAAAGAAGTGGAAATACTTATCGTCGAAGACAGTGCTGAAGACGTCGAACTGATGATGCGCGCACTGAAGCGGCACAATCTCGCCAATCGTGTTCACGTCTGTGAGGATGGTCAAGACGCGTTAGACTATTTGTTTAGAACCGGCACCTACGAGAACCGTCCAGGGAATGAAACTCCCAAGGTTGTGTTTCTCGATTTAAAACTGCCGAAGGTTGATGGTCTTGAGGTTTTGCGAAAACTTAAATCAACCGAAGAAACCAAACTGATACCGATCGTTATTGTCACATCGTCGCAGGAAGAGCCCGACCTGGCGGAGTGCTACAAGCTCGGCGCCAACAGCTACGTCGTAAAACCCGTGGCCTTCGAGTCTTTTCTAAAGGTCATCTCCGATCTAGGGTTCTATTGGCTGTTAGTTAACAAGCAACCGCTCCGAGGCGTCTAGCGAATGCAATCTGCGATTGACGGATTATCCATCCCCACTACAGATTTACGAATTCTCGTAATCGAAGACGAAGAAAGCGATTACGAGCTAATTGTGCGCGCGCTGAAGGCCGCGGGGCTGTCATTCAAGGCGCATCGAGTGGACTCTGTCGACCAACTGCAGATGCAACTGACGGCGTTCAAGCCCAATCTGATTCTGTCGGATTTTTCGTTGCCCGGGTTCGACGGACTGCACGCGCTCGACATAGTCAGAGGCATCGACCCCGATCTTCCCTTCATTCTAGTCACAGGTACCCTCAGTGACGTAATGGCGTTTGAGGCTGTGAAACGCGGTGCGACAGATTACGTACTCAAGGATCGGTTAGAGAGACTAATATTGACTGTCGCTCGGGCGATGAACGAGCTCACCGAGAAGCAGAAGCTTCGAGACGCGCAACGCACTGCCTTTACCATGCTGCGCCAAAGGCAAGAAACATTAGCCAACTATGCACTCACGCAGACGCTGCGCATAATCATTCTCGAAGATGCAGAAGCGGATGTGGCCTTGGTTGATGCTGAATTGCGAAAATCCGGGCTTACCTATACGCTCGTTTCTTGCGATGATGAAACGCAGTTTCGCGAGGCAATTGCGAAGGAAAAACCGCATGTTTTTGTCGCTGACTTTGCGGTGCCCACATTTGATGGTGTCGCCGCATTGCAGGTTCGAGAAGCTCTATGTCCCGACGTGCCATTCATTTTTCTTTCCGGAATCATGGGTGAAGAATTAGCGATTGAGGCTGTTAAGGCGGGCGCCACCGATTATGTGATGAAGCACAATCTGTTCGCCTTGCCGATCGCCATACAAAGAGCGGTCAATGAGGCGCAAGAGCGATTGCTTCGCATTCAGGCCGAACAAGTCCTGGAACTGAACCAAATCAATCGTGTCATCACCAACAATATGGCGGCGGCGTTGTTTCTGTTGGACGAAAACGGCGTGTGCGTATTTGCCAATCCAATGGCCGAGCAACTTACTCGATATTCTTCAAAGGAACTAATCGGGCACACACTTTTTGACAGGCTGCACGGTGGGTTATCCGACGGGTCCACCTTGGCGCCCCACGAATGTTTTATGCAACTACATTCTGCCGTGCCACTTTCGCTTCGTGCCAGAGATGAAATGTGCGTTCGTAAAGATGGCACGTGCGCCAACATACTTTTCAGCGCAACCAGCATTATCACAAGCGGCGTTGTCACAGGCACTGTGGTGGAAATGCTCGATATCACCAATGAAAAGATGATGGAGCAGTTTTCGCTCAACGTCAAAGCTTTGAACGATGAATTGCAAACATTAGCGCAGGTGGTGTCTCATGAATTGCAAGAACACGTCGGCAAGATACGCAGCTACTTGAACCTCCTCGCGGTGAGATACCAGGGACGGCTGGGCCCCGACGCGGATGAGTTTATGGGCATTTGCACCGATTCAGGCGCGATCATCGCCCAAATGGTGGAAGATCTCTGGACGTATGCTCGAATCAACAAGTTGGACGTGGAGCAGCAGTATGTGAATTCTGCCACTGTCGTCGCCGCCACCATTGAAGATTTGCGGCCGCGCATCGAAGCCGTACAGGGTACCGTTACGTATGAGAAGCTACCGGTAGTTTTCAGTAATGCAAAACAAATGAGCTATCTATTCCGCAGCTTGCTCGACAATGCACTGAAGTTTCATTCTGACAAACCGCCGCAGATCAAAATCAGCGCCCGAGAGCAGGGCTCGATGTGGATCTTTTCCATCGAAGACAATGGTATTGGCATCGATCAGATTTACGCGCGCGACGTGTTTAAAATTTTCTACCGGCTGAGTGCTAAGCCAGGCACCACCGGAACAGGCATGGGACTGGCAATCTGCCGCAAGATTGTCGAGCGCAATTCCGGCGAAATCTGGTTTGAACGTAACCAAAGCGGCGGTTCGACCTTTTACTTCTCTTTGCCAAGTCACGTGCTGACTTCGTCTGCTTCCCAATTCGGCAAGTAGCGTTTCTATCCCTCAGCGCTGCGAATTTCGTTATCGACGATAAGCTCTAAGACGTTGGAGGTTTTCGGCAACCACCGCTCCAATTTTTGGTTCAGAATTGATAGGCTGATCGGCTTGGTCATATAGTCATTCATGCCAGCGGCTAAAGCCCGTCCTTCAAACTCAGCAATGTCCAGTGCAGTCACTGCAATTATCGGGATGGCTTGGTCAAATTTGCGAATTTCAATTGTCGCTTCGATGCCATCCATGATTGGCATCATGATGTCCATGAGTATAAGAGAGTAAGAGACTCGGCTGACCGCCGATACTGCTTCCAATCCGTTCGATACGACGTCGCATTCATGGCCATTTTTGCGCACCAGTAACTGGAGCATCTTTTGGTTGAGCAGGTTATCTTCGACTATGAGAACTCTCATCGCGCAATTATTGATCGCCATCCAACCGATTATCCGATTGGCGCACGAAAACTCAAGATCCTCTCTCCGTGAATAGTTCGATCATACACCTTGTTATGCAAATCGCATCCGGAGCCGCGAATCTCCGGAAATCTTGTATAGCGCCACCAGTAAGGCAACAGCACTTAGGCATATGCGACATTCGTAGGAATTTCCCCTACTCAATCACAGCCTTCCTTAGGTGACGTTTTGAATAGCACCGGGCTGCCGTCTGAAATTCGTGTATCCGAAAGTGAGCCCTAAGGTAACTCTGTTAGTCAGTTCACTCGAATGGGGCTTATGTGATATGTTTTTATCGATGAATAGCCTCGAGTGGAAAGATCTGCTATCTAATCCTGGACCAGATGGGCACATCGTCCAACTGTATCAGGAACCCGACTTCTACGGCGAGGCAATCAGCCACTTTGCCGTCGAAGGCTTGATTCGTGGCGAGTCCATAATTTTGGTCGCCACGGATTCGAATTGGGCTAATATAAGCAAGCACTTGGAGCGCCACGGTCTGGATATCCCGCAGCTTTTCGAGCGCGGACAACTAACGTTACTGAACGCGAATGACACGCTGCCAAAATTTATGGCCAATGGCGCGCCGGACGGATCGATCTTCAAACCGCTTGCCTCCCAGACAATTAAAAAGGCGCGCTGCGACGGCAAGTACTCGCGAGTACGCTGGTGGGGCGAGATGGTCAATGTGCTTTACGTTGACGGTAACGGAAATGCATCCCACAAGCTAGAGCAATTCTTCGACGAGGTAGCCCACGAGGAAAGTATCGCCATCTTCTGTTCGTTTCTCATGGACCGCTATGACCCACGTATCTACGATGAAGTGTTTGCCAACGTGTGTAGCACGCACAGTAACGTCATACCGACGAGGGACTACTTAGGTCATCGCAACGCCATCAATGCTGCCGTCGAAGAGGTTATGGGGCCCATCGAGGGACCATTGCTGCAATCACTCGTTTCGTGGTCAGGCGTATCGGGGGTGCCCTCCTCGCAGGCTATGTTGCTATGGGTAAAAGATACGGCGCCGCAGTATTTCCATGACGTGCTAGCCAGAGCCAAATCCTATGATGTGCCGGACGGAAAGGCTGCCAACAATGAGTAAGTCGCATCTTACAAACTTTGGCATACCAGGAATCGGCATAGTGCCGTACGGCATCCACATGTGCCATTTTTATGCCTCCCGGCAAGAACTCCTGGACGGGCTAATCCCGTTCTTCCGGGCCGGACTCACCAACAAAGAGCGTTGTCTTTGGGTGGCTTCGTCTCCCTTGCCGGCAAATGAAATCAGGTCCGAAATTGGGACATCTGTCGACCTGCAGCAAGGTTTAACAAGCGGACAACTCGAGGTTTTCGAGGCGCTTTCATGGTATGGCGCGCCGGGCAATTTGACTCCTCAAGAACTCGTCACACGCCTCATAGATGAAGAACAGCGCGCTGTTGATGAAGGCTTTAACGGATTGCGCATTGCGGGTAATACCACTTTTGTTCTTATGGACAACTGGGGCCATTTCATGGAGTACGAACAACAGCTGCATCAAAGCCTTCACGGTCATCGAGTGGTCATTTGCTGCAGTTACCATCGAAAGGAATGTCATCCTGTTGATTTGCTTGAGGTGGTGAACCGACATCATGGCGCAGTCGATTACTGGAACAATGAGTGGCAACTGCATACCAACGGCAAAAGATTCTCAGAGGGAGAGCTGAAAAGTATAGAATGGACTCCGTGATTGTAATTTAGCCTCGGCCGCCCAGTAATTGTCGGGTCACTCAACTTAAGCGCACTTCTGGTGGTGCTTCCTCACGGGATCTGTCGATGATGAAAGCGCCAAACTGTCTGCAATCTGCGCGGCCAGATCTTTTGTCGACAAGCAGAGCTGCAAACGTAATCGTTTGACAGTTGCTCCGATTGCCTTCTGAAAGTTATCCTGACTACTCAATTGGCCTCTGCGGCAAGGGTGGCGATTAATTCTCAGTTTCGCTGCAATGTCGAATCTGTTGTGTAGATATAAGACGGGTGACTTTGAGCACGGAAACGCTATTGAATGCTGGCAATTTCGCCAGATTTTAATCAGCCATCGGAGCAAGAGACGTGGTGAAGGTTTCACCTTCCAGGCTTTCCGCTGAGGGTTTTGGATCTTACTCAACCGTGAAGAGTGCTTGCGAGTGGTCACGCTCTCAGCTCGACTGACCTGCTCTTAACGTCCGAGCAAGAGATCGGTTGCCTGATCCTCCAACTTATCTGCTTCGGGCATTCTTCCCTGTCCACGGAGTGACTCGATTAGCCCAAGCATGGCGCTGACTTTTGCAAGCCCTGTCTCGGATTCCACCGCGATTCTGTAGAGCCTCTCAGACTCGGTATAACAGCGCGCGGCCAGTAACTTGTTAGCTTGTTTGTAGGCTGGTGCAGTATCACTCGGCTTCTGATGTGGACTTTCTGGTAATGCCTGTTTTTGGCAAACTAAAACTGAGCAGATTTCTGGATAACGGCAATCGAAATTTGAGCACCTTTAGAACTCCGGGGATAATGGTCGCATCTCCAAAGGTGAGATCTAGAAAACCCTGGGCATTGATGATTGATGAGGATG